>JANPBZ010000106.1:0-36211 GCA_031430695.1 Ilumatobacteraceae bacterium
CGCGTGGCGAGCCTGCCCGACGAGCCTGACGAAGAGCATCACCAACTGCAGCAGTACCTCGCCGACTTCGAGTACCCGCTGTGGTGTGCGTCGGGCAGTTGGCACAATGCTGAGCGGCGCTTCGTGCGCTGGGCCGAGACCGAAGGCATCACGCTGGACTACGCCATCAACTCCGACCTCGAGTTCCACCCCGAGGTGCTCGCCGGGCGGCGGCTGATGCTGAGCGTCGGCCACGACGAGTACTGGTCGGCAGGCATGCGCGATCGCGCCGACGCGTTCGTCGAAGATGGCGGCTCGTGGGCGATCTTTTCGGGCAACACCTGCTTCTGGCAGGTGCGCTACGAAGACGATGGCCGCACGATGGTTTGCTACAAAGCGCGGGCTCAATCGAAGGACCCCGTGGTCGGTACCGCCGATCAGCACCTCATCACGTCGATGTGGTCGCTGCCCTCGATCGGCCGACCTGAGGCGCAGACGATCGGACTCAGCTTCACGCGCGGCGGGTACGCGCGAGTCGGGCAGGTCACACCGCGGAGCTCTGGCGGGTACAACATCCATCGACCCGATCATCCGGTGTTCGCTGACACCGACCTTCGATATGGCGACGTGCTGGGAGGACCATCGAGGATCGTCGGCTACGAGACCGATGGCTGCGAACTCACCATGGTCAACGGTGACCCGGTGCCGACGTACAACGACGGAACCCCCGCCGGCCTCGAGGTGCTCGCAACTGCACCAGCGCGGTTGATCTCGATCACGCCGACCACGTGCGAGGCGCCGAAGGCGCTGTGGGCCAGCGTCGACCCACCAGGCGATCTCGAAGGCGTGGCTGCCTGGCTGTTCGGGTCGGCGTCGCCGGAGAACATCGCCCGCATCGCCCACAACCATGCCGTGATGGGGACGTTCTCGAAAGGCAAGGGTCGAGTGTTCAACGCCGGCACCACCGACTGGTGCTACGGCCTCGACAGCGACCCGTTGGTACAGCAAGTGACCCGCAACGTGATCCGCTGGCTCACTACAGGCGGCTGATTGGATCGCTTTTCGCTTCGGGCGCATGCCACGGCTCTTCATGCGTCGACAAGTTGAAGTTGTCGTGGGTTGGTGAGTGCCGGTCCGCGGCATGGTGCGGCCATCAAGGTTCCGTCGGGCTTGCGTATCCACAGGTTGTCGGCGTCACCGATCAGTTGCCAGTCGGGTTTGTGTAGGTAGTGGTGGTGTGTCGAGCAGAACAGTCCGAGATTGATCAGGTCAGTTGGGCCGTCGTCTCGGATCACTTCGTCGAAGTGATGGGCTTCGCACCATCCGGGCGGCCGATCGCATCCTGGCCATCGACATCCGCCATCGCGGGCGACCATCGCGTAGTACTGGGCATCCGACGCAACACGTGTGGTGGTCCCGTAGTCGAGGATCGTTGACTTGCCGCGGGTCACGACCCGGTTCAGTTCAGCGTCGCAGCACAGCGTACGGACCGCCTCGGGGGAGATCGTGGGGTCGATGCCAATGATCACCCTGCGGGCCGCGCCGAGTTCGACGACGGTCTCGAAGGGCACCGTCATCAACACCTTCGGACGCTCGCGTCCGCCGATGACGGTCCCCGCGTTGTATGCCTTGCACAGTTCGATCAAGGCGTCGGCGATACGGGTGTGGTGTGGGCGGCCGGTTTCGTCGGCGTAGGCCGCGCCGACGATGTGATCCAGTGCGGCGGTGACGGCAGCGACGTCGTCGGGCATCAACAAGCCTTTGACGTCGTACATCCCATCACCGTTCGAGGTGAACGTGAGATGCCGTTTCAACCACAACGCTTCTTCTCGTTCGACTTCGCCGGCGGTATCGGTCAATGCCAGCCATCGCTCCAATCCTCGCCGGGTGTCGCGCGGTGAGCCGGAGGCGATCCCCAACAGCAGTTCGGCATCACCATCAAATCCCTGTTGGCCGACCACGGCACCCAACAGGCGGACGTTGTCGACCGACAGTTCGCCGTCGGCCATCTTCTCGGCGACGATCGGTGAGGCGGCGAGGGTGCCGGCAAGGCGGACCTGATCGTGTGCCGAACGCATCGAGATGTGGGTCTCGTTCGCCAACCAGGCTTCCATCGATGTCGCCCCAGCGACCCGCCACACCTCGGCCTGCCCGACTGCATGCACCACACGGGCGATCTCGGCCTCCAGCCGTGTAGCGACACGCCGCAGATCGACCACCAATGCAGCAACATCGCTGTCAGACAACAGCGAAAGGTCGGCCGCGGCACACTCTGACAGCGCCATCTCCAAGGCGGTGACGAGTTCCTGGGCCATTAATTCCCAGTTATCGTCACGAACACACGTTCGCAACCTCTTCAGCAAAGAATCTCCAAGAAGTTTCGAGGTCCGTGCTCGCGCTACTCCCCTGACTTTTCCGACCCGTCCCGGCGGTAGGCCTGCCAGCGACCCGCTGCCGACGGCTTGGCGACGCACACACAACTGCCCGCCTTGCCTGCTGTCGAGCAGAGCTCGAATGGTCGGGGTGGGGAGATTTGAACTCCCGACCTCCACGTCCCGAACGTGGCACGCTAACCAAGCTGCGCTACACCCCGAAAGTGCCTGTGCAATCTATCCGACGGGGGCGGGCTCTTCCTCAGACGTTTCGTCGTCGACCGGCTGGGCAGGTGCCACCGGCGGCGCGAGGATCGCTCGAGCCGCTCGCTTCAGGCTGAGCGGATTCAGTGGCTTGACCAGGTAGCCGTCGGCGGCGCAGCGCTTGGCGAGGTGGATGTCGGCCTGGCGATCGAGCAGCATCAGGACCTTCACGCGCGGCAGGGTGCCGGCACTCTCGTCGAGTCGCAGCGCCATGGTCACGGCCATACCGCCCATCGAACCGATCTGCAGGTCGAGCACCACGAGGTCGGGCATGCGCTTTTCGACGACGTCGGAAACATCGCGCCCATTGCGGCACACCGTGAACGACACCTCGGGCCCGCCGAGCGCTGCGGTGATGTCGTGGAGGACGTGGTCGGCGTCGGTGGCCACCAGGATGTGCACGGGGTCGACCCTACCGGCTCGCTTGCGCGGCCGCTGAACCGGTGAACAGCAACGAGCGGATCGTGTCGAGCGCTTTCAACTCGTGCACATCGCCCGGCAGCAACGGCACCCACGTCGGTTCCCGACCGGTCTCGGCCACCAGCGGAGCAATCTGGGCGTGCTCGCCGACCGCGAGCGCATGCAACTGGGCCTGGTTGTCGTACAGGGCAGCGTCGTCGGCACGCCGTGGTCGCTTTCCAGAAGGCTCGCCGAAGTCGGGCGTTGCCCGGTTGACGATGATCGCGGCGACGACCAGATCCTTCTCGACCAGCCGGTCGGCGAAGAAGCGGGCTTCGTCGATGGTGTCGACGCGTGGCGACGCCACCAGCACGAACCGGGTGGTCTCACCGTGCAGCAACTCGATCACCTCGTCGGCGCGATTGCGGAAACCGGTCTCCATGCCGTCGAAGGCCTGGAAGAACGCGAGGGCATCGGCAAGCACTTCGCTGCCGATCACCTTGCCGATCGACCGCAGCAGCGGCTGGGCGGCGATGCTCAACACACGCAGGCCTCGCCGAGTCGGCATCATCATCAGCTTGAACACCGGATGGTCGAGGAAGCGGGACAACGTGCGCGGCGCGTCGAGGAAGTCGAGGGCATTGCGGGTCGGGGGCGTGTCGACGATCACCAGGTCGAACCGCTCGTCGCGGTGCAGTGCCAGCAGGCGCTCGGCAGCCATGTACTCCTGGGTGCCACCCAGCGAGCCGGCGATGTTGCGGTAGAACGAGTTGGTCAGGATCCGGTTCGCCTGCTCGGGGTTGGCGGCGTTGGCGGTGACCAGCCCGTCGAACGTCGTCGCCGTGTCGAGCATCAACGCCCACAGCTCTCCGGGGCCCTCGCCAAAATCTGCCGGAGTGGCCAGTTGAATCGGATCGTTGGTCAGTCCGCCTGGCACACCCAAGGCGTCGGCGAGCCGCTTGGCGGGATCGATCGTCACGACGACGCAGCGTCGACCGTTGCGTGCCGCCTGCAGCCCCAGCGCCGCGGCTGTCGTGGTCTTGCCGACCCCACCGGAACCGCAGCACACCACGACATCGGCGGTCTCGATCAGCACGCCGAGCTCGCTCACGACTGATCTCCCAGGCGTTCCGCGAGTTGTGCGATCGAGTCATGATCGAGTGATTGCGATGCCACCACCGGGAGGCGGATCTGGTCGAGGTCCAGCGCTTCATCGAGCCGCGCGGCCTCCTGTCGATGCAGGGCGCGCCGAGCGTTGCGGAACTCGGCAGCGGCGCGCAGTGGCGTATCGACTTGGGCGCGCTCGAGCGGCAGATCGTCGCCGTCGTCGAAGGCGTTGACGACGACGGGGCCAAGTCGAAGCCCGCCTTCCTCGCGGAGGGCGTGAGCGGTTTCGATGACCTCGTTGACGGGGGTGGTCTCGGGCAGCGTCACCAGGATCACCTGGCTGCGCGCCGGATCCCTCAACAGATCGGCCACGTCGACGGCCTGGCTGTGGATGGGGCCCCCGCGCACCAACTTCAACAGGTTGGCCGGCGCCATCAGGAACGTGATGGCGTGCCCCGCAGCGGGCCCATCGACGACGATCAAGTCGTAGTTGCCGCTCAGCTCGAGCTGCTTGATCTTGCCGAGCACGACGATGTCGTCGATACCTGGCGCCGCCGTGGCGACCACCTCGATGACGCCACTGGTAGCAAGGCGTTTGGCGACGCGTCCGAGCCCGTGCGTGTCGAGGTATTCGGCCAGCGCAGCGGCGGGCGTCAGCGCCAGGCAGGGAATGTCACTGCCGACCAACGAGGCCAGCATCGGCTTGCCGTCGAGCTCGACGACCAGCACGCGAAGGCCGCTGTCGATTGCCGCTCGGGCCAGAACTGCGGTTACCGTGGTCTTCCCGACACCCCCCTTGCCAGCAACGATGGCAACGTGGGCGTTGGTCAGGAACTGCAGCGGATTCACGCTCTTCGGAGGCACTTGTGCGCAGGCTAGCGATCACCATTCTCATCGCGCCCCTTGTCGGGTTGGCGGGTCTGTCGCTGTTGTCACCGTCAGTGCACGCATCAACACCCCCATCAGTTGCGACCGACGCATCGCAACTGGCGCCCGTCGACGTGCTGCAGGTCTCGGGGATCTTCGACAAGATCGTCGTGCGCTCCATCATCGAGGCAGTCGAGCGCGCCGAAACCAACGGTTCCGAGGCGCTGATCCTGCAACTCACCAGCCGCGGTGCCGTGGTATCCGACGCCGAAATGACCGTGCTGTTGCAGCGCGTCGCCGACGCCGACGTGCCGATCGGCATCTGGGTCGGGCCGTCGCGCTCGTCGCGCGCCTACGGGTTGCCGGCGCAGCTGATGGCGGTTGCCGATGTCACGGCCATGGTCGGCGGCAGCCGCATCGGCTACATCAGCACGCCGCTGACGGTCGACGGTGCACCGATCAGCTTCGGCAACGCGACCGCAGATCTGGTTGACGGTTCGATGAGCTTCAACGACGCGCGCGCCGCCGGAGTGTTGAAGCTCGACACCACCGATCAGGGCGTGCCGACCGTGCGCAACATGGTGTTGGCGATGGATGGCACAACAGTCGACGGTCGCGAGGTCAATACCGTCGTGAAGCAACTCAACGACAAGGGCGAGGAGCAGAACATCTCGACGGTGCCGGTCTTCAGTGGGCTCGGCCTGTTCGACGAGGTCATGCACACGGTCGCCAGCCCGCCGATGGCCTTCTTGCTGTTCGTCATCGGTTTGGCGTTGTTGATATTCGAGTTCTTCACTGCCGGTGTCGGCATCGGCGGCGGGGTGGGTGCGGTGTGTGCGCTGCTCGGTTGCTATGGCCTCAGCGCGTTGCCGACGAGACCGGCAGCGGTCGTGGTGCTGGTGTTGTCGATGCTCGCGTTCGCCATCGACGTGCAGGTCGGCATCCCGCGAACGTGGACGGGGGTTGGCATCGTGCTGTTCATCATCGGTGCGTGGTATCTGTACCGACCCGTGCCCGGTAATGATCTACGTCTGGGATGGATCACCCTGATCGTCGCCGTGGGCGGAGTGATGCTGACGTTCATCGTCGGCATGCCGTCGATGGTGCGCACGCGATTCGCGACGCCGACCATCGGGCGCGAGTGGATGATCGGTCACGAGGGAACGGCGACGACGTCGATCGATCCTGAGGGTGTGGCGATGGTCAGTGGTGCTCGCTGGCGGGCGCGTACCAACAGAGCGACGCCGATCACTGCCGGCGCCGTGTTGAAGGTCGTAGCAATAGACGGTGTCACGTTGGAGGTCGAGCCGGAAGAGGGCGCGGCGCGTGACTATCGCGAGCGGCGAGCCAAACAGTAAGAATTCGTGACTCGTGATCGTCGTCAATCAACGCACCTGGGTGCAGGACAGACCAGCGGCCTACAGCATGGCGGGCGAGGGGATGCCGGTCGTGCTGCTGCATGGGTGGGCGTTGGCGCAGCACACCTACCGCAAGGTGATCGAGGCGATCGCCGACCAGGGGTGCATGGTGATCGCCCCGTCGATGCCCGGCTTCGGTGGCAGCGGTGACCTGAAGGGCGACGCGTTCTCGATCAGCGGCTATGCGAAGTGGGTCGCCGACCTGCTCGACGCGTTGGAGATCGAAGAACCTGCAGTACTGGTCGGCCATTCGTTCGGCGGCGGAGTGGCGATCAAGCTGGCCCACGACATGCCGACGCGGGTGCGTTCGCTCGTGCTGGTCAACTCGATAGGCGGGTCCGCGTGGCGCAATGGGCGTACATTACGCAGCATCGGTGAACGGCCATTGTGGGACTGGGGGTTGCACTTCCCCAGCGACGTGTGGCCCGTGCGTCAAGCAACGCGCGTTCTGCCGGTCGTGTTCGAGGACCTGGTACCCAATCTGGTGCGCAACCCGCGCGCAATCATCCGCGTCGCCAACCTGGCCCGGCGCGCCGACCTGCGCGCAGAGCTCGAGCGGCTCCGCGATCGCGGTCTGCCGATCACGATCCTGTGGGGCACCCGCGATGGCATCATCCCGCGCGAGTCGTTCGAGGCGCTGTGTGTTGCCTCGGGTGTCGAGGGAACGGTTGTCGAGGGATCGCACAGTTGGTTGCTCGCCGACCCGCAGCACTTCAGTGAGGTGATCACCAACGACGTGCGCGTTGCGCAGGCTGCCCGCGATCTCGAACGCAGTCTTGATCACACCAAACAACGCGGGCTCAGGCGGGTGCCGAGCCTGCGCCGGCGGAAGGCAAGCGTGGACCCGCCACCCGAAGGTCGCCGCGCCGTCGAGTGACGCCGCGCCCATCCAACTCGTTGACCAATGGCAGCGCATACTTGCGCGAGACGCCCAGGTCGTCGCGCAGTTGTGACACGGTGAACCCCTCTGGGTACGTACTCAGCAGGCGCGCAGCTGCGGAGGCGACGCTGTCGATGGTTGTCGGGTGAAAGAAGATGCCATCGCGTTCGATGATCATCTTGCGTCGCACGAGTTCGCGCAGTTCGCCCTTGTCGATGCCGACCGGGTCCGGCGGTGTGACGCCTGCCGCCAGCAAGGCCGTGACGAACGGGTGGTCGAGGAGCGGATCGCGGGCCTCGGATCGGCGGGCCCTGCCGGCTTCGATCACGATGCCGTCGATGGTGTTCACGGCGGCACGCCGGCGGTCGTCGAGCTCGGCGATGTCGAGCCCGAGTTCGCCGGCGGCCTCGATGCGCGCCGTGACGTCGAGCTGCGTTGCCTGGAGCCACCGTGGTGAGACCACGGCCTGTCCGAGCATGGGTTCGCGCCGCTCGCCGGTGAGGGCCTCGAGGTCGTCAACCGTCACCCAGCCCCGTTCGGCGATCACGCGGTCGATCGACCGGTCAGGCGCTGCCTTCGAGGCCGGCAACACCGGCGCGACATCGAGTACTTCGCCACCGCCGACCGTCTCGTCGCGGCCCGATTCGCGCAACACGTAGCGATCGCCGAGCACCAACGGAAGCGAGGTCGCGAGGTGCAATCGAACCAGCCCATAGCCACCCGCTGGGATGGCGTCGTGGCCGAGCACACGCAGCTTCACCGGGAACTCGCCCGAGCCGATGTACGCGAGGTAGGCGCCGCGCCGCGTCACCTGGTGGTGCAGATCCGGTAGCACGTGCAGCGAGGCGTCGAACCGTTGTGTTGGCCTCCATTGCCCGACCAGAGTCACGGCATCGCCGCGCTGCAGTTCGCTGTGGTCGATGCCGACGAGGTTGAGCGCGACACGATTGCCGGGCCCGATCGAGGTGTGGGCCTCGCCATGCGATTGAACGGCGCGGATGCGAACGGCACGCTCGTCGACGTGCACCGCCTGATCGACATGCAGCGAGCCACCGGTCAGCGTGCCGGTGACCACCGTGCCACTGCCCTTGGCCGCGAAGACACGATCCACCCACAGGCGCGGGCGGCCCTCGTCGCGCGCAGCGGGTGTCTGATGCACCATTGCGTCCAACGCGGCGCGCACGTCGTCGAGACCGGCGCGGGTGGTCGCGCTGAACGGCACGATCACGGCGTCGGCCAGGAAGGTTCCGGCGAGTCGATCTCGAATCTCCAGCTCCTGCAACTGGCGCCACTCGTCGTCCACCAGGTCGACCTTGGTGAGCGCGATCATCCCATGACCGAGCCCGATCAATTCGAGGATGCGTAGATGCTCTTCGCTCTGAGGTTTCCACCCTTCGGTAGCGGCGACCACGAACAGGCACGCATCGACCCCGCCCACACCGGCCAGCATGTTGCCGATGAATCGCACGTGACCGGGAACATCGATGAAGCTGATACCCGCGCCGCTGGGAAGGATCGTGTGGGCGAAGCCGAGGTCGATGGTCAGCCCACGCGTCCGCTCCTCGTCGAGTCGGTCGGGGTTGGTGCCGGTCAGCGCCTCGACGAGCGACGACTTGCCGTGGTCGACATGACCGGCGGTCGCGACTACGCGCATCGCCGCAGGGCCGCCGCCACAGCGCCGTCGCTGCCGGGTTCGACGGTGCGCAAGTCGAGAAACGTCGACCCGTCGCGCGTGCGAGCGACGACCGGCGGGTCGCACGATCGCAGCACTGCCAGTTGATCACCGGCAATGCGAATACCGATCGACGGGATCGTCGTACCTGGCGCCGAGCCGGCACCGGGCACCGCCTCGGTGGCCTCGATCACTCCAACACCGGCGGCGGCGATGATCTCGCCCGCCCTGGTGTGCAGGTCGTCGGTGGTTGCCGCAACCATCGCCCAGAACGGGATGTCGGTGACGGCCGTCTTGTCGAGATAGGCCAGCGTGGTGCGCTGCATCGCCGCCATCACGTGGCTGCCCGGACGCAACGCACGCGCCAACGGGTGCTGCTCGCACATCGCCACCAGATCGCTGCGCCCGGCGATGATGCCAGCTTGTGGACCACCGAACAGCTTGTCGCCGCTGAATGTCACGAGGGCGGCACCGTCGAGGAGTGACTGCCGAGCCGCAGGCTCACCGTGCAACCAGGCAGGGGGAGGGCCGGCGAGCCACGGGCAGTTGGCGTCGATCAACCCGCTGCCGATGTCGGCAATCACCGGAACATCGAGTGTGGTCAACTCGGCGATCGGCGTGGTCTCCACGAACCCTTCGACGCGGTAGTTGCTGGGGTGCACCTTCAAGATCGCAGCGACGTCGGCGTTCTTGCGGCCGAACGCCTTGCGGTAGTCGGCCAACCGAGTGCGATTGGTGGTTCCAACATCGACCAGGTGCGCGCCTGACTGCTCCATCACATCGGGGATCCGAAAGCCGCCGCCGATCTCCACGCTTTCGCCACGGCTGACCACGACCTGCCGGTCGCGGGCGATGGCGGCGAGCACGAGCAACACGGCGGAGGCGTTGTTGTTGACCACCATCGCCGCCTCCGCACCGCAGAGCATCGCCAGCAACGTGCCGACTGCGTGCTGTCGCGAACCGCGCTCACCCGTGCGCAGATCGAACTCGATGTACATCGCCGTCGGCGGATGCACGATGTGCAGCGGTGCGCGCCCCAGGTTGGTGTGCAGCAACACGCCGGTCGCATTGATCACCGGCCCGAGCAGTGAGCGGGCAAAGAGGTTGGCGCGGGTGACTGCAGCGCCCTGTTCAAAGCTCGCCGGTCCCTCGGCGACAGCCTGGCGGGCCAGCTCGACGCACACCGCGTGGGGCAGGCCGCTGTCGGCCATCAGTCGCGCCAGCGAGTCGACGCTGGGCGGGCGCTGTGGCGAAACCATTGCCGGAGCGTAGCCAGCCATCACTTCGGTGTGGCAGAGTCGCATGTTGTGCTCTCCGTGCCGATCGTTCGACTCGACCCCGATCTTCCCCTTCCCTCGTACGCCCACCCGGGCGATGCAGGCCTCGATTTGCGCGCACGCGAACACGGCGTTGTCGCTCCCAACGGCGGCCGATTGTTGATGCCGACCGGAGTTGCCATCGCCATCCCCCTCGGCTTTGCCGGATTCGTGCTACCACGCAGCGGCAATGCGCTGAAACACGGCCTGACCATGGCCAACACACCTGGACTGATCGATTCGGCGTATCGCGGCGAGCTCAAGTTGGTGCTGCTGAACACCGATCCGCACGAACCGTTCATCATCAACCGCGGCGACCGTCTTGCCCAACTGGTGATTCAACGCGTCGAGGAGGTCGAGTGGCATGTGGTCGACTCGCTCGACGGTGACGATCGCGGCGGCGGCTTCGGCCACACCGGCAGCCTCTAGCCCTCGCCGTCGGGCGGCATCGGTCAGCGCCAGGCGAAGACGGGTTGTTCGAACTCGTTGACCCTCGCTCCGGCTTTGCCGTCGATCGCGACCCAGCGGAACTGCAGCAGCACGGCCCCGGTGGGGGCGTGGATGAGGTCACAACCAATCGGCAGTTGTACGACAAGGCGATCACTCTCAGGGATGGAGACGAAGCGGGGCGAGTCCGGACGACAGAGTTCGTGCAGACCGATGCGAAGCACGTGGGCGACCTCGCTGGGATCCGGTTGCAGCACGACGTCGGGACCACCCCAGATCACGATCGGCGTGATCACGAAGCCCGATCTCGTTGGATAGTCGTCGAGCACACCGAGCACCTGCGACGAGTCGACCGGGAGCCCGAGCTCCTCTTCGATCTCTCGAAGCGCGGCGGCCTCGACCGTTTCGCCTTCGTCGATCTTCCCGCCGGGAAGCGCCCATTGCCCGGCGTGACGATTCATCTTCACGGCCCGACGACACAACAAGAACGCAGCCCCACCGGCCACCCCTTCGATTCGACCGTCGAAGCCGGTGATGTCGCCCGGGACGTCGGCCATTTCTTCCACAGTGAACTGGTGGGAGTCCGGCGACGTCACGTCGCTGTCGACCACGACAACGGCCACGGCGGCACGACGTCGATCGTCGCGAGGAATCGCGGCGATCGGATGGTTGGCGAGGTTGGCAGTCAGCGCGTCGCGCAGGGCTGGGCCGTACTCGATCATCTAGCGAGGAGCTGCAGCGGCCGGTTGGACGTGGCTCACCCGGTGCAGGAACTCCTTCAAGATCTTGTTGAAGGTACTGGCGTGCTCGACCATGAAGCCATGGGCGGCACCCGAGATCACGACCAGCTCTGCACCAGGGATGCGCTCGGCGATCTCTTCGCTGTCGCCGCGAGGGGTCAGGATGTCTTGGTTGCCAACGACCACGAGGGTCGGCACATGGACTTTGTGCAGTTCGTCGGCGAGGTCGTCGGCGGCCGCCAGGATTGCCCTCACCTGAGCGACGAACGAATGCGTTGGCCGCCCCATTGCCAATGGCCCCAACCAACCGAAGGTGGGCACGAGACGGCGGAACGAGCGGGGCGCCATGACCCATCGGGCAGCCTCGCTGGTCATCGCGCCCATGCCGCGCTCGTGTGCGGTCTGCATCCATCGCTCGAGCAGCTCGCGTCGCCACGGCTGGTTGCGGCAGGCGGTACACGCCAGTGTGAGCGACAGCACCCTGGTCGGGTGCCGAACGCACATCAACTGGCTGATGGCACCCCCCATCGAGGCCCCGACAACATGCGCAGCGTCGACGCCAACGTGATCGAGAACCGCAACAGCATCATCGGCCATCTGCTCGATCGAGTAGGTGCCGAACGGCTTGTCACTGCGGCCTGCCCCGCGATTGTCGAACGCGATGACTCGGTAGTGACGCGCCAGCCCGAAGCGCTGCATGTCCCAGCCGTGCTTGTCGGCACCGAGGCCTTGAATCATCAGCACTGCGGGCGAATCGTGGCGACCGAAGGCCTCGTAGTGGATTCGAGCGCCGTCGCTCGCGCGCGCGTATGCCATCAGCCCTCCGCCAGGAAGTCAATCGGTGCCACACCGGTGTGCAATCCGCCGAGACCGTCGATCAGTCGCTGGATGTGGCGTTGCGTCAGCTCGGCCAGTTCGAGTTCGGCGAGCGGACCACGCCGCTTCCGCCGGGACCGAACCACGGGGCCAACCTCGACTCGAGCCGTGCGACCGAACGGCGTGCTGATCGAGGCAACCGGATACACGGCTGTGCCACTGCTGACAGCGGCAGCGATCAACTTGGGATCGACAGGACCGGCGTGACGCGGATCGCGAGTGCCCTTGGCCGAGACGACCACCAACTCGCCGGCACGCAACGCGCCACTGATCTCTTCGGGCTTGTTCAGCAACCCGCCGAGTCGTTGCAGCAACGGCCCGAGCGGGGCGATGTCGGGGCGACCACCGAAACGCACCGGGCGACCGATGGTCTGGCTCAACGCCCACGCCGCGTAGATCGTGCTGAGTGAGAGGAACCGCGAGTTGGTCACGAGCAATGCTCCATCGCGTTTGGGCAGGTGGTGCACACCGCCGACGCTGACGTCCCACCGCAACGTGGCCGCAGGCGTGAGCAGTTCGATGAGGTGGGCATCGCGGCCCCATTCGTCGACCGAGTCGGCCGGATACCACGATCGCGGAAGGCGGATGACCGGATTCATGGTCAGGCTGCCTGACTTGCCGGAATGCGTACGATCGCTTCCCATTCGAACAATCGATCGATCACATCTTGGGTACTGACACGCGGTGTGATGCCGAGAGCCGACGTCAATCTGGCGCCGTCGGCGAGGCGGCCACGATGGATCAACTCCATGACATGCTCTGGCAGCGGTGCACCGAGCAGATGGCTGAGGTGGCGTACCAGTCGCCACTCGGGCCCGACGAGCGGCAACGGAAGGCGACGGCCACGGCGGATGGCCTGCATGGTGGTGATTGCTCCCGGAGCTACGACATTGAGGGGACCCTGCGGGCGTTGCTCGGCGGCGGCGACAAACGCTCGTGCCGCGTCGGAATCGAGGATCACGGCGAAGGGCGAATCGGCCAGCACGCTGAAGGGCACGACTGGCTGCCGAAGGCTGCGGCCGAGCGGGCTCGGTACGTGGGGCCCGAGCACTGGAGCCAAACGCAGGGCGCTGACAGCGACCCCGATCCGAGCCCCGACGCTGTGAGCGGTCGCTTCGATGTCGGCGACCATGCGGCCGTACTCGCTGGACGGATGGGTCGGCGCGTCTTCGTCGGGGCGTGTGAGCGATCCGCGACCGCGGCCGTAGATCTCGATCCCGCTGCGCACGACGATGGCTTCCAGAGATCGGCTCTCGGCTGCCGCGGAGATGATCGACGTGGCGGCTTCACAGGTGAGCCGCTTGGCGCGCGTGGTGCCTGCTCGGGCGTCGGGCTCCCACACGGCAAGGTGAACCAGCACATGCGGGTCGAAACCGGTGACCACATCGACGATCCGGGGGCGGTCGCTCGGATCGATCAGATGAAACTCGCTGCGGCGCAGCCGGCGCCGTGGCGGATCGACGTCAATGCCAAGGATCGAGCCCACCCAGGGCTCGGCTTCGAGCAGTGACGCGACGAGTGAACCGAGTTCTCCGCCCATCCCGCTGACGAGCACACGTTGCCCGCGCATGTTCAGAACGCTATCGGGTCGAAGGTCCCTCAAGTGCGTTGTTGGGCTTGCCGATACCTCTGGTAGCGAAGGGAGTAGCGGATGCGACATGTGTCCGAACAGCACAACGGGGTAGGGGCGCGCAAAGCGTCGACCCGCAGCCGCTGGATCTTCGCGACCTTGATGTTTGCAATCGGTGTCGTCCCGGTTACCGAGATTGCCATGGCCGCGGGGACCTCCAGTGCCGCGGCGTGCCCTGGTGCGACCTATTCGGTGGTCAGCGGCGACTCGTGGAGCCGGATCGCATCTCGCGTCAAGGTCACGATGTCCTCGCTGATGAATGCCAATGCGGCGACAGCCGCAACCGTGATCCATCCCGGGCAAACCCTGTGCCTGCCCAGCGGAACGCTCGCGGCGACGACGGCAACGACGGTGCCCACGACGACCGCAACGACCCCGACCGCAGCTCCCGCGGCGAGCGTTACGGTGTCGATGCCGGCGTTTCCGGTGCAGGGACCCTGCTCGTTCGTCGACACGTACGGCGCACCGCGGGGCACTGTTCGAGGCCACGAAGGCGTCGACATCATTGCCAAGTCCGGTCAGTGGGTCTACGCCGTGATCGACGGCACGCTCACCAAGCAGTACCACAACGCCCCAGGCTCGTTGTCGGGGAATGGATGGCGCTTGACCGCTGCCGGCGGTACCTACTTCTTCTACGCCCATCTCAGCGCATTCGCCCCAGGGTTGTCGGTCGGATCTGCAGTCAAGGCCGGTCAGATCATCGGGCAGGTCGGCATGACCGGCAATGCCCCGATCCCGCATCTGCACTTCGAGATTCACCCAGGGGGCGGCGCCTCGATCAACCCGACGGCTACCGTGAAAGCTGTCGATGGCTGCAAGGTCACCGCAGTGCCTCCGCAGCCCAACGGAGTTGTGCCGGCGGCGCCGACCACCACGGTGCCTGTGGTCGTCGCGCCGGCTCCCACGGTTGCGGAGCCGACCACCACCACGGTGTACGTACCGCCGCCCGTGCATCGTCGTGACGTCGTGATTGTCAGCGGGCCCACCCCGCGACGGATCACTCCGCCAGGTAGCGGCGGCTAGCCAAAGCCCCGCGAGTCCTGCTTGAGGGCAGTGTCCACCGACAACGCAGCCGCAACAACGAGCGAGTTCAGCGGCTGCGGGATCTGGGTGTGGATCTGCACCACGTAGTTGTCGGCGGTGGTGAAGATCGTCTTGGCCACGCCTTCGAACGTCTTGGTGATGCGGGCCACTTCGACACCGGTGTGGTCCTCGATCCGGAAGTTCCAGGCCCGCCAGTTCTCAGCTTTGATCGCCCCGTAGGTGTGGCCACCGGCTTGCAGGCTGAAGTGGATCTTCCCGAACATGTTGTCTTGCACGATGCGGCCGACCTCTTGATCGTTGCCATCGCTGATGATGACCGTGCTCTTCATCACCTTTGCGGGTCGAGTGATCTTCAGCAGCACACGTCCGGCAGAGTCGGCGATCTCCAGCTTGTGGGTCATGAACTGGTCGAAGCTTGTCAACAACCGAACGGCCTTCTTCGCCGCGCTTTGTCCGACCTGGTTGACCGATGCGATCTGCTGGCCACTCTGGTTGAACACGCTGTACTGGTTGTTCAGTTCGATCAACTTGGCCTTCTGGTTGACCACCAGGATCGGCTCTGTGAAGATCGTCCCGCCACCGACGAAGGCGGCGTCGCTGACGTTGGCGCTGCGGTGCCGTGCCTCGCCGTGCAACTGCTGCTGGATCTTCGCCGGGTCGCCTTCGTTGCCGATCGTCAAGGCCGAATCGACCCTGTCGAGGCCCCGCTTCTGCAGTGCATCGGTGGCTTGCACACCGTTGTCGCTGACATGATCGGTCCAGACCTTGCCGTCCCAATATCGCAGTTGATGGCGGCCCATCGGGTCCGGATGCCAGCTGGCGGGGTTGTCGCTCATCGCGCCAGCATACGTGGCCGGGCGCGGTTGCCTACCGGAGCTCGTGCACCATCAGGATCACTTCGCGGGCGAACGGATCGAGTTGCCGACCAGCGATTCGTTCGGTGATCGCAATGGCCTGCGACGGGTCGTCGACCAGACCGCTCCAACGGATGTAGCCACCCATGATTCCGATCAGGCGATCATCGACGGGCTCGTTGTGGACGATGACCTTGGTGCTGCCCTCCAGGAGGGCGCCGAGCTCGACGTAGAAGTTGCGCAGCCATTGCCCGAGATCGTCAATGCCGGTGAACGGCCGATGCAGGTACGGAAGGGCCAGTTCGTCGTAGTTGTGGAGGTTGTGCGGAGCCGGGATGATGCTGATCAGGCACCCGAAACCGTTCTCGCGCAACCAGATGATCTCCTCCTGGCGGCGGACGCGCCGATGGTTGTCGCCATAGCCGCCAGGACGCTCGCAGACGGCGAGCTTGTCCTTCATGATCCAGGTGAAGTTGCGGGGGGTAATGCCCAATGCCCACTTGCCCCGAAGCCGCGGTGGCATCAGCAGTGTCCTCCATCGAGCGCAAACATTCGGATTGCGAGGCTATCTGCTCGGCGCCTTCGTTGGTTGGCCGAGCAGCTGTAATCGTTGCCGCGATCGTTCGACACGTCGCCCCGAACCGATATCGCAACCGCTGGCCTGCCCGCTGGCGACACGCAGCACCCGCTCCACGGTCGCCGCGTCAGGCGGATGGTCGGTTGTGAGCCATCGCCGCACAGCGCGCCTAGCCAGCTGAACCGGCGCCGCGGTCAGCCGTTTGGCATCTGTGGGATCGATCGATTCGGCCAGCTGGTCGAGCAGGTCACCGTCGTCGCGCAGCAGCCCGGCTTGTCGGGTCAGCACGGGCACGAGGTCGCGAACGGCCATCTCGTTCATCAGCGGCAGCAGTTCGTGGCGAACGCGATTGCGAAGGAATGCCGGGTCGCGGTTGGTGGGGTCGTCGACCGCCTTGATGCCCACCGCATGGCAGAACCGGACAGTGGTGGCCCGTCGAAGGGCGAGGATCGGTCGTCGAGGTCCTGGCCGCATCGCGGCCAGCCCGGTGCTGGATGCACCCCGCATCAGGTTGAGCAGCATGGTTTCTGCCTGGTCATCGGCGGTGTGGCCGGTCATGACGTCGTCGGGCAGCACTGCGTAACGGGCTTCACGGGCTCTGGCTTCGAGATTCGGCCCACCGGGAACGTCGATGGTCTCGGCGCGAAACGCCGCCCCGAAACGTTCGGCGACCGCTGCCACAACCTCGGCCTCCATCGCAGACCCGGATCGGAGGCCGTGGTCGACGTGCACCGCAGTGACCGTGCACCCCGCGGCGACGGCCAACACCATCAGCGTCATCGAATCGGCGCCTCCCGAGACGGCGCAGGTGACCGTGGTGCCCGATGGCGGGAACGTGCACTTGGCGAGCAGGTTCAGCGTGGCCGGCTCGGTCTCAACCAACGAGTGCTCCGACGCGGTCGAGCCACAGCTGAGGGCTGCGGATCTCTTCCAAGGAGGGCAGGTTGGCCGGGGCTCTCCAGCAGACGTCGATGGCACGCGGTCCACCGTCGACCTCGATCGCGGCAATGAACCGCTCGCCCGCGGCGTACTGGTTGAGCTTGCCCTCGATCCCCGCGAGCCTGAGCGTCAGCCTGGTGAGCGGGTTGGATCGTCGTCGTCGGGCTTGCAGCACCGCGCCGAAGCGCGTTGCCGATGGAATCAGATCGCCGACGGCTCGGCTCATGGTCACGTCACCATGGCCCTCCAGCAGTGACATCAATCCGGCGATGTGCTGGATCACCTCGCGTTGCTCCGGCGACGCGATCAGGCCGAAGACGCCGCTGTCGCGGACATGCTGCCGGGCGCGGTCGCGGTCACTGAAGGCCTCGCGTACCGCCTCGGCAATCCGGCGTGGATCGGGATTGGCCATTCGCACGCTGGTGTTGACCAGATCGGTGAAGTGCTCGCGCATCCACGGCACGCCGGTGAACTGGGCGCGATGGGTCAACTCGTGCAACAGCACCCAAGTACGGAACTCCGCCGGATCGAAGCCGAAGCGCCGCTCCATCGCCGCCAGGTTCGGGCCAACCATGTACACCGCGTCGTCGACGTCGTCGCGACCCAAGAGCAGGTCGTACTGCCCGAGCACCCGACTGCTCATCCATCCCAGAAGCGCGCCCAACTCGGCGCCGACCAACTGGCCGCTGATCCTTGCTGCCATCCCTTTCATCGGCATCTTCTCCGACCACTGCTCGACCAGCGGTGCCAGCAGATGCTGGAACGAGGAGATGTTGGCCCTGATCCAGGCCGGCCGGTCGATGACCTCGACAACAGCCGGGCCCGACATCGAGCGCAGCCCGGCGGTGGCTTCGATCTGATCCTCCAGCTGCGGGATCATCTGTGACAGGTTGGCGGTTCTGGTTGCGCGATCGCCGGCGATCGACTCGAGGTCCGCGTGGCGACCCGAGATTCGGATGGCGATCTGCTCGGCGCGGCGCCAGTCGATGGGCGACTCAGCGGCAGCCACGGAGCGCCCGATTATTCTTCGCTCTGTCGCTTCGAGGGGAACTGCGGGGCACTGACCTTCTTGAGATACCCACCGATCAGGCCGACGACCGCCAGGATCGAAACCGCGAGCAGAATGACGCCGAGCCAGAAGTGAAAGATGACCGCTGTCATGCCGGCCAGCGTAGCCAGCACCCGTCGAGATCGTGAACTTGTCCTGGCCTCAGCCGATACGGCCGTCGCCGTCAAAATCCTCGTTGAAGCATCGCTCGATCCGCGACAGCAGGCCAGGAGGCATCTCGTCGTTGCGGCACTTCGCGGCGATCACCGTGCGCAGCTCGGCGTGAAAGTCGAAGGCCTGCAGACAGTCGGTGCAGCCGCCGAGATGGGCGTGGATGGCCTGATGACTGTCCTTCGACAGCGCTCCGTCCAGAAAGGCCTCGAGTTCGCGGATCGTCTCGTTGCAGTTAGCCATTGGTCGGTTCTTTCACCTGCTCGTCGTCCGCGGAAATCATGCCGCGCTGCTCGGCAAAGTCGTACAACTTCTTGTGCATCGCTTTTCTTCCCCGGTGCAGCCGTGACATCACCGTGCCGATGGGAACGTCGGTCATCTCGGCGATCTCCTTGTAGGAAAACCCTTCTACGTCGGCCAGCAACACGGGTATGCGAAACGACTCGGGGAGCTCCTCGAGAGCGGTCTTGACTTCCTCGTCGGTGAACAGTTCGAGCAGTGTGTCTTCGGCGCTGCGGCTCAGTGCGCCGAGGTTGCCGACGCGGCGATACAGATAGAGATCCTCGACATCATCGAGGTCGGTTTCGATTGGTCTGCGCTGCTTGGCGCGATACGTGTTGATGTACTGGTTGGTCATGATCCGAAACAGCCAGGCGCGCAGGTTGGTGCCTTCTTCGAATCCTGCGTAGCTGCGAAAACCGCGTAGGTATGTCTCCTGCACGAGGTCTTCTGCGTCGGACGAATTTCGGGTCATTCGCAGAGCGGCGCTGTACAACTGCGGTGCGTACTGCATCGCCTGCTGTGTGAACTCAGACCGATCTGCCACGTCGTCGACCCTAGCCGCAGGTACCCGCGCCGCCCACCCAGCCCAACGCCGTGCGTGCCCGACTCAGACGTGCGAGTCGGCGCGCTGCCCGACGAACTCGTCGACTGCCGTCACGAACCGTTCGAGCATGTCGGCCAGCACCGGTCGCTCCTCCGGGGTGAACGCGCCGAGCATGTGGGTCATCAGCAGGCCGCGCCTGACGTTGACGTCGGCGTGTCGCGACCGACCGGCGTCGGTGATCTCGACCATCACAACTCGTCCGTCGCCGTCGTTTGTCGTGCGCAGAGCGAGGCCGGAGCCCACCAGGCGTTGCACTGCCCGAGTGGCCGTCGATGGATCGATGCGCAGTGCCTCGGCAAGATCGCTCATTCGCCACGACGGCTGGCGGGCGAGCAGGTCGAGCGAATCCATCTGCCCCTGCTCGAGCGCTTCATCTCCGGTGCCGAGCAGGTAGTCGCGCAACGAACCCATCGCCGCGCCACGCCGGATCTGCACCCATGAAGCACCGATGCGTACGGCGAGTTCGTACATCTCGCGTTGGTGCAGATCGACCGGTGATTCCATGAGGACAGCAAGGGTAAAGCCTCGGCAATTCACGCTGGGAGTCGGAATGACGGGACTGCGACCTCGGAGCGCGATCGACTGAGCAAGATCTCTCTGTCATGATGGGAATCCGACGGGAGGCAGCATGCCGGAGGAGTTTGAAGGAGATCTTGCGGGAGCCGTGTTCTGGGGCGCCGATCTCAGCGGTGCCCGATTCCGCGACGTCAACCTCACCGACGCGAAGATCAGCCACGCCTGGCTCGTCAACGTCGACATCGACGCGCTGATCGACACGGTTGTCATCAACGGTGTCGACGTCACGGCATACGTGAACGAGCGCGACCCGTGGTACCCGCTGCGAACGATGCTCCGTCCGGTGAACCCGGAGGGCATGCGCGCAGCGTGGGCGGCCCTCGAAGACGAGTGGGCGAAGACCATCGCCATGGCGAGAGCTCTCCCCGAAGACACGCTGCACGAGTCGGTCAACGAGGAGTGGTCCTTCGTCCAGACGCTGCGACATCTCGTCTTCGCGATGGACAAGTGGTTCACGGCGCCGATCCTCGGAGAGCCCTTCCACCCGATCGGGTTGCCGAACAGCGGCTCCGTCGCCTTCCCGTGGCCAGGCCTCGACTACGACCTGACGCCGACTGTCTCGGACGCTCTCGCGGTGCGCGCGGAGCGGGCCACGCGCTTTCGCGACTATCTCGCATCCGTTGCAACGACGGAATTCACACGACCCATCGACGTGCTCGAGAACGGCACGAACCCATTGCAGGAGTGCCTCTACACCGTCTTTGAGGAGGAGTTCTGGCACAACCGCTACGCGCGGCGCGACCTCGCGCAGCTGGAAGTGGTGAAATGAAATCGGGCTCGAACGTCACTTGCAGCACGCAGGGGCTCGGGCGACGTAGCCCTCAGTCAGGACGGCCGCATCAGCTCTGCCGACACGCGCCAGTGATTCGTCGTCTGTGTCAGCTCTTGGAACGACAGTCGTTCGGTGAGCTGACACAGACGATCGAGTACGCCACACCTGCGAGGTCGCAAGCGTGAGAATCAGGCAGCCGGCGGAATGTCTGACCATCCCTTGATGAGGCTGGCGTAGGCCTGCTTCGCCTCGGGCAAACGCAAGTGAAAGCCGTCGCTGGACATGCCGGAGATCTCTGGAACGAAGTCCGCCCAGTATCCAACCCTGACATTCGGGTACTTGGCGGGCAGGCCGAGGATGCGGTTGTTGTTGCCCTCGATCCACTCGCGGTCGGCCCGGACGGTGAGGAACCACACCGACTTCACCTCCTCTGCGGGCAGATTCGCCATGATCGCTGCGAACGTGTCGTCGGAGACCTCGCCATTGGTGCCGATGTGGATCACCACGACGTTGCCGATCCGTCCAGCGGCACGAAGTTGACCGACAACTTCGGCCAAGTCTTTGCCCTGTCGGCTTTCGGCGGCATCGACGACGAATCCCACCGCCTCGAGCTCTGACTTGGCGCCCAGCATCACCGATTCGCCGATGGCGAGTGGAGGTCGTTGCTCGAGGGGAAGCGTGGTCGACGTCGTGGAGGATGACGACGTGGTCGACGATGTGCTCTGTGGGGCCGACGAGCCATCGACCGGCGCGGACACGACCGTGTCGACGGGTGACGAATTGGGAGGTATGGACTCCGTGGTCGCCGTTGCTGCGGCGAGATCACACTCGACCTGTCCAACGCACCTGTTCGGCGCCAGCGCGATGCTGGCACCGGCAAAGCCGACGAGCGCGACCACCACGACGAAGACGCCGAGCAGCCGTCGCCGACGTTGGTAGATCTCCGCAGTCCGTCGCCGATGGTCGCTCAATGTCTCTGCGATTCGGCCCTCGCGGATAGGTAGTTCGACGAAGCGGTAGCTGGCCTCGGTGATCGGGATCGTGAGGATGATCGCTAGCACGAACTGCGACAGGGTCAACGGCCGGCCCGCTTCGCTGCGGATGATCTGGTAAATCGGCCAGTGGTACAGGTACAGGCCATAGCTGCGGGTTCCCGCCCAGTTCAAGACCGACGTACCGAGCACGCGACCCAGACCGCTGCGTTCATGCGTGACCCCGGCGATCACCGCGAGGGTGGCGATTCCGGTCAACACGAAGCCGCCGCGGAACAGCATTGGATCGAAGCGGATGCCGAACTGTCGTCCCCCCTCCGAGAGCCACAGCGTCCATATCAACCATCCCAGCACCACCAAGCCGAACGCACCGACAAGGTCGAGCGTGCGGGCCCTGTCGCGCATCGGTCCACGCGCCACCGCGGACGGGCGCCACACGATTGCAAACGCGGCGCCACTCAGCAATCCGCCGGCACGACTGAACGTCCCCAGATACAGCGATTCGTTGATGCTGATGCATCGACCGAACAACGACCAATAGCCTTCACGTTGTTCAGCAGTGCACGTTGCGGCGACGTCTCCGCTGTGGAACAACACCGCCATCGCTACGGCCACCGCGAAAGCGGTGCCGGCAAACCACATTGCGACTCGCGGCAGGTCGCGTCCAGACCGCCGCACGAGCACTGCCACCATCACGAGTGGCCAGAGCAAATAGAACTGCTCCTCGACGGCGAGCGACCAGAGGTGGCGCAGCGGAACGAACGCCTCGTTCGCTGTGTACCCCTGGCCGACAGCAATCTGGTACCAGTTGCTGACGTAGAACATGCCGCCCAGGAAGTCGCCCCGAGTCCGTCCCATCGGAGTCCGCTCGAACGCCGCCATGTACACAGCGAGGCCGGCCAGCATGACGAACAGCGCAGGCAGCAGCCGACGAAATCGGCGCATCCAGAACTGACGGAGACTGATGCGACCCTCACGTTGGAACTCGCTGAGCAACAACAGCGTGATGAGGTAGCCGCTGATGACGAAGAACACCTCGACTCCGAGGAATCCGCCGGAGAGCCACTCGTGGTCGGCGTGATAGATCATCACCGCGACGACGGCAACGGCGCGAAGCCCGTCGAGTCCAGGCAGATAGGGCAGACGACCGATCTGCTGCTGCGGCGTGCGCGTGACCTCGTTGTACATCGAGGCATCAGTATCGTTCATGGACTGCCGTCGGGTCTCGGCAATCGCGCGGGCGCGCCTTGCTTCATGTTCGACTGGGCGGCATAATTGTCCGCAACAAGTAGAGGTCGGACTTCGGGCACTAGACAGTCTGGAGACGGCTATGCCAGTTCGAAGGTTCCGAATTCGCTCGCTCATCGCCGGCGTGGTCGCCCTGTTGACGTTTGCAGGCGTGTCCGTGGCGATGACCAGGACAGCACAAGCTGCCGTTTCTGTATCACGCGCCGAACTCAGCGGGAGCAGATTGCGGATCGATGGTCGAGCAGTCGCGAGACGGGCGATCACCGTTGATGGCGTGCAGATGGCGACGAGCAGTAGTTCTGGCTCGTTCAAGATCGACAGGTCTGGTTACACGCGCCCGGCGGATTGCACCGTCGATCTCAGCGATGGCACCGTGCCGGCGACGAATGTGCGTCTGTCGGGATGCACCGTGACGACGCCGACGACGACCACGACGACGGCGACGACCACCACGGCTCCGCCAACATCGGTGACGATCGACTCGGTCAGCGTCACGACGCCAAGCGTGCAAGGCGGCACGACGGTCGGCGGAACCGTGACGCTCACGGGCGTGGCGCCTCCGGGTAGCGCCGTTGTCGCCCTGTCGAGCAGCGACACGGCCGCGGTCACGGTGCCGGCAACGATGACCGTCCCCGCCGGCGTCAACAGCTACGTGTTCTTCGTGTCGACTGTGCAGGTCACCTCTACCACCTCGTCGGTGATCTCGGCGACGTACAACGGCGTGACCCGTTCGGTCACGCTTACGCTCACGCCTCCACCACCGCAACCAACCGCCTTCTTGGATTCGGTGTTCCTCGATCCGGCGATCGTGCAGACAGGCACCACCAGTACGTCGGCCACGCTGTACTTCACCGCGCTGACGCCTACGGGTGGTGCGTTCGTCACGTTGTCGAGCAGCAACACAGCGCTCGCCACAGTCCCTGCCAACGTCACGATTCCAGGATTCAGCTCGACCGGAGCCTTCACGGTGGCGATCAATCCATCGGCGTCTGGCTCTGTCACGATTTCGGCGACGTACAATGGCGTGACCCGAAGCGCAGTGCTGACCATCTCGGAGCAGACCTTGTTCAGGATCATCACCGAGTCGCCGCTACCGAACGCGCGAGTCGGCGAGAACTATGCAGGATTCATCGAAGCATGCTGCGGGCAGGGATCCCCGTACACATGGTCGTTGATCAGCGGCACGGTGCCCGACGGTTTACGGTTCGCCGGCAACGATCTTGGGTTGACACGCACCACCGCGGTGACCGGCGTGGCCACACTCGTGCAGACGAGCACGTTCACCGTGCTAGCACGTGATGGCGCCGGCAACACCGCCACCAAGACGTTCACCCTCACCGTCGACCCGGCGAATCCGCTGATCATCAACAACCAGAGCCCGGTGCTGACGAGTGGAACCGTCGGCGTACCGTACGAGATCGGCCTGTTCCCGCTCGGCGGAGTTCCGCCGTGGAGCTGGTCGCATATCGCCGGTACCTTGCCGCCGGGGTTGTCCGTGCAGGCATCGCCCGGGCGCGTCCGGGGTACGCCGACGACCGCTGGAACGTTCACGTTCACTGTCATGGTCAACGACAGCAGCGGTCAATCTGCGACGGGTCAGTTCACCATCACCATCGCTCCCTGACGTCCCCGGCATCGAGCCGATGCGCTGGAGCCCAAGGTGGGAATCGAACCCACGACCTACGCATTACGAGTGCGTTCAAGGTGGTGATGGCTAGTGTTGCTCGATCTATGTTCGTCCAGTTCACGGCCGTATTTCTGGCGCGCGCCGTGCCGATCCGTGCCGCTCAATACCGCATTCTTCTGACCAAACCGTGACCAAACCGTGACCAAACCGTGACCACGAGACGAGTACGCGAGCCGCAATGATCGCAGTTCCGACAACAACTCGAATGCGTCGCCCTCGGTGCGGCGCACGACATTGAATTGGGGCGCGGTCCGACGTTCGATGCGCGAAGCGCCGGTGTCGTTCCGCGATCGATGCGGCTGGCGCCGATACGCGCAAAGGGACCGGGTGTCGCCGAGACGATGGCGAACTCGACGCCGTCTTGGACAATGTTGAGCCGCTCAACGATGAGAGCGGTGAGGATCGCGCCATAGAGGCCGGTTCGACATGTGGACGGAGCTGGCGGGTCACCGCCGACCACCGCCTTCGCGACGGCCACGCTGGTGAACCAACCAATCGGCCAGGCGCGGCTCGAGCCGGGCCGAAGGCAGCTCTCAGCCGCGGCGAAGCATCGGGTGCGTTCTCGGAATGTCGCGGGTGCAATTCCTGCACAGGACGTTTCGCGCTAGCGGAATTCGGATAGGGATTGCGGTTTCATCGGTGGCGTTAGCCCGCGTGTGTTGGTTCGTCTGCGAAGGCGACTGTTGGTGAGGCGTTCGTGCTCGGACAGGACATGTCGCGACGTCGCCTCGCTTCTCGGCCACCTGGAGGTTTGGATGCGTCCGACGATCCAAGGACGTCCGTGGTGGAGCGCTCAACCCGTTTCGGACGCGGGCCGCGGGCTTATCAGGTCGTGGATGTGTTCGGTGAGAGCACTGCAACGAGGAAATCAGAGTCCGTGGTGAACGGTCGCAGGTCCCATGCTGAGAGCAATATGTCCGGAATGAGCCCGACCTGCTCGACGTCGTCGAGGAACTCGGCGAACGAGTAGTCGCGCCCGGATCCGAACCCGGTGACGATGCGGCCGTCGTCGCGCAGGTGTGCGGTGAGCCGCTCGAGGACCGGTTGGCGTGTGCCTGGATCGAGGAAGGTCAGGACGTTGCCCGCGCAAACCGCGATGTCGAATCCTTCGGCGATGCCGCTCGCGGCAAGGTCGAGTTCGGCGAGGTCGGCGACCAGCCAGGTCGGCCCTGGGTGGTCGTGCTCGGCGGCGGCGATCAGCACCGGATCGATGTCGACACCGACGACCTGGTGTCCTGCTCGTGCGAGGTGGCTGCCCACTCTTCCCGGTCCGCATCCGGCATCGAGCACGCGGGATCCGCGTGCCGCCATGGCGTCGATGAAGCGTGCCTCGCCGGCGAGGTCGTCGCCGGCTGCAGCCATGGATCGGAACCGTTCGACGTACCACGACGAGTGATCCGGGTTCTGCTCGGTCAGTTCGATCCACCGGTTGAGCGACATGGCAGCAACGCTATTCGTTGTGCTCGCCGCTGGCGGCAGGGTCGGCTGGTTCCTGTGCGCAGTGCACTACGAAGACGGTTGGGTTGATGCCGGTCTTCACGATCTCGGTGTGATCGATGGTGATGCAGCCTTCGGTGATCGAATTGTCGACCCGGTTGATTCCCTCGACGACTCGCGGTCGGTCGCTCACTTCGTTGAAGCAGAACGAGCAGTTCGCCCGTCGACCGGCAGCTTGTCTGCATTCGGACCACCTGCGTCGGTGTCTCGCTGGTATCGGGGTCGGCACCGTTGATCGCGCAGCAGGACGCCGAACCTCGGCGCTTTGGGGGTCGTACCAACCGACCCTGGAACAGTTCAGGTGGGCTGAGGTGGAAACGGTAGCGCGAGGAACGCGAGTGCGGTGAGGCCGGTTGTGCCGTTGTTGGACAGTCGAAGTTCCTCGTCGCCGTGGAAGTAGGCGAGCGAGCCGGTGACGAAGGCCACCGTGTCGCCGTCCACGGTCAAGGTGCCGGAGCCGTCGACGATGTAGATCATGAGATCCGAGGTTGAGTGGGTGTGGGGCGGGAGGGCCTGGCCCGGGCTGAGCCGGATGACGCGCACGTTCGACTGGCTGCCATCGAGCAGCGGTGCGGCGACGAATTCCTCGCTGTCATAGGCGGGTGCGTCAGCGAGCGTGGTCATCTTCATCGCGGCAGCTTCCGGGCCGTTCGTTGATCCGGTACGGCTACCGTCGCTCGGGGGATCAGAACCGAGAGGGCAGCCCGATGGATGAGCCGAGACTTCCTGCGCAACTCGTCGAGGCGCGCCGAACACCGCTGTTCGATTTCGCGACGTTGCCCGACGCGCTCGCCAGTTCGCATCGCACGACGGTGTGGGCCGAGATCCGTGTTCAAGTCGGCACTGTCCGTTACGTCGATCTCGAGGGTGATGCACCACGCGATGAACGCCTCGATGCTGGCGACAGCGCGGTGATCGTGCCCGGGATCGAGCATCACGTCGAGCCGTCGACGGATGCCCGGTTCTATGTGCAGTTCTTCCGCGAACCTGACGCAGGGATGGTGCCAGGTGTCGTGCGTGTGGACAGCCTGAGTCGCTCCGGGCCGTGGACGAATCGAGAACGGGATCTCGACACCGAGGAAGAGATCGTGGAGATGGTCACGCGTCAGTATGTCGACGTCGGCCAGGACGATCTCTTGGCGCCGTGCTTCAACTTCGGCCCCGGCTTCATCGATTGGCAGGCGCACATCAGGACCGTTGCCGACTACTGGTGCCATGTTCTGCTCTATGCCCCCGGCTATGAGATCGACGTGATCGAGAGCCACCGTCACCTGCACGACCGAGCGGCGTTCACGCCCGAACTGTTCGACCGCCGGCTGCAAATCTTCCACGGCACGGTCAGTGGCGGCTGGACCGGTCCGAAGGCGGCCACAGCGAACAAGCGGGCAACAGGGATGGCATGGGCCATGGCACAGCGGTTCCTAGGGCACGGGGTCTGGCGCCCCGCCGATCGTCGCTGACTGCCGATCCAGCGGGCGTGTGAATATCGGGCGATGAAGAGGCCCTTTGGCCCTGGTCGGGGGCCTCCACGTTCAAGATGCGCGCCGTCGTAAAACTCGACTCACTCGAGTGGGTTCCGAAGATCAGCCTCGCCGTCGCGCTCACCGCATGGACCGCAGCCTTCGTCGGCATGCTGGTCCATGGGGCACGCGCTGTACGACGCTCATCGACCAGAGAGGCCTAGTAGTTCGAGGGCTGGGTCGCGGTCCCTCTCGTCGTCCGATTGGGTCAGGAGAACTGCTCGGGATACTTGGTGGCACAGAAGCATCGCCGTCGCGCTGGTTCTTCAGGGAGATGTTCTCAACGCTGTGTGCCAGCGGGACACGAACAGGGTGGTGATCATGGTTGATCAGGGGCCAGCGCGGTCGGAGGGTCCTCATCCTCGCAGGCGAAAGTGGCTTCGGCGTCGCTCGCAATCCCGGCGTCGGCTAGCAACGCTGCCGCGTCGCGGAGCGGGATGACGTTGCGGTTGGCTGCCTCGCTTCGCACGAGGCCGGCGGCCGCCGCGGCGTATGGGAACCACGGGGCGAGGTCCTCGATCTCGCCCACGCGGGCTGCCCAGGCGTCGATCCATACGCCGATGTGGTCTCGTAGGAAGCTTCGTGTGGCGTCAGCGACGATCTCGGCACGCTCGCGGTTGCCTTGTTCGGTTGCTTCTGCTTCGGAGAGCAGGGTGAGGGCGAGGAACTCGAGTTGGGCGACGACGTGGTCGGGACGGTCGCCGGTGACGGTTACTCCGAAGGCTCGGTAGAAGCCGGCGACATCGGCGAGGCGGGGTGTGATCCCTCCGAGGGTGGTGGCGATGTTGGAGCCCTCGTACGGCGCGACGCGGCCGAGGTCGAACCATCGGACCCATTGCCCGGCCAACTGCTGCTTATCTGCTGTGGAGGAGCGCTCGACGTCGGCGACTCGAGCGGCCACCGAGCGGTCACCGGCTGCGTCGAGGGCAGCGTGAAGAGCATCGATTGTTGCGTCGTCGGTCAAAGCGGTGGGGTCGGGGCCGAGGATGCGGGCCAGGAGTGCGTACGCCACAGACCGGCCTCGGAGCTGGTGCGATGTCGTGGTCGTGGTCGTGGTCGTAGTCATGTCACGGCGCGAGGCTCAGGGCGTGCACGGCCTTGGCCGGGGATTTGCGGCTTCCGGCGTCGTGGGCGCTGCCGGACCACACCGCGAACGCGCACGCCGACGTGCTGCCGGCGGGGGTGGCTGTCTCGCCGTCGTCTGCCGCAGTGAGCGGCTTGGTGATGACGACCCGCCACCCGGAGGAGGTACGCACGCCGCGACCGTACGAATCCTGGGTGGCGGCAGTGGTGGTGGTGCTGAAGCCGTAGGCGATGGCCTTCTCGACAGGGCTGATGCGCTCATTCGCGGACATCGGGTTGCCGACGTAGACGCCGGGGAGCCATTCCGTCGCGCCGGCGGCTTCGTAGGAATCGATGTCTACGTCGTCTGGGGCCACGTTCCACACGATCGGGTAGACATCGATGCTGCGGTTCGGGAAGACGGCCTCGAGTCCCTGCCGGCCGTGATCGACATCGCGTTGCCAGTCGGCCTTCCAGTGCAGCAACGTGGCGGGTGTGGTCGCCGTCCCCATGGGTCGCAGGGCCTGATCCGCTGCGCCGGGCACCAGCAGCACAGCGCAGGCGTCGCGATAGTCGTCGACCCGTACGGTGAGGTCGTTGACGTCGGGATCGTCCCATTCGAGACGAAAGCCGATTCGCTCACCGTCGTGGAGCGCACGCACGCGCAAGGCGGTGACCGACGGTGTGAGCTTCTGTGGCAGCACCATGTCCTGCGGACCGAGCTCGATCGTCTTCTCCGGCGCGGAGCGCCAGGTACTGTGGTCAGGATCGTCCGTCGGGACTCGCTGCACGCGGGCGGCGTACACCCCCGGCCCGTCGTACGGGTCCGCGGCGCAGCCGGCGAGAGCGATCGTGCCGGCACCGGCGGCGGCACCTTTGAGGACCTTGCGGCGAGAGATGCGTTGGTCGGTGGCGTTCATCGTTCCTCCTCAGGTGATGTTGTAGCGGTAGACCTCGAGGTCGGGGTCGTACGGGGTTCGTTCCACAGTGGGCACCTTCACCGGCATGCTGACCACCTTGTCGCCGTCCTCGTCCCATGCCTCGACGGTCTCACCCTTGAGCTGGAACCTACGGATGATCCGGTCAGTCGACACCGCAAGCAGCAGTGCAGCCAACAGTTCCGGGTCGTCTCCCTGCATGGCTCGCTTGTAGCTGTCGATCGCGGCCCGCGCCCCCGGCCCGAAGAGCATCGTGAGGAAATCGTCGCTGCCGACATGGATCGGTGGGATGTAATAGATGTTGGGCTCGAGCCCGAACTGCGGGTAGAGAGGCAGACCGACCTTGCGGACGTGCACGAGAAAGTCGATCGGGTTGTCCTCGCGCACGGAATCAGGCGTCGACAGGAAGCCGAACGAACGGATCTTGCCGATGCAGTTGCGCATGCAGCGAGGCTGGAAACCGTTCTCGACGGCCGGGTAGCAGAACACGCACTTCTCGGCGATGCGGGTGGTGTGGTTGTAGAAGATCTTCTTGTACGGGCATGCCTCGTAGCAGACGCGGTAGCCGCGGCAGCGTTCCTCGTCGACCAGCACGATCCCGTCCTCGGGTCGCTTGTAGATCGACTGACGCGGGCAGGCCTGCAGACAGGCCGGGTATGTGCAGTGGTTGCACACCCGCGGCAGGTAGAAGAACCACATGTCGTGTGGCAGTTTGAGGTGGTAGCGCTTCACGGTCAGCGACACGTTGACTTCGTCTTCGCCCCGATTGGGGTAGGCGTAATCCATGTCGGTGGGGGTCCACCCGATGTTCTTCTCGCCGACCGGGGCGGCTTCGAAGATGGTCTTGCCGGTATAGGTGTCGCCGTCCCAGTGCTGGGGACCGAGCAGGTCGAGTTCGCGGACGTCCCACGCCAGCGGGTAGGAACCCCACGGCTTGGTCTCGACGTTGTTCCAGAGCATGTACTCCTGGCCGTTGCCCGACGTCCAGCAGGTCTTACAGGCCATCGTGCAGGTCTGGCAGCCGATGCACTTGTTGGTGTCGAACACCGCCGCAGCCTGGCGTTGAGGACGCGATTCCTCGTACGGGTACTGCATCGTGCGGTTCAGTTGCCAGTTGAACACCTCAGCCATTGCTGGTCTCCTGTTCCTCAACGACGTGTGGTTCGACGAAACCGCCGGCGAGGTATCGCTTCATTGCGTCGTTCTCGCTGCCCGGCCGGAAGCCCTGCCGTGCCGGATGCCAGATCCCCGTTCCACTTTCACCGCCGTCTTCGGCCTTGGTGAACTTGACGAAGGACTCCTTGGGTGCGCCATCGGCGCAGTACACGTCGAGCTCGAAGCCCTTGCCGATCCTGCGGCCGTATGCCTCTTTGCGATTCATCGAGTCGGTCATCAGCGTTGGGCGCAGCCATGCCCGGGTGACGGACTGGTGGCTGCCGTAGCGGTAGCCGGACTGGTAGTTGGTGCGCGGGTTGCGTGCGAGCCCGTCCTCGCGGGTCTCGTGACCTTCCACACTGCCGTGAGTGGCGATGTGGAAGTGGAACCAGGCACGCGCGATGCCCGACGCGAGCGACGGGTTGACACGGGCTCGCACCATCCATCGGAACACGTGGTAGTCCTCGGGGTGGTCCTGCCAGCCCTTGAACGGCCGGTCCGACGGATCGGCGTCGACCCACACGTAGTCGCCGTCCTGCACGCCGAGCTCGGTGGCGTCGGCGGGGTTGAGATCGACGTAGCCTTCCGAAACCCACGGCTTGCGCTTGTCGTGGCGGTAGAAGTCACCGAACGGACCGAAGAGCAAGACATCAGTGTCGGTCGAGGCGCCCATTGAGTGGCAGGCATGGCGGTACTTCGGCGTGATGAGCACGTGGCTGAACCCATCGCCCATCAGCGGGTGCTGCGACGCGACGATCTCCTCGGGAGAGCGCATGACGTGACGCACTTGGCGCACCTCGGTGCCGAGGTCGTTGACGTCGAGACCGTAGCTCTCGGGCTGCGCGGGGTCGAGGAGCGGGTGCGCGTTCGCCATGATCACACCGGGTTCGTGATGCGTCCCATCGACGGCTTCGCGGTGCACGGGCAGGTTCTCGCCGTACTCGATGAACTCAGATTCGTCGCGGTAGAACTCGAGGCGTCCCGACTTCGTGTACCACGGCTCGCTCTCGTTGGTCTGCTCCCAACCAACGATCTTGGGCATGGTGCGATACATCATGTAGAAGGGCGTGCCCTTCTTGCAGGATTCGTGCAGATCATCGAAGCGGTAGCCGCGGGTCGTGTTCCCGGCATCGAACACTCGCTGGATGTAGGGGCTGGGATCTCCATCGATCACGAAACGCCAGTAGTCGGCGAACCGTGAATCGCCGAGTTGCTCGCCCAGGGCGGTGGCGAGGAGCGCATTGCACTGCATGTCGTCGAGAGTCTCGAACACGCGCTCCATCGGGGTGGCGCACCACGACTGCAGGAAGGGGTTGGTCACCGAGCCGTACACGTCGGGCAGTTGTCGCTCGGGCCATGCATCGACCCCGAACACCACGTCGGCATACTCGCACGATGCGGTCCAATACCACTCGTGATGAACGATCATCTCGATCTTGGGCAGCGTGTTCACCACCACGTCGTGGACACCCTTGGCATTACCGAGCAACGAGTTCGAGTTGGCGAAGTGCATCGTCTTCGTCGGCGTTGGCATGTGAGTGTCGCCGGTGAACATCTTGTTGCCCAACTTCAGAGGTCGGTCGCCATAGTTGTAGTAGTGGGCGGATTCGCCCTTCCAGTACTTCTTCGGCGTCGCCGGTTGCTCGGGGTCGAGGGTGATGTTGAACGGGTCCTCGTAGGTCCACTGCGTGATGCCACCGAAGGTGCCCAGGCGGTAGTTGCCGGAGTAGCTGCCGACCGTGCCGCCGTAGTGACCGATGTTGTTGGTGAGCGCGGCCAATAGCAGGATCGCCCGGTCCTTGTTGTCGTTGTTGAAGAAGTGATTCGGACCCATGCCCATTGCGAACAGCGTCTTGGCCGGGTTCGCTGCGATGTCGGCGGCTAGCTCCTCGATCGCATCCACGGGCGCCCAAGTCACCGCGGAAACCTGTTCGGGCGTATAGGCCGAATCCAGTAGCTGCTTGATGGCGTCGAAGACTGGGCGCACCTCGGCCGTCGAGCCGTCGATCAACGTGACTCGGTAGGTGCCCTCGAGGGCCGGCTCGATGCCATTCGGGAAGTGCTCCCCGGTGTCGTCGTGGGTGACAACCTTCGGGCCGTTGGATTTCGTGTCCCACACAACTTGGTCACCCCACTCCTCACGAAGGTCGCGAGGTGCGATCTGGCGATCCTGCCCTGCCGCATCGGCGACCTTCTCGCCGGGGTCGACGAGCTGGACGGTGCGCAAGGTGGCGTTCACGTAGCCTGGGATGATGTCGGTGGCGCTCAACAGCTTCTTGGTGTCGGTGCGCACCAGCAAGGGCAGGTCGGTTTGGGTCTTGACGAACTCCGCGTCGTAGGTGCCGTCGCGGATGATGGCTTGTGCCATGCCGAGAGCGAGCGCGCTGTCGGTGGCAGTGCGAATGGTGACATGTCGGTCGGCCTTGCACGTGGAGGATTGGTACTCGGGCGCGATCGTCACCACCTTGGCGCCGTGCAGGCGGGCTTCGGTGAGCCAGTGGCCGTCGGGCATCTTGGTGGCGATCCAGTTCATGCCCCACAAGGTGATGAGGTTCGCGTTCTCCGCAGTGGAGAGGTCGAAGTCGAGGGACTGCTGGCCGGTGACCATTGGGTGCCCCGGGGGGAGGTCTGTGTGCCACGAGAAGCTGTCCCAGTGGCGTCCACCGTACGACTCCTCGGGTTTCACGCCCCTCACCGCTACGTCGAGGAGGGCGAGCATGTTGGCGAGTCGTTAGAACCCACCGACTCGGATCGGGGCGTTGAAGGGCATGCCGCCACGGAACTTGAGGGCCTGGGTGCCCGCGTGGTGCATCTTCTCGATCATCTCGGGTTCGTAGTAGCCCTGAGCCGTGAGCAAAGCGGTGCCCTCTTCGCCGCTGTAGGTGGTGGCGACGCCGATGTACACCTTGGCCACGAGAGAAGCGGCTTCGATATGGGTGACCTTGACGAAGTCCTCCTTGCCGCGACCCTCGCGGTACTCCAGTGGCGGCTGACCGTCGGCCTCCCGTGGCATGCCGTCGTCGACCCACCGCAGGAACCCCGACCGTACGTAGCAGCCCTTGACTCGGCGATCGCTGTACATGCGACGTACGTAGGCCAGCCCTGACACGCACGCTCGAGGGTCCCACCGGTTGGACGCCCGGTTCCCGTACAGGTCGCTCGCCTTGTGGTACCCGAACGACGGGTCGGCGTACACGGCCACGCCGTTCTTCACGCTGGCCCGCAGCAGACAGCCGTGGGTGTCGTTCGGGGCGCACAAGTAGTGGTAGGTGCTGTCGGGTCGGTACAGGTCGCGGTAGACGTCCTCCCAGCCTCGGTTCGGGTAGGCGGCAAGCGGGTTCTCGATCGGATCGATCGGGGCCAGCATGGTGAACTGTGCGGCAAGCTGGGCGATGCCTGCCGTGCCCGACATCACGCCGATCAGGGCTGCCGGGCCAGCTGCGAGCATCTCGCGTCGGGACAGGCGCCCCGGAGCCGTTGCGGGCGTGGACTGCGTCACCGGTTGTTCACCCATCGGGGACCCCCTTGTCCCTATCGAGTTGTTTAGTGACAGACTCGATGACAAAGGGATTGGTGGCTAGGGCCTTAGGTCACCTTTCGACGTCTCGTTTCTCGGCCTCCGGTCAACTCCGGTCAGAGGGGCGAACTCGGTCCACGATTCGCTGGGCAACCGCCTCCACCTGCTCGAAGCGGTACTCGTGAGGATGCCCGACTGGTTCATCGGTGATCACCAGCCACACCTCGCGTTGGTCGGCGGCGGCCTTGCGTGGATTGTCCTTGCGGTGGACCTCGATCAGCACGTCATTCAGCGGTGCGTACCCCTCGACCAACACGACATCGAGATCTGTGAGATATCGCCCGGCGAGTTCGACGATGTGATTCACGGCCGCCGCATCGTCGTGCGCGTGATGTGCCGGTCGGATCGAGTCGGCTGGGGCAGGCTGGGGCGCGAGGAACAGGACCGCCCCGTCTGCCCCGGCAAGCAGTACCACGTCCGCTCCGGCCTGGCGATGGCGCCACGAATCCGAACCAACGCGATCCACATCGTGGCCGTGTGGGGCATGCTTGACCGTGCCGACCCTGAGCCCAGCGGCGCGGACCAACGGTACCAATTGCTCGACCACGGTCGTCTTGCCAACGCCCGACGAGCCGACGAACGACACGATCAGTGGCCCCTTGGTCATGGCGTGGCACCCTAATCCCAGCCCATGCGATGAGCTGCTGCCAGTGACGCCCGTGGTGGGTGGACGGACGCTGCGACGCCGTGAACTGGGGCCGAAAAGGGACATTTGACCCTGGCCGGAGACTCCGCGTGTCATTCAGTCTGGGATTGTGCGACTCGAAGTCACCCGCCGATCTGAGCTGGCTGTCAGGGCCATGATGGTGCTCGGTGCCTCGCAGGACCGGATCAAAGGCTCGGCGCTCGCCGAGGCACTCGGGACGACCGCGGCGTTCGTACCCCAGGTCGTCGGGCCGCTCGTGAAGGCCGGCTGGGTACGTTCCGACCCAGGCCCATCGGGCGGATACATGCTGCGCACGAGGCTGGATACAGTCACCGTGCTGCAGGTCGTCGAGGCGATCGATGGGGTAGTCGACACCGGACACTGCGTCGTGGCGGAGCGGGCGTGCAAAGCGTCGGTTCCATGCGTGATGCACCTCGCCTGGAGCCGTGCTCGCAGCGAACTGGTACGCACCTTGGGCGAGATGCCCATGTCGACGTTGGCGCAGTGGCAGCATGATGGCTGATCGGTGCTAATGGTGGGTTCGCTCTCGGTCGTGGAGCACCTGAGCGAAGGCCCCGCCGAACGAGTGTCCCATGATGATCGGTGGGCGTGGAAGCTCGCGGATAGTGCGGTCGTAGTGGTCGACGATCCGCTCAACCGTCAGCGCCGCGATCCGGGTCGAGCCGCGGTGGAGCTGTTCGACCTCGGCATCCATTCCCGGCCAACCTGCGTCTTTGACGCTGAAACAGGCCACGCGATAGTGGTCTGCCAATGCGCTCCCACCTGTGTGAAGTCATCCAGAGATGCCGGCATCTTGTGCTCGGACTGGATCGCTCGCCCTGGTGGATGCTGAAGTTAGAGGCCGAGATCGAGTTCCAGGCCGTGTTGCGGGGCCGGTCGGGCGTGTTCGATGGCCGTGGCATGGACCGAAGCGGCGTGCTGGGTGATGGGCGCCCAGTCGGTTGGGCGGAGCTGGTGGTGCTGGATGGCGAGGTGTCGATCGGCGACACGGGCGAGGGTGGGTGTGATGTTGAGGTCGTCGACCAGCTGCTGCC
>JANPBZ010000107.1:0-1819 GCA_031430695.1 Ilumatobacteraceae bacterium
CCGCAAGCAGGCCAAACTCGAGTTTGCGGATACCCCGGCCACCTTGGTCGGTGTCGAGGGCGACGGGTGGAAAGTGCTGTCGACCGTGCTCGACCTCGCCGCCGTCGGCCTGGCCGCCGAGCAGGTCGGTGGCGCCCAGAAAGTGCTGGAAATGGCGGTCGAATACGCCAAGGTGCGCGTGCAGTTCGGCCGTCCGATCGGATCGTTCCAGGCGATCAAGCACAAGTGTGCCGACATGTTGCTGGAGGTCGAGTCGGCCAAGAGCGCTGCGTACTACGGCATGTGGTGCGCGGCCGAAATGAACGACGAACTGCCCTCGGTGGCGTCGCTTGCCAAGGCGTACTGCAGCGAGGCCTACTTCCACGCCACCGCCGAGAACATCCAGATCCACGGCGGTATCGGCTTCACGTGGGAGCACCCTGCCCACCTGTACTTCAAACGGGCGAAGTCCTCTGAGCTGCTGTTCGGCGACCCGACGTACCACCGCGAATTGCTGGCTCAGCGCATCGGGATCTGACCGCGCGGTTAGAACCCACCCCCTTTCGGGTAATGCTGTCATCTAGCTGATATCAGCAAACGAGAGGGAGTCAACATGCAAAACAAGAAACTGTTCGCATTCACCGCGGTCGGACTGGCTGCTGCGATCGCAGTCCCAACCATCGCCATGGGCAACGCCCGCAGCAATCAACCCGGCGCGGTGCTGAGGCAAACGCCATTCACCGCCCAGCTGACAGGTGCTGCGGAAACGCCCGTCCTCGGCGACACCGACGGTGCCGGTGCGGTCGCATTCACATTTGAAATCACCAACAACCTCGACCCGGTCGCCGGCGCCAACGTTTGCTGGGACTTCTCGTACAGCGGTCTCACGGGCACGCCAACTGCGGCTCACATCCACCGCGGCGTCGCCGGTGTCGCGGGGCCGATCGTGGCACCAGCCCCGGCCACATCGTTTCCCAGCCTTGGCGCAAACTCGGCCACCGGTTGTGTCGTGATGGCTGGCACAATTGCGCAGGAGATCGTCAGTAACCCGGCGGGCTTCTACGCCAACGTACACACAAGCGACTTCCCCGGTGGAGCGATCCGTGGCCAGTTGGCTCAGGGACCGGCACCGGCCGGCGAGGCGCACTTCTTGCCAGTGCCGCTGCGAGCCTACGACTCACGTAGTGCGGTCCCGATTGCCAAGATCCTGCCGAACGAAACCCGCGCGATCAGCCTCGCTACGGGTAAGGACGCGCTTGGCGCGACCTTCTTGGCCGTACCGCCAGGAGCGACCGCAGCTATCGTCACGCTGACCATCACCGAGACGACAATCGGTGTCGGTGGGCCCGGCGGTTTCTTGACGATGTACAGCAATGCGCTGACCACCCAGCCGCCGACCAGCAGCATCAACTGGGCCGGTGTCGACCAGAACGTCGCCGTCAATGCCCAAGTGGCGGTTGATTCCGCCGGCATGGTGAAGGTCGCCGCTGGAGCCAACGCGACGCACTTCGTCATCGACGTGCTCGGTTACCTGTACTGAGTTACCCGTACTGACGTATTGAACGGGCGTCGAGGCTTCCTTCGGGAGGCCTCGGCGCTCGTTTTGGGTCGTAGGGCATGAGTTGCATGTCTCGTCGGTTCATTCTCACCTAGGGTCTTGCTGACCGTCTGCACGCAGACGACGACGGAAATCCACCCAAAGGGGACTGATATGCACAAGAGAAGGTTGACTGCCTTCGCGGCGGTCGTACTCGCTGCTATCGCCATACCGACCATCGCCTTCGGAAATGCCCGCACCACTGTCGGAACTCTGAGTTACCTCCGCACGGCCAATACTCCG
>JANPBZ010000108.1:0-3362 GCA_031430695.1 Ilumatobacteraceae bacterium
GTTCCAGAAGACAAGAGAACCAACCGAGGCTGCGCAATCGCTGCCGCGCCCACAGTTGCCGGAACCGGTTATGGGCGAGGCGGCGGCCGAGTGCATGCAAGTCGGCCAGTTGCTGGCCGAGCGCGAGCAACTCGCCCCCGAAAACCTGGCGCTCGCGCTGTCTGGTGCCAATGGCGACCTGCTGCAGTTCGCCGACATCGTGCTGGGTCGCTTCGGAGTCGATCGCGGTGAACTGGCCAAAGCAGTCGCCGAGGTCACCCAGGTCGCGCCGCTCGATTCGAAAGCGATCGAGTTGCCCGCCAACGCCAAGGAGTTCCTGGACGAAAAGATCGTCCGAGCTCACTGTGTGATCGGCATCGCCGACGACAACGGAACCCTCGTCGTCATCGCTGCCGACCCGAGCCCGGCCCGGCGTCGCCTCGTCGAGGCAGCAGCCGGCAGGCCAGTTCGGTGGACCGTTGCCGACCCGGCAACGATCCGAACGTTCATCGACCGCACCTATCGCGCCGACGACGAGATCGACAAGCTGGTCAGGACCTTTGAAGTAGGCGATGACCAGAGCAGAGTCGCCGCCGCGGCTGCTGAGGTGAACCTCGATGACCAGGCACCGATCATCCAGCTGGTCAGCCGCATCGTCAGCCAGGCGATGCGGGATCGCGCGTCCGACATCCACATCGAGCCGCTCGACGAGAAGATGCGCATCCGCTTCCGCATCGACGGTCACCTCGTCGAGGCATTCTCGCTGCCGATCAGCGCGCACGCCGCGCTCACCAGCCGCCTGAAGATCATGAGCGGCATGAACATCGTCGAGAAGCGCAAGCCACAAGACGGGCAGTTCTCGACGGTGATCGACGGCAAGGACGTCGACGTGCGCGTCGCCAGCGTGGCCACTGTGTTCGGTGAGAAAGTGGTCATGCGAATTCTCGACAAGAGCCGGTCGATGATCGGTTTGGCGGAGCTCGGCTTCCCCCGCGAGACCTACCTCCACTACTCGAGGATGATCCACTCTCCGTTCGGGATGGTCATCTGTGCCGGCCCGACCGGCGCCGGCAAGACGACCACGTTGTACGCATCGTTGCTCGAGGTCAACTCGACTGGTACCAACGTCACGACGGTCGAGGATCCGGTGGAGTACGTGTTTCCCGGTATCAATCAGATCCAGACCAACGAACAGGCGGGGCTGACCTTCGCGACGGGCCTAAAAGCAATTCTTCGTCAAGATCCCGACGTAATTCTCGTGGGCGAGATCCGAGATGCCGATACAGCCCGTATCGCTGTTCAGTCTGCTCTCACGGGTCACTTCGTCCTGTCGTCACTTCACGGCACGGACTCTGTGGCCGCGCTCCATCGATTCCTCGACATGGGCATCGCGGCGTTCCTGATCGCCTCTGCCGTCGTCGGTGTGATCGGGCAGCGACTGTTGCGCCGAATCTGCGACTCGTGCAAGGAGCCCTACTCGCCGGGAGCCGACGAGCTGGCCGCGTTCCGCCAGCACAGTGGCGGCAGTGACAAGTCGCAGTTCTTCCACGGCGCCGGCTGCAACTACTGCGCCGGGACCGGTTACCGCGACCGCATCGGTGTGTACGAACTCCTTCGCATCACCCCCGAACTTCGTCGTCTGATCGTCGGTTGGGCCACGACGGAGGAGTTGCGCCGCCTCGCCGTCGCCCAGGGCATGCGCACGATGTTGCGCGAGGGCATGGCCCTGGTCGAGAACGACGTCACCACCATCCCCGAAGTCATCAAGACCCTGTACGCCAGCTAGGAGCCACGACATGCCAAGGTTTGCATATTCCGCCATCGATGCGGCCGGAGGGTCCGTCGAAGGCGTGACCAAAGCCGCCACCATCGGCGAGGCCCGCGCGGGTCTGCTGGATCAAAATCTGTATCCGGTAAAGATCCAAGAAAAGCGTGGTGCTCTCGACTTCGAGTTGACGAAGGAGAAGGTCAAGAAGAAGGAGCTGATGCACTTCACGCGCCAGCTCGCCGTATTCGTCAAGGCCGGTATCCCCATCACCGAGGCGATGCAGATCATCGGTGACGAGACTCAAGACGTCGCATTGCAACGGACCATCACCATGATGGTGGATGATCTGCGCAACGGCGGGACGCTGTCCGACGCCGCCGCGAAGCACCCGGAGGCCTTCCCGAACTACTACATCGGCATCGTGCAGTCGGCCGAGATGAGCGGGAAGCTCGACGAGACCTTGGAAAGCCTCGCCGGCTACCTCGAACGGGAGGTCGAAACACGAGCGAAGGTCGTGTCGGCGCTCTCCTACCCCGGCGTGGTCATGGTCATGGCCCTGTTCACCGTCGTGGTGCTCGCCGGTTACGTTCTGCCGCAGTTCAAGCCTCTCTTCGAGGAGCTCGATGCCGAGCTGCCGCTGACGACGCGCTCGTTGTTGTTCGTGGCGACGCTGTTCAGCACGCTGTGGTACATCCCGTTCAGCGTCTTCTGCGCGTTTGCGGGAACGTTGTTCTGGTTGTTCAAGAGCGAAAGCGGACGACCGGTGAAGGACAAGCTCATCTTGAAGATCCCGGTCATCAAGGGCATCGTCGAGTACGCCATCCTCGAACGGTTCTGCCGAATTCTGGCGGCAATGGTCAAAGCCGGCGTACCGCTGCCGGACGGGATGAAGACCACCACCGACGCCACGGCCAATGTCGTTTTCCGGGAGCGCTTGGAAATTGCTCAGGCGGAGATGCTGGAAGGGGCCGGCTTCTCGAAGCCGCTTGCGGCCACCGAACTGTTCCCGGGTGCCGCCAAGCAGATGTTCAAGGTGGGCGAGGAGACCGGCACGCTCGACCAACAGCTCGAGGTGGCCAGTACGTACTTCGACCGTGAGCTGGAGAGCCGGATCAAGAAGTTCACGACGATGTTCGAGCCGATCATGATCATCTTCGTCGGCGTGATCGTCGGCTTCGTGGCCGTCGCGCTCGTACAGGCGATGTATGGCGTGCTGCAAGGGGCGAAAGACGCCGGCTGAAGTTCCGGCGCGGAGCCCGCCCGCCGGTTTTGGCCTCCAACCGATGGATATGGTTGAAGTTGAACTGGCGTGCCGGTCGGCGGCGTGTGTATCGACCGTGGATCGTCGAACCTGGGATGTGGGCTCCAGTGGGACTGGGGCCATGGCGAAGATCGCCGGCCGCTAGACATTCTTGTTCTGCGCGTGGTTGGCGTGGTGCCGGTTCCGGTCGTGATCGCGGTGTTGGACTAGACCACTCCTAGACGATTAGTTCCAAGGGGTTCGCGCGGTCCGCGCGACCATCCGTCACGTAGCGCGCGAGAGCGTCCAAGATCAGAGCGATCCACACGCCACCGTCTTGGAGGACCCACTGGCATGAACTCTGACCTGGACGCG
>JANPBZ010000109.1:0-17700 GCA_031430695.1 Ilumatobacteraceae bacterium
CACCTCGCAGAACTCGGCGGTGCCGTCAGGCTGGGTGATGCCACGCACCTCGACGCCGGCCTGACGCATGGGGACGAGCAGATACGAGATCCCTTTGTGCTTCGGCGACTCAGGATCCGTGCGAGTCAGCAAGAAGCAGTAATCGGCATGATGCCCACCCGTGGTCCACACCTTCTGACCGTTGATCACCCACTCGTCACCGTCCAGCACAGCACTGGTCATCAGCGACGCGAGATCCGAACCCGAGTTCGGTTCGCTGAAGCCCTGGCACCAGCGCACGGATCCATTGAGGATCCGCGGCAGGAAATCCTTCTTCTGCTCCTCGCTCCCCCATTGCAGAATCGTCGGTCCGACCAGCGTGTCGCCGAAGAAGTCGGCGCGCATAGGAGCCTTGACTCTGGCGAACTCTTCCGCCAGCACGACGCCCTGCATGGTGGACAGGCCCTTGCCGCCGTACTCCTTCGGCCAGGTCGCACAGATCCAACCGCCGGCCAACAACTTCTTCGGCCACTGCTCGTTGAACGCCTTGCGCTCCTCCGACGTCATCTCGAAGCCCTCGCTGCCCCATCCGGCGGGCAGGTTGGAGGTCAACCATTCACGAATCTCGACACGGAACGCCTCGACTTCGGTGGTGTAGGCAAGATCCATCGCACCAGTATTCACTCGCATCCGTGGACTTCACGAGTCCGTCACCGGTGGCATCGGTCACGGTTTTACATTCCGTTCACACCTACCACACGATCGCGAAACCTGCACCTCGTAGCGTCTCCGACATGGCCACCGCTGGTCCTGCTCTTCCGGATCGACACACAAACCACCTCGTGTATCGGTTGGGCGAGCAGGAGCAGTCGGTACTCACTGTGCTGCTGGCGAACCGTGGACGGGTGATCAGCCGCCGCGAGCTCGCTCGACGCGCCGGCCTCGCCAATCTCAGCGAGCGACGCTGCGACAGCCTCCTGGTGGCGATCCGCCGCGCCCTGGGTCCGAATTCGGTGGTCACGGTGCGCAGTCGAGGGTGGATGCTCAGCGACGAGGCGATCGACGCTGCATCCGCCCTCGCCAGCGGCCGCCTGTGACAGCGGCTGCAGAAGCCGTCGATCTCGGCAGGCTGCTTCTCGACCTGCTGATCGTCCTCGCCGCGGCCAAGATCGGCGCGGAGATCGCCGAGCGACTGCGCATCCCCGCGGTGGTCGGCGAGATCGCTGCAGGCGTCATGATCGGACCATCCGTGCTCGATGCTGTCGGCTTGGTTGGGGAGCGTGGCGTGTCGATTGCCATGCTCGCCGAGATAGGCGTGCTGCTGTTGCTGTTACAGGTCGGGATGGAAATGGACCTCGGCGAGCTCAGCAAGGTTGGCAAGGCATCGATGATGGTTGCCTTGATCGGCGTGGCGCTGCCGTTTGCCGGTGGCGCGCTCGCCGGTGTTGCGCTGGGGCATTCGGGCACCACCTCGTTGTTCCTCGGTGCAGCGCTCACGGCCACGAGCGTCGGCATCACCGCCCGGGTGTTCGGCGACCTACGGGCATTGGCGACCACCGAAGCCCGCATCGTGCTCGGCGCGGCCGTCGCCGACGACGTCCTGGGTCTGGTGATCCTGACGGTCGTTGTCAAGATCGTGGTGGATGGCAACGTCGGCGTGGGAACTGTCGTCGGCACGCTCGGACTCGCAATCGGATTCCTGCTGTTCAGCGGCATCGTCGGACTGACGATGGTCCCCAAGATCCTGCACTTCGTGCAGCGCCGAGCCAGTTCCGGTGCGGCCACGACCGTCGTTGCACTCGTCATCGCCTTGGGGTTTGCTCAACTGGCCGACATGGCCAAGTTGGCCTTCATCATCGGCGCCTTCATGGCCGGTCTGGCGATCGGCCGCAGCGATCACAACGAGCGCATCGCCGGCGACCTTGGCGTGATCGGCAACATCTTCATCCCGGTCTTCTTCGTGCAGATCGGCATCAACACCGATCTGGCCGCCATGGGCAAGGCCAGCGTGATCGGCCTGGCGGCAGCGCTCTCGGTGATCGCCATCCTCGGCAAGCTGGCATCAGCATGGGGCGCGGCGGGCACGCGTTCCGACAAGCTGTTGATCGGCATCGGCATGGTTCCTCGTGGCGAAGTCGGCCTGATCTTCGCCAGCATCGGGCTCAGCAACGGCGTGTTGGGTGGGGATCTGTACGGTGCGTTGCTTGCAGTGATGCTGCTGTCGACCATCGTGACGCCGCCTCTCCTCCGGCTGCGTATCGGTGCGACCGGGGAGCGCGCCCGCCGCGACGCGCCACCGCCGACGCCGGAACCCGAAGCGGGTTGGCTGTCGGTCGAACACGGCGTCATCCATCTGCGCGGCATCCCGCCGGTTTCCGAGACGATTCCGCTGGCATTCCAGGCCGCGGGTCGAACCGGACACGCCAGACCGAGTGCCGAGCTGCTCGACTGGTTCGGGGCACATCGAGCCGACCCGCTGATCTGGACGAGAGACGACACCGCATCGCTGGTGCGCTTGCTCCGCGTTCACGAGCCACGCGGTTGGCGGTTGCTCGAAGTCACCGGCCTGCTCGAACGGGCGTTGCCCGAGATCGCCGACGGGATGCGGCGTCGTCGCGCCGACATCAGCGACCTCGACCCGCTCGGTGCCTTGAGATTCAACATAGCCGAACGGCTCGACGATCTCGCTTTCGAAACGGGACACCCCTCGGACGACCTCGTGTTGGCCGCGATGGCAGCCGACATCTGCCGTGACAAGTCCGACTCGCAAGCCTGCTCAGAGGTCCTGCTGGGTCGGCTCGTGGCGAGCGCCGACGCCCAACGAATTGCGGCAATCGTCGAGGACGCTCGACTGCTGCGCGCCTCGGCCAACAACCCGAGCGGATTCGACGAGCGCGAGGTATTGCAGTTGGCAACCCACCTGGACAACACGCAGCATGCTCGCGATTCGTACCACTTGGCGCTGGCGTTGGGTGCGCTTCCTGTGTGGCAACGCGAGGCGCTGGACGAGCGCCATGCATTGATCCAAGAGGCACTGGACCATCCCGAACTGACTGGCAGTGAGGCGACCAACCTCGCCGCGGCGCGACGCCTTGCAGCACAACACCTTCTCGACGAGATACCCGCCATCGAGCGCCTGCGTTTTGCGCCAACGTCCTATGTGCTGTCTCACACGCCTGAGGAGTTGGCCCGGCAATCGCGCCTCGTCGAGCCACTGCCGCGTTCCGGCACCGTACGCGTCGCCGTGAGCCCCGAGCCTGAGCCCGACCACTGGAAGATCGACGTCGCCTGTCGCGACTCCGACGCACTGCTCGCCCACCTCACCGAGGTGCTGACGTCGCGCGGCCTCGACATCGTCGACGCGACCGTTGCCACGTGGCCGGATGGCGCAGTGCTCGACGTCTTCGTCGTGCTGTCGCGTAGCCGACCGAGCGCACGCGAGCTAGCACACGATTTCGAGGCGTCGCTGCGCAAGCCGTTGCGCGCACCGGCGGCCGCCGGGCTGATCGCCGAGTTCGACAACGAAGCGTTGCCGTGGCACACGGTGTGTGACGTGATCGGGCCCGACCAACCCGGTGCGCTGCTCACCATCAGCGCCGCGTTCGCACGCGCCAAGGTCATCGTGCACACCGCGCGAATCGCTACCGACGACGGCATCATCCACGACCGCTTCACGATTTCGGACCGGGTCGGACGCAAGCTCGACGCAGCCGCGATGGAACGCGTGCAACGATCGCTCGCCGGTGAGCGCGTCGGCCGACGCCTCTCGCTGACACGTTGACTCCGTGCGCGCACCAAAACGACTGAGAGTGGAAACGCGGCAGCGACCCGCGCGAAATCTGGGTTGTTTACTGTGACAGTTACGATCGGCGGCAACGGTGCCGCCGATCGTCCATTCTCCGGACTGGCCGGTGGCGCTCGCAGATGCCGCGGTCGCAACTCACGCTACGTAGCAAAGACGCCGCTACCAGGGTTTCCTCGTGCGATAGTTCCCGAGAAATCCGAGCCAGGGCCTGTACACCAACCGTTGGACACGCGTACAGTACGGCACTGTCGGTCGCCTTTGGTGGCTGGCCAGAACACTGGGCGACGTCGCACCCAACGGCGCCCATTGTCAGGAGCAGTCCCCAGGTCGTCTTTCCGCAGATGGCCTGGGGACGCTGCTTTTCCCAGCCGTCGTACGGTCGAGCTTTCACAAGCTGGAAACATGGACGAAACGAATGGTCTCTACGGTTGCCCCTCACTCGGACAACCGAGCGATGTCAGGAGAATCACTCGATGAAGCTCATCACTGCGATCGTCAAGCCGTTCAAGATCGACGACGTCAAGGAAGCCTTGAAGGCCGCAGGCGTGCAGGGCATGACCGTCAGCGAAGTGCGCGGGTTCGGTCGCCAGGGTGGACACTCCGAGACCTACCGCGGTGCTGAATACAAGATCGACTACGTCCCCAAGGTCTGCATCGAGCTGGTTGTCGACGACGCCTTGGCCGACCGCATGGTCGACACGATTCGTGACGCTGCGGCGACCGGGAAAATTGGCGACGGCAAGATCTGGGTGACCGAGGTGGATCGTCTCGTACGCATCCGCACCGGCGAAGAGGGCGCCGACGCTGTCTGACGACGTACAGTCGGCTCATGACCGTGACGGAACCGCTTCCGGCCAAAGCCGAGCGCTGGACGGCGCAGTGGAAGGAGCTGTACGAGGAGGTGATCACGACCGGGCTGTGCACCGGCTGCGCCGGGTGTGTGGTCACGTGTCCGCACGACGTGATCGGCTACGAGCACGAGGAAGGCAAGTACAAGCCATTTCACATCGAGGAGGAGCTCGGCCTCGACAACTGCATCCACGGCGAGAAGGGTTGCACCACCTGCACCCGCGCCTGTCCCAGGTTCCGCGCCTGGGAGACCAGTGCCGACATGCACCTGTTCGGACGCATTCGCGAACCGGACGAGATGGCCGGTATCTGGCGGCAGCTGTTGCTGACCCGCGCCACCGACACGGTGCAGCACGAGATGGGCCAAGATGGCGGCTTCGTATCGGCGATGTTGGTCTGGTTGCTGCAGAACGACTACATCGAGGCGGCGATGGTCAGCGGCGTCGAGCCCGACGATGCTTGGAAAGCCAAGCCTGTGCTCGCCCGCTCCATCGACGACGTACTGGCCACCGCGGGCAGTCGCTACACGTACTGCGCCAACCCGCTGGCGCTGCGCGAAGCCATCGACGCCGGCTTCACCAAATTGGCATTGGTAGGCATGGGGTGCCAGACCTCATCGCCGCCCGTGATGTGGGATCGCAAGGCAGGCAAGGTCGGCAAACCCTTCGTCTTCAACATCGGTCTGCTGTGCTCGAAGACGTTCGACGACGCCATCTTCCCGGAACTGTTCGAGGCCAAGTACGGCTTGAAGAAGGCTGACATGGCCAAGATGAACATCAAGGGCGTGTTCCAGATCTGGATGAAAGACGGCTCGTACCACGAGATCGATCTCAAGGAGTGCCATCACTGGACGCGAGAGGGTTGCAAGAGCTGCCCCGACTTCGCCGCGGAGCACAGCGACATCGCCACCGGCGGCATCGGTGAGGACAACGACTGGACGCTCACGATCGTGCGCACCGAACTCGGTGAGGAAGTGATCACCAGGATGATCGCCGACGGCGTGATCATCGCCCGGCCGGCTCAAGAAGACGAGAAGGCGATGAAGTTGCTGCGCTTGCTCTCGATCGTCAGCCGACGGCGCTGGCCGGAGTGGGCTGACAAGGCGCCGGCTGTCGGCGTTCCGCCCCCGAAGAAGAAGGTCAGTGCGCCGTAGGGGCCAGTCGGCGATTGCGCTGCTGACTGAAAACGATCGCGGCAACGAGCATGACGACGATGATGGCCAATGACACATATGTGTTCATGTGGTACCAGTGCGAAATCGTCATCTTGATGCCGACGAAGATCAGGATTCCGCCAAGGGCGTGCGACAGGTAGTGGAAGCGTTCCTTGGCGTTGGCGAGCAGGAAGTACATGGCCCGCAGACCCAAGATAGCGAAGGCATTCGAAGCGAAGACGAGGTACGACTCGTTCGACACAGCCAGGATCGCAGGTACCGAGTCAACGGCGAAGATGATGTCGGTGACCTCGACGACGAACAGGGCAGCCAGCAATGGTGTCGCAGCGCGCCTGCCGTTGAGACGCGTGAAGAATTTCTGCCCATCGAGTTCCTCGGTGACGGGCATGATCTTGCGCAGTACTCCCAGCCCGCGAGTCGACTCCTCCTCGGCTTCGTCGTCGCGGTGACGGATGATCTTGGCGCCGGTGTACACCAGAAAAACTCCGAACACCAGCAGCAGCCACCAGAATCGGCTGATCAGTGCGCTGCCCAGCACGATGAAGATTGCGCGCAAAGCAAGAGCACCGAAGATGCCCCAGAACAACACGCGATGCTGATACTTCAGCGGGATCGACAGAGTTGCGAACAGCATCGACCAGACGAACACGTTGTCGACGCTGAGCGACTTTTCGATCAGGTAGCCGCTGATGTATTCGCCGAACGCCGCGCTGCCGTACGACACCGCGATCACTGCCGAGAACGCGAGCCCGCACATCACCCAGACCATCGACTCGACGGCCGCCTCTTTGGGTGTCGGCGCGTGCGCCTCACGATGTCGATAGAGGTCGATCGCCAGCATGGAGGCGATGGCAGCGAGCAGCGCGATCCACGCTCCTGCAGAGACGTCGAGATCGACGAACTGGGAACGATCGCTGGCAGAAATGAGCATCAAAACGAAAACACCTTTCGACTGTCTCGAAACACGGACAGTCGAAGGTCTCGCTCCCGTGGAAACGGGCGGGGGGCCGGGCAGCAAGCTGCCGTGTTGACGACCGTACCCGAGGGCTACTCCCCTTCGACCGCAGCATTCTGCCAGGTCGAGCGCCCCAACCCAACATCCGGATCGCGTAGTCGGCGCTCTCGACCGACGCGCTGGTGACCCGCGGTGAAGCCGGCGGACGAACTGGGCAGCCCCAGAACCGTACGTAGCGTTCTGGGCGTGCCCAGTTCAACAGCGACGCTGAGCCGACGATGGATCGCGCCGTATCTGCCGACCTGAGCGCGGGGACCGAGACGGATTTCGCCCATACGACAGTTCCACCGGCTCAGCTGTCGTCGCGACATGTCCGCCAGTCGAGCCAGAAATAGCTAGGCATGGCATGGCCGCCAGTTCGGACCCGACCGCTCGCACCTGGACGGCGCGGATTGAGCTGACCACCCATCACGACGCCAGGCAGGGCGGGAGTTGGGCCAACGCCTCACTCACTGACAGCTGTTCGGCGGCCAGCACCACGTCAGCCGGGACCCAGTCAGGGAACGGTTGCTCGACCACTCGATGCGTACCCGAAGCTGTGTGTTCCTCGTCAAGCACGGCGAGTTGTTTGGCGGCGAAGCGATCGGCGACCTTCACGAGTGCCGGCCACAATCGTCGATGGACGAGCGTCACCTTGCCATTGACGAGTCGCATGCGAACGATGTCGGGCGAGTCATCGAGCACGGCAAGGATGTTGAAGATGGCATGGCCCTTGCCGTGTCCCCACCAGCTGCCCTTGATTGGTTCTCCGGCGACGAGTTCGGCAACATTGGGCAGCGGTCCACGGGCGGACTGCAGCAACATGCCGTGCTCGATCAGCGCCGCCGTTACCTCCACTGGCACGTCCCCAGGCACATCCACGCACACATCATGTCGTGGTCGCGCTCACTCGTGACGAACGCGACGCGCCACCTACGATCCGGCGATGACCGCTGACGTGCTTGCTGCAACTCTCGTCGCTCCGGGGCATCTCGAGCTCCGCCGATTCCCGTACCCGGAGCGGCTCGAGCCCGGGGCTGTACTGCTCGAGATGCTCGCGTCGGGAATCTGTGGCACCGACAAGCACACGTTTCTCGGCGAGACGCAGCAGTACGCCGGCACCGATCACGCGTCTTCGACACCGTTTCCGATCATCCAGGGACACGAGAACGTCGGCATCGTCACGGCGATCGGTGACGGCGGCGCCACGGCATTTGATGGAACACTGCTGCAGCTCGGGGACCGCGTCGTGCCAGCGCCCAATCGGGCGTGCGGTGAGTGCGAGTTCTGTCTCGGCGACTACCCGTACTACTTCTGCCGGCGGCTCGAGAACTACGGCAACTCGCTGACCTGTGCCGACGCGCCACATCTGTTCGGTGGGTGGGCGGAGTACCTCTACCTGCGCCCGCGCACCCCGATCTTCCGTGTGCCCGACGCCCTGCCGACGAACGTCGCTGTACTCACCGAACTGTTCGCGGTGACGCACAGCCTCGACCTTGCCGCGAAGATGCCTCGTCCGGGCGGATTCCGCCCCGGCGACACCGTGGCGGTCGTCGGCATCGGGCCCGTCGGCATTGTTCACGTGGCCAAGGCCAGCCTGATGGGTGCCTCACGAGTGATCGCCATCGATCCGTTCGGTCCCCGCGTCGCGCTCGGTGTCGACCTTGGTGCAACCGACACGCTGGTGGCCAGAGGTGCCGATCCTGCCGCCGCAGCATTCGTTCGCGACCTCACGGCTGGCCGCGGTGTCGATGTCGTCGTCGATGCCACAGGCCACCCCGCCAGCTTTGTTCCGTCATTGTCGTTGCTCCGCGACGGCGGAACCCTGATCGAGGTCGGCGCATTCGTCGATCTCGGCACCGTGCCGATCAACCCCGCCACGATCCTCGGTAGGAACCTCACGATCGTCGGAGTCGCCGGTGAGGACTCGCGGGTCTATGACTCGACGTTGGCGATGCTGGCCGCACATCACGAGGACGTGCCATTTCACCGCGCGGTCACCCACACGTTCCCGCTCGAGCAGGTTGAGACTGCGATGCAGATTGCGTTGGGCGCCGACACGGCAATGAAGGTCGTGTTGACGCCGCAGGCTGGCTAGTGCTGCCAGCTGTGCATCACCTGGTAATAGTTGGCCCGCTCGTAGACGGCGGGATCGGGGACGTTGCGCTGGCTGACGCTGCCTCGCAACTGGTCGACACTCTCGTAGTCGCGTTCCAACATCCAGCTGCGCATCCACGTCAGGATCTGATCGATTCGCTGCGGTCCGTGCTGCAGAAGCGCACTCGCAGTCATCGCCACATCGGCGCCGGCGAGCAGCAGCTTCATTGCATCGGCACCGTCGTGCACGCCGCTGGTGGCGGCGAGCGAGCACGACGTGAAGCCGCGCAGGATCCCGATCCAGTGCAGCGACAGTCGCGACTCGGCAGATGTCGAGAGCTGCAGCCGTGGTGTGACGTCGAGTGTGTCGAGGTCGATGTCTGGCTGGTACAGCCGGTTGAACAACACGAGGCCGTCCGCGCCTGCTGACTGGAGGGCGAGCGCGAAGTGTCCGAGCGAGGTGAACCACGGTCCGAGCTTGACGGCGAGCGGGACCTTCACCTCGGCGCGCACCTCCTCCACCAGTTCGAGGTAACGGCGTTCGACGTCCCCAGCGCTCTGGCTGGGATCGACGATCACGTCGTAGACGTTCAGCTCGATCGCTTGGGCGCCGGCGCTCTCGAGATGGCGGGCGTACTGCACCCATCCGCCCGGAGTCGTCCCGTTGAGACTGGCGATCACTGGGATCGTCAGCCGTTCACGGGCCTGCTCGACGAGGGCAAGGTGGCGAGCCGGGCCGACGTCGTAGTCGTCGAGCTCGGGAAGGTAGCTCAGCGACTCGGCAAACGCATCGGTGCCAAGCTCGAGCGTCGCGTCGACGGCGAACGACTCGCGCTCGATCTGCTCCTTGAACAGGGACGGCAACACGATCGCCCCGGCGCCGGCAAGTTCGATGTCTTCCCAGTGGCGGGGATCGCCTGTCATCGGGCTGGCTGACGCGACGATCGGACTGCACAGTCGCAATCCGAGATAGGTGGTCGACAGATCGACCGTGTGCGTTGGAGTGGGGGTGTCGGCGTCGGTGCTCATCACTCGTCCTCCGTCTCGGCGATGGTGTGAGGCGCCACGTGGACCGGAGCGGTCCGCTCGACGCCTGCCAATTGTTCGTAGTGATGCCATCTCGCCGTGACGTCGGATTGGGCGAGGGCAAGCAGTTGGGCCGCGCGATCCGGATCACTGCGCTTCAGCATCGAGAACCGTGCCTCGCTACCGGCGAAGTCGGCAAACGGCACCGTTGGTGCCGCGCTGTCGAGCTGGAACGGTTGCGTTGCCTCGCCCTCGCCAGGCTGGTAGCGGTACAGCGGCCAGTGGCCGCTCTGCACAGCAGCCTTCTGATGTGTCATCGACTCGCTCATGTCGAACCCGTGGGCGATGCAGGTGCTGTAGGCGATCACCAATGACACCCCTGGCCACGCCTCTGCTTCGAGCAGCGCCTTGACCGTCTGGATGTCGCTGGCACCCATCGCAACGTGGGCGACGTAGACATCGCCGTACGACATGGCTGCGAGCCCGAGGTCCTTCTTGGCAATTCCCTTGCCGCCGGCTGCGAACTTCGCAACCGCGCCCCTCGGTGTTGCTTTCGACGCTTGGCCTCCGGTGTTCGAATACACCTCGGTATCGAGCACGAGCACGTTCACGTTACGGCCGCTGCCGAGCACGTGATCGAGCCCACCGGCGCCGATGTCGTATGCCCATCCGTCGCCACCGACTATCCACACGGTCTTGCGCACCAGCGTGCCGATGAGCTCCAGCAGATGGACAGCGTCGACGTGATCAACCGTCGTGAGCGCGGTGCGCAATTGTTCAACGCGCGCCCGTTGCTCCCGGATGGGCAACTCGCCAAGGTCGTCCACGCCGGCGACCACCGCGGCCGCAAGGACAGCATCGACGACCGGCGCGCCACCGGAGGACAACTTGCCGAGCAGGCCGAGCGCGGCGTGTTGCTGCGCTTCGAGCCCGAGCCTGATGCCGAGACCGAACTCGGCGTTGTCCTCGAACAAGCTGTTGCTCCACGCCGGGCCTCGGCCCTCGTCGTTGGTGCAGTACGGGGTCGTCGGAAGGTTGCCGCCGTAGATGCTGCTGCAGCCGGTGGCGTTGGCAATCAGGAGATGGTCGCCGAACAGCTGGGTCAGCAACTTGAGGTACGGCGTCTCGCCACAACCGGCGCATGCCCCACTGAACTCGAACAGCGGTTGGCGCAACTGGCTGGTCTTGACCGACGCCGGGTCCCATTGGGCCGGGTCGGTCTCGTGCAGCCTCAAGAACGCATCCCAGGCGACACGCTCGGTGTCGAGATGCTCGTCGATCGGACGCAGGTTGATGCTCTTGCGCTTGACCTCGGTCTTGTCGTGAGCAGGGCAGGCGATCACGCACAGCCCGCACCCGGTGCAGTCGTCGGGCGCGACCTGCACGGTCAGCGACATGCCGGGCACATCGCGGCTGCGGAACGACTTCGTCTTCAACACGTCGGCGCCCGCCGCTGCGAGCTCGCCAGGCTCGTAGACCTTCATCCGGATGGCCGCGTGCGGGCAGACAATCGCGCACTTGCCGCAGTCGATGCACAGATCGGCTTCCCAGATGGGAATCTCGATGGCAACTGTTCGCTTCTCGACGAGCGAGGTGCCGGTCGGGAAGGTCCCGTCGGGCGGCATCGCGCTGACCGGCAGCAGGTCGCCCTCGCCGGCGAGCATGCGTGCCGTGACCCGCTTGACGAAGTCGGTCACTTCACCCGCGACCGTCGGACGCCGATGTTTCGTTGCCGTGACGGTCGAGCCGATCGGCACCTCGAAGAGATGGGCGAGCGCGTGATCGACGGCGCCGATGTTGCGCTGCACCACCACATCGCCCCTTTTGCCGTAGGTCGACGCGATTGCCTCCTTCAGCCGAGCGATCGCCTCCTCGGTGGGCAGCACATCGGCGAGCGCGAAGAAGCACGTCTGCATCACCGTGTTCACGCGGCCCGCAAGTCCTGCCGCCTCGGCAACGGCCGCCGCATCGATCGCATGCAACTGCAGGCCTCGCTCGAGCACGACCTCCTGCACCTCGACCGGTAGGCGATCCCAAATCTGGTCGGCAGGATGTGGGCTGTTGATCAGCACCGTCGCCCCTGGTGCGGCGACGCTCAGCACGTCCATCCGCTCGAGGAAGCTCCACTGGTGAACGCCCACGAACGTCGCCCGGTCGATCAGGTACGTGCTGCCGATCGGCTCGGGGTCGAAGCGAAGATGGCTGATCGTCATCGAGCCCGACTTCTTCGAGTCGTAGACGAAGTAGGCCTGCACGATGAGGTCGGTGTTCTTGCCGACGATCTTGGTCGTGTTCTTGTTCGCGCCGACTGTGCCGTCCGCGCCCAATCCGTAGAAGACGGCGCGGACACGAGCGTTGTCCGTAGTGAACGACGGATCGTAGGTGAGGCTGGTGTGGGTGACGTCGTCGATGATGCCGATCGTGAACCCGTTGCGCGGCTCCTCGAGCGCAGCCTCGTCGAACACGGCCTTGACCATCGCCGGTGTGAACTCCTTGCTGCTGAGCCCGTAGCGGCCGCCGATCACGCGTGGTCGTCGGCTGTCGGCCCACGACTCGGCCGGGCTGTGCCACATGGCCGACAAGACGTCGAGGTGCAACGGCTCGAACGGCGCGCCCGGCTCCTTCGTGCGGTCGAGCACGACGACGGTGCGCGTGCTGGGTGGTAGCGCTGCCAGCAGCGCCTCGGTGGGGAAGGGGCGGAAGAGCCGCACGACGGCTACACCAACCCGCTCATCCATTCGGCACAGTTCATCGACGGTCTCCTTCGCCGCGCCGGCGCCGGACCCCATCAACACGATCACCCGATCGGCGTCGGGCGCACCGTGGTAGTCGACGAGGTGGTACTGCCGACCGGTGAGCTCTGCGAGCTGGTCCATCGACGACTGCACGGCTCCCGGCACGTTGTCGTAGAAGGTGTTGCAGGCCTCGCGGGCCTGGAAGAACACATCGGGGTTCTGGGCGCTGCCACGCAGCATCGGCCTGTCGGGATCGAGGCCCCGGGCGCGGTGCGCGGCAACGGCCGCTGGATCGATCATTGCCGCAAGATCGTCGCGGGTCGGGATCTCGATGGTGCCGACTTCGTGACTGGTGCGGAAACCGTCGAAGAAGTGGAGGAACGGGATCCGCGTATCGAGCGTTGTGGCGTGCGCTACCGCGGCGAAGTCGGCGGTTTCCTGCACGCTGCTGGCACACAACATCGCGAAGCCGGTTGTGCGAGCTGCCATGACATCACTGTGATCACCGAAGATGCTGAGAGCGTGCGTCGCGATCGTTCGCGCCGCAACGTGGATGACGGTCGGGGTCAGCTCCCCTGCAATCTTGAACATGTTCGGCAGCATCAGCAGCAGCCCCTGGCTGGCTGTGAAGGTCGTGCCCATCGCACCGCGGGTGACCGCCCCGTGCAACGTGCCGGCGGCGCCTGCCTCGCTTTGCATCTCGATGACCTCGGGAACGGCGCCCCACAGATTCGTACGCCCCTTTGCACTCCAGTCATCGGCGAACTCACCCATCGGAGAAGCCGGTGTGATCGGATAGATCGCGATCACTTCGGAGGCCAGGTGGGCGATACGCGCCGCTGCCTCGTTGCCGTCCACCACTTCTCGCGCGCTGCTCTTGGAGCGTGAGGCCGGCAGCTCATCGGTCACCCTGCCTGTTGTCGTCATGCCGGGCACGCTATGACTCAACGGGTCTGATCACCAGGGGCTTTCGGCCCTGACCACAAGCGGCGCGACCACACCACGGTGAGAGCGGGCTCATTGAATACCGAAGAATCTGTCTCCACGAGGTCTCCGATCAACCTACTCCGGGTACAAGGCACAGTTCGTTGACAGTTACGACAGAGTCTGACGACTCGAAGATGCGTACTGGTCGAGAAGGGTGCACATGCTCTGCCAACTTGACTCTGCGACCCGATCACCCCAGCATCCCAACTTCACCGCAGATGTACTCGGGCCGCTGGCGCAGCGACAGGTGACCGGTGAAGCCGACGGCGGGCTGTCGATGGAGCTGTACGACATCGTGCATCCGTGGGCGGTGTCGTTTGCCGCTGGCGATGCTCGGCGACGCCGCATGACCGTGGCCGTAGCCGTGAAAGTTGCCGAGTATGGGGGATTTGTTGTCGAAACCGCAGCTCAATGGCCGACCCATGCCCCTCGAGGGCAGAATGGAGATTCCCGATGGCGTTGACCGTCAATTCGCGAGCGGATGTGCCTGCCCATGTTGGGCGGGCGAGACGTCGGCGGTACGGCGCGGCGTACAAACTGGAGATACTCGCCGAGTACGAGACGCTCGATCGCGACGGCAAGGGCGAACTGCTGCGTCGGGAGGTGCTGTACACGTCGCTGCTTTCCGAGTGGCGCAAGCAGCGCGATCGAGGCGCGATCGAGGCGCTGGCCGGCAAACCAGGCCGGCCGCCGCTTGATCCCTTCGAACGGGAGAACAGCCGGTTGCGCCATCGTGTCGAACGACTCGAGGGCGACTTGGTCCGAGCTCGCACTGTGATCGCGGTGCAGGGAAAATGCTCGGCGCTGTTGGAGGAACTCGCCACCGACAGCGCCGAGATCAACGGCGACGAGACGAAATGATCGAGGGCGCGATCCACGAGCTCACCCCCGTGGTGGGCACGAGCGCAGCATGTGCCGCAGTCGGCCGGACTCGGCAGACCCACTACCGCTGGCACCGTCAGCCAACGCCCAGCACCTAGTCCTCCGGGCGCCGCACGGCGTGCTGGGCGTTGGCGACGAATGCCTTGGTATGGGGATGCGGGTTGTGCCGCGGCCATACCAAGACAAGCGGAACCATCGGCGCGTCGTGGATCGGAATGAACCGAACGTCCGGATGTGGATGCAACGTTGCCGTCGACGCTGGCGTGATCCCAACGCCCGCTGACGTGGCTATCGCTATCAGCCAGTCGTCGATGGTCAGCAGGTCGGCGCCGATGGTGGGACGCGGCGGCTTCGGCCAGAGCTCGAGCGTGGTCGTGCCGGTGATCGAACTGACGACCAGGGTCTCGCCCGCAAGGTCGGCGAGCGACACCTGCGATTCGCCGGCGAGGCGATGACCGACCGGCACGACGGCCATTCGCGGTTCGTTGTCGATCACGATCGAGCGGAACGATCGGTCGGTGATCGGGCCCCGCACCAGAGCCACATCAACCTGACCGCCGGCCAAACCGCCGACGCGTTCGTCACTGCGCCGTGATCGCAACTGTCGGTGCGGAAACTCGGCCTTCCACGATCGCATGATCGCCGCAGCATGGGTCGCGCTGCTCCAGTTGTGACCGAAGCGAATCGGTGGCACCGCCGCGCTGATCGACGTGATGGCCTCGTCGACACCGCGGACGGCATCTCGGGCCGACACGGCAAACGTGGCGCCGGCCTCGGTCAGCGTCAGGTGATGGGTCGAGCGATCAACGAGGCGAACCGCGAGGCTGCGTTCCAACTGCAACAGCGTTCGCGAGAGCGCCGGCTGCGACACATGCAGTCGTTGTGCCGCCCGGGTGATGTTACCTTCGTCTGCGATCGCCAGGAAACAGCGCAGATGACGCAGCTCGACGGTCATACGCTCGGAGCATAACCAGATCTCGATCGGCATTTCACAGCGGGTCTTTGGATCGTCACGCTGCAACCGGTGAACAGGATTCCCTTGGTCGGCGCATCGATCGTGTCGGTGCAACTCGGCGCGGCCGTCGCCTCGTCGTTGTTCGAGCGAGTGGGGGCTCCGGGCACCGTGCTGTTGCGACAGGGTCTTGCTGCGGTCGTGCTCCTTGCCATTGCGAGACCACGACTGGTGGGCCGGCCTCGTCGGGACTGGTTGCTGGTGTGCGTGTTCGGCCTTGTGCTTGCTGCGATGAACGTCTGCTTCTACGAAGCCGTGGAACGACTCCCGCTGGGCGTCGCGGTGACCATCGAGTTGTTCGGCCCGCTTGGGCTCGCCGCATCGCTGTCACGGAGGACTCGGGAGTTCGCCTACGTGTTGCTTGCCGCCGTGGGCGTGGTGCTGCTCGGCGGTGCAACGCGTCACCTCGACCGGGGAGGTGTCGCCTTTGCCCTCATCGCCGCCGTCGGCTGGGCGGGCTACATCCTCCTGAGTCGCAAGACCGGCCGGCATTTCGACGGAGTCGACGGTCTCGCCCTCGCGATGGCCGTTGCCACGCTGGCCGTGGCGCCGTTGGGGGTCGCCACGGGCGGCATGCGACTCTTCGAGCCTCGCGCCCTGATGATCGGCCTGACGGTGGCGATGCTGTCGGCGGCGATTCCGTTCACCCTTGAGATTCACGCCTTACGTTCTGTCAGCACACGCACGTTCAGTGTCATCATGAGCACCAGTCCGGCGGTTGCCGCTGGGATGGGTTGGTTGGTGTTGAACGAATCGGTCGGCGCTCTTCAGGCCGTGGCAATCGGTTGCGTGGTCGCGGCCAGTGCGGGAACGGCCCTATCAACCGACGCCGTACCTAGACTTCTGTCTTCATCAGGACATACTAAACTGTAGAACTAGTTGAATATAGGACTTGACGATCTACCATGGAACGAACTAACGTTCGATCATGAAGTCCTCGGATGTCGTCGAGCTGGTCGAGGAACTGACCGCGGTCGACATCGCCTCGGGTTCAGTCGAGTGTTGCACGGAGGTGTTACACGGCCTGACACGACTGATCGCTTGGGCCGAAGCCACCAAGATCTCCGTCGCCCAACGACTCACCGAATTGGCGGTCGCCTCACCGGCGATCTTCCCCGAAGATGTCGTCGCCAAAGCCACCCGGGTATCGCTCGGCCAAGGGATGCAAACGTTCAAACGTGCCGCAGCAATCGAATCGCTGCCTGCCTTCGGTGAAGCACTCGCCGACGGCGACGTGTCGGCGGCCCACGTCGATGTCATCGCCAACGCCGTCACCAAACTCGACCCGGCCGAACAGGCCAGGTTCGCCCAACGCAGCGAATTTCTCGCCGGAGTCGCCCAACGTTCGACACCCGACGAGTTCGCGCGCACTGTGCGCACCGAAATACTGCGCTGCCAACAAGGCGACGGTCTCGACACACTACGCCGACAGAAGAAGGCGACCTATCTGAAGTCCTGGGTCGACAAGGTCACCGGGATGTGGTGCCTGCACGGCGAATTCGACCCCGAAACCGGCACACGCATCCACACCCGACTGACCCGCACCATCGAAAAACTGTTCCACGACACGACCCCCGACACCACACCAGTCGATCCCATCGACAAACAACACCACCTCCGCGCCCTCGCACTCGTCGCCCTCATCGACGCCACCGGCGCCAAAGGTGCCGGTGCGGTCGACATGACCATCCTCATCGACGCCACCACGCTGATCTCCGGCAAACACCCCGAAACCGTCATCAACTTCGACCTCCCCATCGACCTGCCCATCGACACCATCCGCCGCATGACCTGCGACGCCGAGATCACCCCGATCATCGTCGGCGCCGACGGCGTGTGTTTGCACCTCGGAAACACCACCCGCCTCGCCAACCGCGACCAACGCCGAGCGTTGCGCGCCATGTACCACGGCTGCGCCATCCCCGGCTGCACCGTTGCCTGGGACCACGTGATCATCCACCACGTCAAATACTTCACACGCGACCGCGGGCCGACAGACATCGAAAACCTGCTACCGCTGTGCTCGAAACACCACCACTACGCCCACGAAGGCAGCTGGCAACTCACCTTGTCCCCCGACCGCACACTCACCATCACCCACCCCGACGGAACCACCCAATGCCACGACCCACCCAAAACACTCGCCGCATGAACGGCCGA
>JANPBZ010000110.1:0-3400 GCA_031430695.1 Ilumatobacteraceae bacterium
GCCGAGGGCGATGTTGTCGGCGACAGAGTCCGAGATCAACTGTGGCACCTGCGACAGGAACGCAGCGTTCGGTGGGATCAGGAAGGCGCCACGGTCGTCGAGACGCACGCCGTTCCAAGCGACGTCGCCGGTGACGTTGGCCTGATGGGCGAGCCCGAGCATCGCCCGCAGCAGTGTGCTCTTGCCCGAGCCGATCGGGCCGGTGATGACGTTGAACGTGCCTCGAAGCACGCTGAAGCTGATGTCGTGCACCCCGGCTCCCGTGGGGTACGTGGCGCTGAGGCCACGGACGTCGAACTCGTCGAGCGGTACTCGCTCGGGCCGGTGTGTCTGCGGCCGGTCGCGTCGTTGCCGCATCCCGATAGGAAGGTGGCGATCGGTGACCGTGTTGGCGACGGCGGTGTCGGCAACCAACAGGCGCATGCGGTCGAATGCGACAGCCACTTGCTTGCGCCGGGCCAGCATTCGACCGACCATGCGCGGCAGGAAGCTCAACCAGCCGAGGTAGGCGGAAAAGATCGCCAACTCACCCACGCTGAACTTCCCCGATGCCATGGCTCCAGCCGCGGTCAGCAGCACGAGACCGAGTCCGACATCGGCAGCGCCTTGGCTGAAGGCCCACACACTCTCGTCGAGGACGCGATCGCGTACGGCGGTCCGCCTCCGCGCGTCGACCAGCTTGCGAAGGTGGGCAATGGTCGGCTCGATGGCGTTGTTGACCTTCACCGTGGTCGCAGCCGCCATCACGTCACCGAGCAGACCGCTGACTGCCGAGGCGGCGACACGATCGGCCGCCCGGTAGCGCTTGATCCGACCGTCGAGCGTGCGTGTGGCCATGGCCACACCGACCAGTGGAATCAACAGCACCAACGCCGCGCGTCCATCGACGCTGCCCAGCACCAATCCGGCGAGCACCGTGAAGACGACGCCTGCCGAAATGTCGACGAAGCCGTCGATGAACATCGTGACGTCCTCGACGTCGTCACGGAAGTGGGTGATGGCCTCGCCGGCCGATCCGACTGGTTGACCGGCCTCTGGCCCGCCACTGGCTACCTGGGCGGTGAGCAGGTTCGCGCGAAGGACCGTCTGCATGTGCACCCATGCCCTGGTCCACATCAGCGCGCCGACGTGGATCGTGCTCATCCGCGCTACCTCACACAGCACCAGCGCTGCGGCGATCCAGTACACCTGCGAGTTGTGCCCGGTGGAGAGGGCATTGAAGCCGCGGCCCAGCAGCCATCCGCTCAACACCGGGAAGGTGAAGAACAAGACGAACAGCAGGTACCCAGACCAGAAGCTGCGCGGCTCGTGCTGCGACACGCGCCAGCCGAGACGCCACACGTTCATGGCGTCACCACGTCGTCGTCGTGCGCCAACTCCAGCAGATGTCGATAGCGGCTATCGATGTCGTCGGCCAGATCGACGCGTTCACCGTGTTCAACGATGCGACCGTGGTCCAGAACGACGCTCTCGTCGACGTGGCGCAGAGTCGACAGCCGGTGGGCGATGATCAACGTCGTTCGTCCGTATGTCAACCGGGCCACCGCGCTTTCGAGTAGCGCCTCGGTTGCCGGATCGATGCGAGCGGTCGCTTCGTCGAGCACCACGATGTCGGGATCTCGAAGCCACACCCTGGCGAGCGCGAGGAGCTGAGCCTCGCCGGCCGACAGACCCGCGCCACCGGCGCCGAGTTGTCGATGAATGCCGCCGTCGGTCAGACCGCCAAGGCCCGCGTTGCGCAGCGCCAATTCCACAGCGTCGTCGGAGGGTGTGTCGTCGAACAGGGTGACGTTGTCGCGGATCGACCCACTGAGCAGTTCGACTTCCTGCGGAATGAGAGCGACTCGGCGGCGGAGTTCACTGAGCGGTATCTGCTCGATCGGCACCCCACCCAGCTGAACGGTGCCGCTCGAGGCTTCGACCAGCCGCAACACCAGTCGCGACAGTGTGGTCTTGCCGCTGCCTGTTCGACCGACGATGCCGATCGACCGACCGGCCGCGAAATGCAGGTTGATCGCCTGCAACACGGGTTGATCGTCGCCGTAGTCGAAGCCGACGTCATCGAACTCGATGCTCAATGGGCCGCCTGGCGGAAGCGTCGTGCCGTTGTCGCGGATTTCTGGTTCGACAGCCAGCAGGTCGATCACCCGCACCATCGCCCCGTTGGCCTTTTGCACGGTTTCCAACTGATCGACCATGTCTTCCAGCGGTCGGGCCAGCAACAGCACGTATTGGAACAGCAGGAAGGCGTCGCCGACACTGATGACATTTCGGCTGACCAACATCGCGCTGACGATCAGCGAGACGACCGAGCCGGCGCCAACCGAACCGTCGACCGCCCACCACATCCGCAGGAAGGCCTTCTCGCGGCGCACGGCGCTGCCCAGGGCGTCGGCGCTGTCTTCGACGAATCGCCACATTGCGTGGCCACCGGCGCCGTTGGAACGAAGGTCCTCCGCTGCGGTGAGCCGCTCCTCGATGCCTCCGTACAACCGGGCGTACGACCCCATCTCGTCGGACGACTCGCCCACAGCACGATGCCGGCCTTGGATGATCACGGCGACGGCCATGGTGACGTAGACGACGGCGCCGAGCGCGAGCCGCCAGTCGACGACGATCAACACTCCGACCATGCCGACCATCGTGAACAACGCGCCCGCCGCACGCGGTATGACTCGGCCCATGAAGTCGGAGACCGACGTGACATCGCCGTCGACGCGCTGGATCAATTCGCCCGGCGTGTGCTGACGGTGGAAGGCATGGCTGAGGCCCAACACGTGGCGAGCCAGCCGGATGCGGATTCCGTTGGTGGTGTGCCACGCCGTGATGGTGGCCATCCACGCAACGGCCATGTTGATCAGTTGTGTGGCGACGGCCACGATCAAGAACAGCACTGCGAGCTGGGTCAGCTGGCCGCTCGTGGTGCCATCCATTGCCTTGTCGACGATGCCGCGTACGATCAGCGGCCCTGTCAGCATCAGCGCTGACCCCATGGCCACCAGCGCGCCGAGACCGACCCAACGGCCGGCGTCGGGTCGTAGCAGGGCCGCAAGGGCGCGCCAACGAGAGGTTGCAGGGGACATCGGAGTGATTCTTCCTTGTCAGAGGCCTCGCGCGCCGAGGATTTTCCCTGTCCTGAATTCCGCCCGAGAATTCTGCAGAGCTGCCGCTTGGCGTTGAGCCCCTTGGGCGATAGCATTGCACTTCGGCCCAGGTCAGCTTCGCGCGTGCGCAGCAGGTTCTGAGCTGCATCTATCACCGTTCGAAAGAGGCCCACTCTGCCCAAGCCAAAAGACGACGCCATCGTGCTCGAAGGCACGATCCTCGAATCTCTCCCCAATGCAATGTTCCGGGTCGAGCTCGAGAACAGCCACAAGGTGCTGGCGCACATCTCGGGAAA
>JANPBZ010000111.1:0-4393 GCA_031430695.1 Ilumatobacteraceae bacterium
GAACCCGAGTACGCATTCGTTCATTGGCGATTGACGCCCGAGGAATTCGAGGGCGTTACGCACCACATCGAGTGGTCGCTCCCAGCCCGTGGCCAGCTCGGTCAAGGCTTGATCGCCGGCGTGCCCGCCAAGATCCTGGTCACGCCCGATCACGTGTTGCTCGTTGTGTCGGCCGGTCTGGCCCACGAACTGTTGGAGCGTGTCTGGTGAACGAGTTCGTCGAGACGTTGCTGGAGCTCACCTGGCACGAACCGAAGGCGAGCTACGACGTCGTGATCATCGGCGGTGGTGGCCACGGTCTGGCAACTGCGTACTACCTGGCAACGCGGCATGGCATCACCAACGTTGCAGTCATCGAGGCCGACTACATCGGCTCCGGCAACTCGGGGCGCAACACCACCATCATCCGCGCCAACTATGGAATACCCGAGTCGATCCGCTTCTACAACCACAGCGTCGAGCTCTACCGCGATCTGGAGGCCGAGACCGGCTGTTGGATCATGCACGACACCAAGGGTTTGATCTGGATGGCCCACACCGAGTCGGGCATGCGCGCCGAACGTTCCCGCGTTCAGCTCAACAATGCGTGTGGTGTCGAGACCGTTCTGGTCGATCCGATGGAGATCAGGAAGTTGTGCCCGCAGATCGACCTGACCGGTGGCGGCCGTTACCCGGTGCTCGGCGCGTCATATCACGTACCCGGTTCGACCGCCCGACACGACCGTGTGGTGTGGGCCTACGCACAGGGCGCGATGCAACGGGGCGTGCACGTGCTGCAAGGCACCTCGGTCACCGGTCTGCTGCTAGATGGCAACCGAGTCGTCGGTGTGAAAACCTCGCGTGGCGACATCGCCGCCGGAACCGTGATGAGCGCCGTCGGCGGCGACGTGTCGACGATGGCTGCTCACGCGGGGCTGCGCCTCCCGGTACGCACGCATCCATTGCAGGCGTTCGTCACCAACGGCTACGCGCAGGGCCTTGGCCCAATCGTGTCATCGACCGATCTGCTCTGCTACGTCTCGCAAACGGCGCGAGGACAGATGCTGATCGGTCACGAGTTCGAACGCGAGTCGAGCTACTCGCGACAGTCGTCGTTTCAGTTCCTGCAGTCGTGTTCGCTGAAGATGGCGTTCCTGCTCCCCTTCGTGCGCAACCTCAAGATCCTCCGCCAATGGACGGGGCGGTGCGACATCTCGGCCGACTTCTCCCCGATCATGGGCTTCACCGGAGTCGATGGTTTCGTCATCACCACTGGATGGGGCACCTGGGGCTTCAAGGGCATCCCCGCCGGGGGCGAGCAGATGGCCGAGCTGATCGCCACCGGTCGCACTCCTGCCCTCATCGCCCCGTTCGCACTCTCACGTTTCGCCGCCGATCACCCGATGGCCGACCAGGGATCCACAGGAACGCGCTGATGCTGACGATCGTCTGTCCGAACTGCGGCCCGCGCCCCGTCGAGGAGTTTCGCTTCGGCGGCGAGCTCCCCGAACCACCGGCACACGTCACCGAGGAGTTCGACCGCGACCTGGACCGTGTGTGGATGTTCACCAACGTCGACGGCGTTCAGGTCGAGCGCTGGTTCCACGAGGCCGGCTGCCATCGCTGGCACACAGCCCGACGAGACACGACGGTCGACCGCTTCCTCGAGGATTGAGCCGCCGACGTGGTCAGTTGGTGCCCTGCAGGCGCCGAAGCTCGTCGATCGGGATGTGACACCGCATCGCGTGGCCAGGAGCAACCTCGAGCAACGGCGGCTCCGTCACTTCGCAGACACCGGCGATGGCACGCGGACACCGAGGATGGAACACGCAGCCCGACGGTGGGTTGGCGGGCGAAGGAATCTCACCCTCGAGGCGTATACGCGACGTGGGTTCGCCGTCGACGCTGGGGATGGCCGACAGCAGTGCTTCGGTGTACGGGTGGTTGGGTCCGTTGAACACGTCGTCCGTTGGCCCCACCTCCTGGATGCGACCGAGGTACATCACAGCGATGCGGTCGGCCAGGTAGCGCACGACTCCCATGTCATGGGTGATGAAGACGTAGCTGGTCTTCTCCTCGCTCTGCAGGTCGGCCAGCAGGTTGAGGATTGCTGCCTGCACCGAGACATCGAGCGCGCTCGTGGGTTCATCGCACACCACGATGCGTGGATCGCCGGCGAAAGCGCGGGCGATCGCGACGCGCTGCTTCAACCCTCCCGAGAGTTGGCGCGGCTTGAGGTCGAGGTGACGGGGCGTGAGTCGCAAGTGAGCGGCGAGGGCTTCGACACGCTTGTTGGCCTCGTCGCCCTTGATGCCGGTGAGCTTCTCGACGCTGCGCATCAGGATGCGACGAACGGACCAACTGCGGTTCAGTGCAGAGTCGGGGTTTTGGAACACCATCTGCATGGCGCGCTTGTCGTCGGTGCTGCGCGACGAGGTGTTGGGCGCGACGGTGTTGCCATCGAGCGACACCGTGCCGCCGTCGTCCGCCGACTCGATGCCGAGGATCGTCTTGGCGAGAGTGGACTTGCCAGAACCCGATTCGCCCACGATGCCCAGCGTCTCGCCTTCCGCAAGTTGAAGATCGACGTCGACCAGCGCCGGCACGTTGACACTGCGTTGGCGGAACGTCTTCGACAGGTGGGTCAGCTCGAGCACGTCGGGGTTGGTGTCCGACGGCGCAAGGATGCCAATCGGAACATCGGGCAGCGCCTCGACCAACTCGGGTATGCGGTCGGGGTGGTGGCAACGAGTGAAATGCAGGCCGTCGGTGCCGACCGGGACGACTGGGGGCACCTCGCTGTGGCACGTGTCGTCAGCGAGCGGGCAGCGGTCGACGAACACGCATGTCGGCAGGTCGCTGCCGATCAGCGGCAGGATGCCCGGGATGGTGGCGAGGGCCCGTTCGGTCTTGCGCACCCCGTGGCGGGGCAGCGAGCGCAGCAAGCCCACCGTGTACGGGTGTTGCGGGTCGTCGAACACCTGATAACTCGGACCTTCTTCGACGATCCGCCCGGCATACATCACACCGACCCGGTCGCACAGTGAGCGGATGATGCCGAGGTTGTGGGCGATCAGCAGCACGGCCGCGTTGCTCTCCTTGCGCAGCACGCGTACCAGATCGAGCACTTCGGCCTCCACCGTGGCATCGAGGCCGGTGGTCGGCTCGTCGAGCACCAGCAGCTTGGGATCGCAGGCCAGGGCCATGGCGATGACCACCCGCTGCTGCATACCACCGGAGAGCTGGAACGGATAGCGATCCATTACCCGCACCGGATCTGCGATCCGCACGCGTCGCAACGCCTCGAGTGCCGACGTCTGTGCATCGCTCTTGGACTGGCCGAGCAGCGTAAAGCTCTCGATGAGTTGGCGGCCGATCTTGACCGACGGGTTCATCGCCTGCGCCGGGTCCTGGTACACCATGGATGCCTCCGTGGCCCGGAAATGCTGCAACTGCGACGTGGTCATGCTGGTGACGTCGTCACCAGCCACCAGCACACGGCCGCTGACGATCTTGCCGTTGCGCGGCAGGTAGCGCAGAGCAGCGTAGGCGGTGGTCGATTTTCCGCAGCCGCTCTCGCCGACCAGGCCGTACGCCTCGCCCGGGGCGATGCTGAACGACACGCCGCGCAGCACGACTCGATCGACGCCTCGCACTGTATAGACAACCTCGAGGTCTTCGAGCGCGAGTGCGGCCGTGGTGCTGGGTGCGGATGCGGATGCGGACGCGGACGCGATGCTCATGATGCCTCCAGCACTGACTGCACGGAATCAGCGATGAGATTGACTGCAATCACGAGACTGGCGATCGCTGCAGCCGGGAAAAACGTGGTCCACCAGATCCCGGCGCTGATGACGCGAAAGGCCTCGCTGACCTGCGCGCCCCAATCGGGCGACGGTGGCTGGGGACCGGCGCCCAGGAACGAAAGCGTGGCAACGGTGAACACGGCATAGCCGATTCGGACGGTGAGCTCGACGATGATCGGACCGCTGACATTCGGGAGGATCTCCTTGAACATCACGAATGCGGACGATTCGCCCCGCAGCTTCGCCGACGTGACGTAGTCGAGATCGCGTTCGGCGAGCACCGCCGCTCGCACCGTCCGGGCGACGACCGGGGTGAACAGAGCAGCTACCACCCCGATGACCACCCCGGATGAGCTTCCGAGCGTCGTGACAGCGAGCAGCGCGACGAGCAGCACCGGAAGAGCCAGGAACGCCTCGACGATTCTGCTCAGCACGTTGTCGAGCCAGCCGCCGAAATAGCCCATGATCATGCCGACGATCACCCCGAAGAGTACGCCCAGCAACGCCCCCATCGGTGCAACCTTGATGACATCCCGGGAGCCGGCCATCACACGCGACAACACATCGCGACCCTGCTCGTCAGTGCCGAAGGGGAAACTGGCACGCGG
>JANPBZ010000112.1:0-6203 GCA_031430695.1 Ilumatobacteraceae bacterium
GCGGTGGTCACGTATGGCGTGGCCCGCAACTTCTTGGTCGACCAGCGGTCCAAGGTCATCGAGGCCCAAGCGATCTCCAATGCCACGCTCGTACGCACGACCCTGCTCGGACCTCCGGTGCCGCAAGACAGCGACATCGGCGATCTCGTGCTGAGCCTGAAGAGCGAAGGCTTCGCCTTCCTCGACGTCGACAATGCGGGCGAGTTCGGCGACGCCCGATTTCAGCGTTCGTCGTACCCTCCCCAGCTGATGAATGTCGTGGCCCAAGGCGGCGGCGCCACACAGCGGTTCAGCGTCGACGGTGAGCCGTACATGGCCGTCGGCATCGACATCCCGGCGGCGCACGCTCAATATTTCGAAGCGGTTCCGCTGAGCGACACTGATAACGCGCTGCGGACGATCAGCAACGCGTTGGGGATCGGTGCCTTGGTCACCACGATCTTCGCCGGCGCGTTGGGGTGGTCGACCAGTCGCCGACTGCTGCGACCGATCTCGCGCGTCGCCACCGCAGCGGGCGAAATTGCGTCAGGGGGACTCGACACGCGAATGGCGCCCGAGGCCGATCCCGACCTGGCCCGCCTCGTGAAGTCATTCAACGACATGGCCGATGCCGTGCAGACGCGGTTCGAGCGCGAGGCCCGCTTTGCCTCCGACGTCAGCCACGAACTGCGCTCGCCCATCACTGCGCTCACGGCCGCTGTGGAAGTGCTCGACGGTCGGCGTGCCGACCTGCCTGAGCGCAGCCAGCAAGCGCTCGACGTCGTCGTTGGGCAGGTTCGTCGATTCGATCAGATGGTCATGGATCTGCTCGAACTGTCCCGCATCGACGCCGGCTCGACCGAACTGTTGCGCGAGGAGGTCGACATCGGCGAGCTCGTCACCCGGATCGCTCAGCGCTACGGGTTCGGCGACACCCCCATTGAGATCGATGCCAAGGTGCCCAGGACCGTGCGAGTCGACAAGCTGCGCTTCGAGAGAATCCTGGCCAACTTGCTCGACAACGCTCGGGAGCATGCTGGTGGTCCATCTCGGGTTAAGGTCGAACCGCACGGTCGTCACGGTATTGCGCTGTCGGTCGACGACGCCGGGCCTGGGGTCGCACGTGGCGAACGAGCCCGCATCTTCGAACGCTTTGCGCGCGGCAGCGCCGCTCGGCACCGTGTCGGCACCGGCCTCGGACTCGCCCTCGTCGCCGAACACGCGCAGGCTCACGGCGGCGAGGCATGGGTCGAAGACCGACCTGGCGGAGGCGCTCGCTTCAAGGTCAGTTTCGCGGAGGTGACGTGATGATCAGAAGGCTGACGACGATCACCGTTGTCATGGTCGCACTCCTCGTCGCGTGCGGCATCCCCGACGACGGACAGGTCAGCAGGATTCAAGACAACGACCTGGGGCCACTCGACGACACCATCCCGACCACCACGACCACGACACCACCGACCACCATCGAGCCGACCACCACCACCACTCCGGCCATCACGTCGACCACCATCGCCACCGAAGACGTGACCCTGTACTTCATCAGTGGCGGCATCCTCGTCCCGTTCACCCGAGCCATGCCAAAGCGCGCTTCGTCGAACCAAGTGCTGGCCGCGCTGCAGGAAGGCCCGCCACCGGGCGATCTCGGCGCCGGCTTGCGAACCGCCGTACCGTCCACCAACCAAGCGGCTCTCACCGTGACCGAAGACGGCTCCGGCGTGGCCACCGTTGACCTTCCGCCGGACTTCTACGACACCATCAACCCGGACGACCAGAGTATGGCAATCGGTCAGATCGTGCTGACGCTCACCGAGGTCGGCCGAATTGGCCAGGTACGCTTCACGCAAGCCGGGATTTCCATCGGCGTGCCGCGAGGGTCGCGAGAGCTCAGTCAACCGGGTGAGCCACTGCCGCCCCGCGACTATCACGAGCTACTGGAGCCTCCCGTGACCACGACAACCACCAGCACGACGACGACCGTCGCCACGACGACCGTCTGATCGTGCGCAGCGGTTTCGTCACACTCATCGGACGACCGAATGTCGGCAAGTCGACATTGGTCAACGCGATGTGCGGGCGCAAGGTGTCGATCGTCAGCGACAAGCCACAGACCACGCGCACGCGGGTACGCGGCATCCTGTCGACCCCTGAAGCACAGGTCGTGTTCGTCGACACACCCGGCCTGCACAAGCCGGTCACTGCACTCGGCAAGCGGGTCAACGCGACCGCACTCGACAGCGTCAGCGATGTCGATGCCGTGTGCCTGGTGATCGACGCGACCAAGCCGTTCGGTACCGGTGATCAGTGGGTGGCCGGGCACCTCGATCTTCCGACGTCGATCGTGATCGTCAACAAGATCGACGCAGTCAACAAGGACCGCGTCATCGGTCAGCTCAGCGCGGCCTCGTCGCTCGGCGCCTCCGACTACTTCCCGGTATCGGCAAAGACGGGCGACGGCATCCCGACGCTGATCGCCCATCTCACCGCCCTGATGCCGGAAGGCCCGTTGTACTTCCCCGACGACACGGTCAGCGATCAGCCGGAAGAGACCTGGGTTGCCGAGTTGGTTCGCGAACAACTACTCGCCGTCACTCACGACGAACTGCCGTACAGCATTGCCACACGGGTGACCGAGTGGGAATGGCCGCGCATTCGTGTCGAGATCATCGTCGAACGCGAAAGCCAGAAGGGCATGGTCATCGGCAAGGGTGGCGTTGTGTTGAAAGAGGTCGGCAAGCTGGCCCGCGCCCAGCTGCCCAAGGGCGCGTACCTCGAGCTGTTCGTCAAGGTCGACAAAGACTGGCAACGCCGCCCGGATCGCGTCGAGCGACTCGGCTACTGACTCGGCATGGCGATTCAGACCTTGCTGGCGCGGCCGGCCCAGAACGGTGCGCGGAGGTCTCGCTTCAGAACCTTGCCGCTGCCGGTCTTCGGCAGTTCGGGGCACCATGTGACCGAACGGGGGATCTTGTATCCAGCCAAGTGCTCGCGGGCGTGGCTGATCACCTGGGCTTCGGCCATCGTCGCACCTTCACGCACCACCACGACGGCATGCACCGATTCGCCCCATTCCTCGCTGGGAACACCGAACACCGCGACTTCGAGGACGTCGGGATGGATCTCGAGCGCGGCCTCGATCTCGGCCGGGTAGATGTTCATGCCACCCGAGATGATCATGTCCTTCTTGCGGTCGCAGATGTAGAAGTAACCCTCGTCGTCGCAGTAGGCGATATCGCCAACTGTTTGATAGTCGTCCCGCTGATCCTTCACGTACTGGTCGTGTTGCTTGTAGTAGTCCGCGAAGGCGCTGGGACTCTTCACGAAGAGTTCGCCTGGATGATCGGGTCCGGTGCCGGTGACTTCGTTGCCGTTGTCGTCGAACAGTTTGATCGCGACCATCGGCGCCGGCTTGCCACACGAGCCCGGTTTGCGCAGCTGATCCTCTGGGCGGAGGATGCAGTTGACGCCGAGTTCGGTCGAGCCGTACACCTCGAACAACGAATCGGCCGGAAAGTCGGCGAGGTACATCTGCTTCAAGGTGAGGCTCCACGGAGCCGCGTTGGCGATCATCCGTTTCATCGACGACACGTCGTACCTGGCCTTCACGTCGGCCGGTAGATTGCAGATCATTCGAATCGGGGTCGGTGCACTGAACGTCGAGCTGACCTTGTAGGTCTCGACCAGGCGCAGCCAATCCAGCGGATCGAACTTGCGTTGTATCACCACCGTCTGACCGAGCGCCTGGGCGATCGCAAGGAATCCACCGGGACCACTGTGATACAGAGGCCCGGTGGGGATGTACACGTCGGTGGGCGTGTAGCCGACGAATCCCAGCATCGCCGCGATCTGCGCAGGATTGCCCGCACTTCGCCGGAAGGCACCCTTGGGTTTGCCCGTGGTGCCACTGGTGTAGATCATCGTCGCGCCGGTGCCGGTCGCGGCTGGAACATCGGGCTCGCCAGGCGACGCGGCCGCCATCGCAGCATCGGCGTCGAGCATGTCGTGCGGTGCGTCACCGTCGAAGACCAGGACGTGTTGCACCTTCGGCAGCTGGGCGCGGATGCGATCGAACATCGACGCGAACTCGGCATCGACGAAAACGATCGTCGCGTCGCAATGGTCGGTGACGTACGTGGCTTCCTCGTCGCTGAGCCGGTAGTTCAGCGGCACGGCAGTCACACCCAGCTTGCGCGCCGCGTTGATCATCACCACAAGACCAGGCGAGTTCTGACCGCACCACACCACCTTGGTGTCGCCGGGACGGGCATCGAGATCGAGCAGCACGTTCGCCAACCGATTGGCCTGCTCGTTGAGCTGCTTGTAGGTCAGGGTCGTGATGGTTCCGTCGGGACGATCGTCGATCACCGCCAGCTTGTCGGGCTGCGTGATCGAGTAGGCGGTGAGGATGTCGGCCATCAGCGCACTTCGTAGCAGGCGCGCCGCGTTCTTGGTCAAGCGAAGGGGCAGGAGGGCTGCGCGCAACAACCGATCGGTCACGACTTCACCGTACGCCGCAACGACTGCAATGCTCGCACCATGTCAGCACGCATGGTTCACGGATCCGCCGGGCTCAGAGAGGTCATCGGCGAACACCTCGGCTACAGCGATTGGATGGAGATCACCCAGGAGCGGGTCAACCAGTTCGCGGAGGCCACAGGAGACTTCCAATGGATCCACGTCGATCCTGAGCGAGCGAAGCAGGAAAGCCCGTTCGGAGGACCGATCGCGCACGGCTATCTCACCTTGTCGCTAGCCCCGGTGCTGATGCCGCTGGTCGTGCAGAGCACCGGCTTCACGATGGGCGTGAACTACGGCTGCAACAAGGTTCGATTCATGTCACCCGTACCCGTGGGAGCCAAGCTGCGTCTCGGGGTCAAGTTGCTCAGCGTCGATGACATCGCCGGCGGCGTGCAATCGACCTACGAGCTGACCTTCGAATGCGAAGGAGCCGCCAAACCCAGTTGCGTCGCCGAAGTCATCTACCGCAGCTACGAATAGCCATCCGTCGCTCCCTAAACCGATGATGCGATAGCATCAGATGCATGCGCACCACCCTGGTGATTGACGACGATGTACTGGCCGCGGCCCGGGAGCTGGCCGAGCACCGCGGCGTTGCCATCGGCAAGGTGATCTCCGAACTCTCCAGAGGAGGAATCGAAGCCGCGAAGCGACCTACACGCAGGCACGGCCGTGTGCCGACCTTCGCCCCTCGGGCGGGCGCTCCCCTGATTACGAGCGAGGCGGTGCAGAACGCACTCGACGACTCGTGATCGTTCTGCCCGACATCAACGTCTTGGTCGCGATCGCCTGGCCCGAGCACACCTTCCACCAACTGGCCGTCGAGTGGTTTGACAACGCGGCCGATGCCGGGTGGGCGACGTCGTCGATTACGGAAGCGGGTTTCATCCGCATCTCGGCCAACGCTTCAGTAGTCGGCGATCCCGTTCGACCGAGCGAAGCCTGCTCGCTACTCACCGCTCTTCGCAGTGTGGGCGCGCACGAGTTCTGGATCGATGATGTCGAACCGAGTGTCTCTCCGTGGTTCCCGCGCGATCGACTCGTCGGCTACCGACAGGTCACGGATGCACACCTGCTGGCGTTAGGCCGTCGCCACGGTGGAGCGATTGCGACGTTGGATCGCGGGCTCATATCGCTGTCGGCCGGACTCGATGGCTCCAAACTGGTGTTCGTGAGCTAACCGCCGCTAGCAGGATGCTGAAAATCGCCCCTCGGCTCGTTTCGTCGGTCGATCTACCAGGTGCTCCGCAATGCGAAACGCGTCGAAATCGGTGTTCTTCAGCACCCTGCTAGCGGAAGTTGGGCATGACCTCTGAGGCGAACAAATCCATCGACTCCGTGTCGGGGTAGTCGCTGCACCACGGGATGAAGCCGGTGCAGCCGAGGTCAACGTACGTCTGGACCTTCTCGCAGATCTGTTCAGGCGTGCCCACCAATCCGTTCGCCTGCCATTTCTCGAAGGAGTCACCCCACAGGCTGCGCGTGCCCATCTCCCTCAGTTCTGCCTCGGTCGAGCGAATGCACATCTCTGGCGACCAGGTCTTGCCGATGGTCTCCTCGTCGCGACCGACCGCGGTGCAGTGGCCCTTCAAGATCTCCCGCTTGCGGGCCCACTCCTCGGGCACGCCGCCGAAGTTCGAGTAGTCGGCGTGGCGGGCGACAACCCGCAACGTGAGTTGCTCTCCCCCGCCGCCGATCCAGATCGG
>JANPBZ010000113.1:0-54385 GCA_031430695.1 Ilumatobacteraceae bacterium
CACGTGAGCCGCGCTCGCGGGCCTATGCCTTCAGCAGCACCTCGCTGAGGATCAGGAAGATCACCCACAGGCCGAACGCGCTGATCAGCACGTTGCGGACGCCGGGGCCGTCGTACATCAAGTTGAGGCCCTTGTTCGGCGTTGCCTTCCATGGCAGCAGGCCGAGCGCATTCACTTCCATCACGGCGATGATGATGATGGTGATTGCCCAAAAGGCGCCCATCTTGCCGCTACTGAGGACCTGCCCCGCGGCGGGGCTGTGGGTAGTGAAGACCATGAAGAACAGCATGCTGACCGAGAACACCGTGTTCTGCCGCGATGCCATGAATGCCTTGCGGCCGGCTGCGGCGGCCGCCGGATCGGCCTCGCCACCCGCAACGACGTTTGCAGCGTTGGCGAGCACAACCTTCTGACAGCGCCAGATCACACCCCACACGTTCAGCATCATGATGGTGCCGAGCAGCATGCCGGTGCTGATGGCGATTCCGCTGGCCCTCTTCCCGAAGTCGTTGGCGAAGTAGTCCTTGGTGACGATGGTGATCAAGATGCCGGTGACGAATGTGCTGATCGCTGCCCAGCGGAACCACCACAACGCCTTGCGGGCAACCTTGTCGATGGCGATGTTGCGGGCACGTGCCTCGTCGCCGTATGCGGCAAAGGCCGGAACCTGAACGAAGTTGAAGTAGTACAACAGACCGATCCAGGTGATGCCGGCCAAGATGTGCAGCCAGCGGAACCCGAACTGCCCGAGCGCTGCCCGGCTGAAGAATCCGTCTACTGCAAGCACCGTTGATACCTCTTTCACTGTGACTTCACTGGGACGTTTCGTAGTAACGCTGACCTACTCGCGTGAAGGTAGCACCACAGCGGCCGCCCACCTAGTGATGGAGCGCCGTAGATTGTCCGACGCCATGGCCCACGAATTCATCTACACCTGTTACAAGCTCGCTCGCGTCTACCCGCCCGATCGCACCGTGCTGGAGAACATCTCGCTGTCGTTCTACCCCGGCGCCAAGATCGGCGTCCTGGGCGCAAACGGCGCCGGCAAATCGAGCCTGTTGCGAATCATGGCCGGCCTCGACGACGGCTACAGCGGCGAGGCTCGCCTGACACCCGGCTTCAGCGTCGGTTATCTCGCTCAGGAACCTGACCTCGATCCGACAAAGGACGTGAAGGGCAACGTCATGGACGGCGTCGCCGCGGTGCAGTCGATCATCGATCGCTACAACGAAGTGATGACGATGTGGGCCGACCCCGATGCCGACTACGACAAGATCGGCGCGTTGCAGGCCGAACTCGAGGACAAGATCGCCGCAACCGATGCATGGAGCCTGGAACGCAACGTCGAGATCGCGATGGACGCGTTGCGGTGCCCGCCCGACGATGCCGACGTCAACACACTGTCCGGCGGCGAGCGTCGACGCGTCGCGTTGTGCCGGTTACTGCTGAGCCGGCCCGACCTGTTGCTGCTCGACGAGCCGACAAACCACCTCGATGCCGAGAGCGTCGAGTGGCTGGAGCGGTTCTTGCAGGAGTACCCCGGCACCGTCGTTGCGATCACCCACGACCGCTACTTCCTCGACAACGTCGCCAAGTGGATCCTCGAACTCGACCGCGGTCGCGGCATTCCATTCGAGGGCAACTACTCGTCGTGGCTCGAGCAGAAGCAGGAACGCCTGGCTCGCGAAGAGAAGGGCAACGAGGCTCGCCAGCGCACGCTGCAACGCGAACTCGAATGGGTGCGAATGGCACCGAAGGCCCGTCAGGCGAAAGGCAAGGCTCGCCTCGCGGCGTACGACAAACTGCAGCAAGAAGCCGAGGCCGCGGAACGCGGACCGGATCGGTTGGAGATCACCGTTCCCGTCGGCCGTCGTCTCGGCGACACCGTGATCGAGGTCGCCAACCTGCGCAAGGGCTTCGGCGATCGCCTGCTGATCGAGGAACTGTCATTCACGCTCCCCCGTGCGGGGATCGTCGGCATCATCGGCCCCAACGGTGCGGGCAAGACGACGCTGTTCAAGATGCTCACCGGACAGGAGTCGGTCGATGGGGGCACGGTGACCATCGGCGACACCGTCGACCTTGCCTATGTCGACCAATCCAGAGACACTCTCGATGCCGACGCGACGGTGTTCGAGGAGATCACCGGCGGCGTAGAACATATGAAGGTTGGCAACCGCGAGATTCACGGCCGCGCCTACTGCGCCAGTTTCAACTTCAAGGGCAGCGATCAGCAGAAGCGCGTCGGCGATCTCTCGGGCGGCGAGCGGAATCGGGTGCATCTCGCCAAGATCCTGAAGAGCGGCGGCAACGTGCTGCTGCTCGACGAACCGACCAACGACCTCGATGTCGACACGCTGCGCGCCCTCGAAACCGCACTCGAGAACTTCCCGGGATGTGCCGTGGTGATCAGCCACGACCGCTGGTTCCTCGACCGCATCGCCACGCACGTCTTGGCCTTCGAGGGCGACAGTCAGGTGCGCTGGTTCGAAGGCAACTTCAGCGAGTACGAGGCGTGGAGGCACAAGGAGTTCGGGGCGAGCGCCGATCAGCCGCATCGCATCAAGTACAAGCCGCTCGTTCGATAGACGGTCGGACGGTTTCGTGGCCACTCGACTGATCACCAGGGCGTGCATTGCAGTGTTCGTCTGCGGCATCGCCGGCCTGATCATCTCGTCGATCGCAGGCAACAACAACGGCGTGGTACTCACGATCGGCGGGGTCATCGTGCTGGCCGCAATCGTGTTGATGGCGGTCAACACCGTGACGGTGCGCGAACGGATCGACGCCTTCGACGAGGCCGCCGCCGAGCAACTCGAGGCTCAGGTCGCGCGTCTGGTGCAACAGGGTGCCGACGAGGCCGACGTCCGCACGCTGGTGCGCGAGGCACGTCGCAGCGGGCGCCGGTGACCGGCGAGAGCGATGCACAGCTGGCTGCCAGGCTGGCCACCGAGGCCGGGCATCTGTTGGTTCAGGTCCGCGACGAACTGACGCGGGCTGGTGCACCGGCCCGGCACATCATGGACGCCGGCGACCTGGCCAGCCACCGCTTCCTCCTGCAAGCCCTCACCGAGGCCCGGCCCGACGACGCAGTCTTGTCGGAAGAGGGATTCGAGGACCCCCGGCGCTTCGAGGCAGACCGTGTTTGGATCGTCGATCCACTCGATGGCACCAGCGAGTTCGGTGAGCACGGCCGGCACGACTGGGCAGTGCACGTCGCCCTGTGGGATGCGGATCACTTTGGCGCCGGAGCAGTCAGCATTCCTGCCCTCGACCTCACATTCTGCACCGACCCCCCGCCTGTCGTCCCGACAACCGGTCGCTCGCGGCCGAGGCTCGTCACCTCGCGCAGCCGCAATCCGTATGTGGCCGTCGTTGTGGCCAACGCCCTCGACGCCGACGCCGTGCGACTCGGATCCGCTGGCGCCAAGGCGATGGCCATCGTCACCGGTGAGGCCGACATCTACGTGCACGACGGTGGCATGTACCAGTGGGATTCTGCTGCGCCGACCGCGGTAGCCCTCGCCGCCGGGCTGCACGTCAGCCGAATCGACGGCTCACCCATGGTGTTCAACGATCGCGACCCGTGGTTGCCGGATCTGCTGATCTGCCGACCCGAATTCGCCGAGCCGACGCTAGAAGCACTGCACCGCAGTCGTAGAATTCACCCATGACTCTTGCCGTGCCGGGTGACGGTGGCCTCCTCGAGCCGACATACGTCGAACGAGCTGTGCGCACGCGCGTCCCCGGCCTGGCCATCGCGGCCATGACAACGATCGGCGCAGGCATCATCCACGCCGCGGCCGCCGGCGTGCATGCCGAACACCAGAATTTGGCTCGACTCTTCATCCTCCTCGCCGTCGCCCAGGTCGGTGCCGGATTGCTGGCCATGGCACACCCGAATCGGTGGGTCGCCCTCCCGATCGTCGCCATCAACGCCACGGCGGTCGGCTTCTGGCTGGCGACACGAATTACGGGAATCTCCTGGATCGAGGGCCTCGAGGTACGCGAGGCCGCGCAGTTTGCCGATACTGCCGCCGCGCTCCTTGCTGCCGCGGCGGTTGGCTGCGCCGTGGCCGCTTCGATGATCGGCGAGCGACAATCCGCTGCCCCACGTATTTCGTTCCCGGCGTTCGCCGTTGCAGCGCTCACCATCCCGGCAATGCTCAGCGGTGGCACCCACGTGCACAGCCATAGTGACGCCGCTGCCAGTGGCACCGCGGTCGTCGACGAATCGCAACCGCACGCGCATGACGCCGGCAGTGCGTCGATCGCACCCGACGCTGCCGCGCCGGTGGTCGACGTGTCACAGCCGCACGGCCACGCCGAGGACGGCACGTCGGTCGCGGCTACCGCCGCCTGGCCCCGCCCGTGGGATCCGGCACAGCCGATCGACGTGTCGGGTGTGGCGGGCGTGACAGCCGAGCAAGAAGCGCGAGCGGTCAAGTTGATCGAAGACTCGTTGAACGACCTGCCGAAGTACGCCGACACGGCCGCGGCCATCGCCGACGGCTACGCCTCCATCGGCGATGCCGGCACCGGTAGCGAGCATTTCATCAAGCTTTCCCTCATCGAGGACGAAACGTTCCTTGACGCCTCACAACCCGAGTCGCTGGTGTACACCGTGGACGGCGAATCCAGAACTCTGGCCGGCGCCATGTACATCGCCAGCGCCCGACCAACCGACGACCCAACCCTGCTCGCATTCGCCGGGCCGCTCATGCAGTGGCACAACCACGGCGACCTGTGTTGGGCAGCGGGCCCCGACGGCAAGCCCCGCGTGGTCGGCATCACCGATGCCAACGGCAAATGCGCGACAGGTGTCAACACGGGGGGCGAGAATCCGATGGTGCACGTGTGGGTCATTCCGCACCCGTGCGGAGTTTTCGCCGCACTCGAAGGTGTCGGCGCCGGCCAGGCAGCGGTCCCCGAGGAGCAACGGGTCGACATGTGCAACACAGAACACGCCGAGCACTCCGCCGCTGCGGTTCCCGCCAAGCCATACGACCCCACACAGCCGATCGATCTCGGCGGTGTCGACGGTGTCACGCCCGAGCAACAGGCTGCAGCAGAGAATCTGGTCGCCCTCAACGTCGTTCGACTACCGCAGTGGTCCGACTACAAGGTCGCCGAGGCCGCCGGGTACCACAGCATCGGTGATGGCCTCACCGGGTACGAGCACTTCATCAAGTGGGATCTGATCAACGACGACATCGCGCTCGATCCCGACCAGCCCGAAAGCCTCGTGTACCAGACGCAGCCGGACGGCTCGAAGACGCTGGTCAGCGCGATGTACTTCCTGCCCGATGACGTGGCGCTCACCGAGGTGCCCGACATCGGTGGAGCACTCATGCAATGGCACATCCACGACAACCTGTGTTTCACCGACGACCCGGTTGCGCCCCTGGTTCGTGGGGTGACCAACTCCGGGGGCAACTGCCCGGCGCCGTTCGTCAAGTTCCAACCGGCGCCCATGATCCATGTGTGGATCACCCCCCACAAGTGTGGTCCGTTTGCAGCGCTGGAAGGCGTCGGAGCTGGACAGATTGCCGAGGGTGAGGCACGCTTGTGCGACGTCGCCCACGGCGCGGGCTTCTAGCACCGACCGCATCACCCACGGAGTCGATATGTCGATACCCACACAGGCCCAGCTGTACGAAGAGGTCGATCGACGGTTCGCCCTAGCGCAGCCCGATGCGCCAGCACGCCTCGATCCTGAGGACCGCGGTCACGACGCATGGGTTGCCGAGTGGCTGGCCATACGCGACGAGGTCTTGATTCAGTGGACCGACCACGTCTTCGCCGAGCATTTTCCGTATGCAGGCACGCTCGACCCGTCGAATCCCGGTCACAGCCTGATGATCGAGTACTGGCGCGACATCCAACACCAGATCTGCAACGGCGAGGGTGGCAAGTACAACTGGGATGCAGCGCAGCCGTCGCCGCCAGAACCGTTGAGCGTGCTGTCGGTCGTACGCGACGACAACCGCGGTGGTTTTGTGCTGGTGTTCTCCCGTCCGGTTGCCGTCGACGAAGCCGGCGACTTCCTCTGGCCGGGCAGAAACGCTCTACCGGTCGGCGTCACCGTCGAGCGAGGAACCGACAGCGCGGTGCATGTGCGAGTGACCATCGAGTCGTTGGAGACGATGCGCGAAGAAGTCGCCAAGCAGATCATCGACGAAGGTCTGTTGACCGCCGACTGACGTCGTGATCGGGGTCACTCCGCCGGGCCCCTACGGCACGGACAAGATGGTGACGAGCCCGGTGTTGCCGTCGACGCGGATTCTGGCCCCATCGGGGATGTTGCGGGTAGCTCCGACCGCGGAGACCACACACGGGATACCGAGTTCGCGACTGACGATGATGGCATGGCTGAGCGCTGCACCGACATCGACGACGACGGCGGCCGCCGGAACGAACAATGGCGTCCATGACGGATCGGTGATCGGCGCGATCAGCACGTCGCCGGGCTCCAGCGCCGATGGATCGTTGGAGTCGAGGATCACCCTCGCAATCCCCTCGGCGACGCCTGGGCAGCCGGGAAAGCCGACCACGGTGTCGCCTTCCGATACCCGGTCGACGCTGACCGCGTCGCGTCGCAGCCAGGTTTCCGGCCCGGTGGTGTGGCCCACGAACACGAAAGGCGGTTCGAGCTCTTGGAGTTGGCGATACTCGGCACGTCGGCTGCGGATTGCTTCGGTCAGCGACCGAGGGTCGGTGAACAGGGTCGGTACCTCTGCCTCGCGGACAAAGCCGAAGTCCTCGATCTCGTCGAATGCGCCACGCTCGACCATCCGCCGACCGAGTTCGCGCATGGCCAGGCGCATCTCGTGGATCACCCGGATGTTGTTGGTCTTGGTGCGCTCCCGACCGGGTAGCCACGCAGCCGAGCATCCGATCGCCGCTGCCAGCTGACCGTGCATGGCGGGGTCGAGCTCGACCATCGACAACAACTCCGCTGAGGTCGTCGCACGCTGTTGCGAGCGGATCGCGAACTGCCGCGCCGGATCGGCCGTGTCTGGGGCTTGCCGCATGCGATCGATCGCGACGAGAGCCAAGGCAGGTTTGGTTTCCCACGAGGGCGAGCGACTCTCCCATTCGTTCGGGCCGCGACTTCCGAACTCGTGAACGAACGATTCGAAGCCTTCGGTGAACTCCGCCGATGCCGGGTCTAGTCGCGACAGTGCCCACATGGCATGGCTCGGCGCCGCCGAATCGACGTCGCCGATGCCGGAAAGGATCGGCATGACCAGGTCTGGCCGACCGATGGCCGTCGCTACCGCGGTGATCACACCGACCGGAACGGTGGCCATGTAGGTGGTGAACAGATGGTGGGCGAACATCTTTCGATGCAGCGGAAGCATCGCCTGGAACCGTCCCCACAACTGCTCGTCGCGCAATGTCGACAGATCGGGTCGGGTGACACGCAATGCCTTGGTCTCCGCTCGATCGTCGGTGAGCTCGGTGAGGTCGTCGAGCCTCTGCTGGGCGAAGACCCACGCGAACGTTGCCCCGATCTTCTCCGTCATGTCGGGTCGCACGTCGCCCGGCATCTCTTCGTACGGCGGGATTCCTGGTTGAGCCCCGAAGAACTGTTCATCCATCATCTGCCATGACAGGCCCGGGGCGCGCTCGCCGAACAGCCGGATCAGAGAAGCATTGAGATAGCAGTAACCGCCGAGCACACCGAGTTGGCAGTAGTCGTCAGGCGGAAACTCGTCGGGATCGAATGCACCCATCCGCTCCCAGGCGTCGCGCCAACCAAGCTCGGCCAGGTACAACGCCGTGTCGCACGTGAGGGGCGTCACCGGATCCGGGAACACCTCGCCGACATTGGCTCGTGTGTAGATCGGGAACCGTTCGGACAGCGCAGTATCAGTGACGTAGTAACGATCGCTCATTCGTCCCCCCAGACGTGTGCAGTGTTGGCGGATCGTACAACGAATCCAATGCTTGAGGCGGTGGTGCAATCCTGTGACGAAAGTTTCGGGTCGGACGAGCACCAACCGCCGCTGATGCTGCGATCATGCAGTGGTGACGATCGCCGACGACATGCAATGGGGCGCGTTCAGAGACGACGGGCCGTGGGTGCTCGATCGCGAGGCTCTGCAGTGGTATCCCGTCGCCAGCTTGCTTCGCCAGGCGGCCAAGGCCGGCGTGCCGGCGCTCACCCGTCCGCGACGCTTGCCTCCCGGCCTGCGAGTGATCAGCGTTGCCAGCCGCCTGGTTGGCGCGATCGGCCCATGGTGGCTGCGCAAGAAACGGCATAACTACGCAACACCGGAAGCGAGCCGCACCGACATCTCCGGGCGACTTCGCCGCGCTGCGGAATGGCTCGGCCCGACCTACATCAAGCTCGGCCAGATCATCTCCAGTGGCGAGGGATTGTTTCCTGCAGAGCTGGTCAAGGAATTCAAGCAATGCCGTGATCAGGTGCCCGCCGAGCCGTTCGACGCCGTCCGCAAGGTCGTCGAGGAGGACCTCGGCGTACCGCTCGAGAGCATCTTTGCGGCTTTCGACCGCACACCGCTGGCCGCGGCCTCGATCGCCCAGGTGCACGCGGCAACGTTGCACACCGGAGAACACGTGGTCGTCAAAGTGCAGCGACCGAGCGTCGCCCGCCTGGTGCGCAAGGATCTGCGAGTCATGGCCTGGCTGGCGCCGCACCTCGTCGGCAGGATCCCGATCGCGTCATTGGCGAATCCCCCAGCATTGGTCGAGCTCTTTGCCGAAACGATCGTCGAAGAACTCGACTTTCGGATGGAAGCCGCCAACATGATCGATATCGCCGTGATGCTCCACGAGCTGAAGCAGACCGGCTATGTGGTGCCCCGCCCACACTCGACACTGGTCACCCGTCGAGTGCTGGTGATGGAACGGGTCGACGGATTCAACTTCGACGATGTTGCGGGCATGAAGGGCGCTGGTGTCGACACCGAGGCGGTGGTGCGCACGGCGATGATCGCGCTCATCGAAGGGGCGATGGTGTACGGCGTGTTCCACGGCGACCTGCACGGCGGAAATCTCTTCGTGCTCTCCGACGGCCGCACCGCATTGCTCGACTTCGGCATCGTCGGCCGATTGACCGGAGATCGACGGCTGGCGTTTCTGCGGATGATGGTCTGCGCGACGACCAACGATGTGAAGGGACAGCTGGCAGCGATGCGCGACCTCGGTGCGCTTCCCCGCGATGTTGATCTCGATCTGGTCATGCGCGATCTGCGCCTCGATCAGGCCCCAATCGATCCGACGACGCTCACCGGCGAGGAATTGGTGGCGGAAGTCCAGCGGGTTGTGAAAGCCTTGCTCGGCTACGGCGCAAAGATGCCGAAAGAACTCATGCTCTACGTTAAGAACATGGTTTTCCTCGACGGGGCAATGGCTCGACTGGCACCTGATCTCGATCTGCTCGCCGAGATCGCCAACATCTCGATGCTGTTCGCAGAGCGACATGGTGAGCAGCTCGGACGCGAGCTCGGCATCGACCAGACCACGTTGGCGCTCAACATGGATGGCGTCAAGGCCGGGTTCGGGGTCGACGCCTCGACCGAGCAGTTGACCTATCGCGAGCTGCAATCGCGTCGGACATTGATCCAGAAGCGGATGCGCGACCACGTCGGTCGCTAGCTTCACGATTTGAGCCTCGACGCGAACGCCAGCCGCTTCTCCGGGTTCGCGGACCTGTACGACGCCGTCCGCCCGGTGCCCCCGGCGGAACTCGCCGAGGTCATTGCACGGTACGCAGGCGGTCGGCCCGACCTCGTCGTCGACCTCGGTAGCGGAACAGGACTGTCGAGCCGATGGGCAGCAAGTTGGTCGAACGAGGTGATCGGTGTCGAACCAAGTGCCGACATGCGCACACGTGCGGCCGCGGTCACGAGCACTGCGCACGTGCAGTTCGTGCCGGGTTGGTCCAACGCGACAGAGTTGCCCGATGCGTGTGCCGATGTCGTGCTCGCCGTACAGGCACTGCACTGGATGGAACCGACGTCGACATTCGCCGAGGTTGCCCGTCTATTGAGGCCAGGAGGCGTCTTTGCCGCAATCGATTGCGATTGGCCTCCGTCGGTCGGCCATGCGCAGGCCGAGCAGGCCTGGCACACTGCTCGAGCGACCATCGCCACGCACGAAAACCGACTGGCGGGCCGGTCGTCGGCCACCTCGCAGCGAACCATTTCGTCGTCACCGCAATCCGACGACCGTTGGCCCGAGAATTGGCGGGCGCCAGAACGCGGCGACACGACAGCGTCGGTCACGATCATCGACGGTGTTCAGTACTGGCACAAAGGCGAGCACCTGGCCAGAATGGTCGACAGTCAGCGTTTCGGACACTGCATCGAGATTGCAGCTCTCGGGGAGGAGCAAGGCGATGCCGACCGATTCATTCAGTTGCTACAAAGCCAGGGCGACTACCAGGCGCTTCGACGTCATGGCCTCGATGACACAACCCTCGGAATCGACGAGTTCTCCAGCCAGGTCCACGCCGCATTGGCATCAGCGCAGCGTTCGTTCTGGTTCATCTATCGTGCCCGTATCGGCGTGCTCGACGCCGCCAGTCGCTAGCTTCGCGGGGTGCGCCTCGTCATTGCCCGTTGCTCGGTCGACTACGCCGGCCGGCTCACTGCCCATCTTCCCGAGGCCGTGCGACTGATCATGGTCAAAGCCGACGGCTGCGTTGCCATCCATGCCGACGGGGGCGCGTACAAGCCGTTGAACTGGATGAACGCGCCGAACACGCTGGTGATGGGTGACGAGGCATGGACGGTCACGAACCCGAAGGGCGAGTCGTTGACGATCACATTGCACGAGGTGTTGTCGGACACCGAGACTGCACTCGGTGACGACCCCGGCTTGCAGAAAGACGGAGTCGAAGCCCACCTACAGGAGCTACTTGCAGCATCTCCGCACGCCATCGAAGAGGGACTCACCCTGGTTCGCCGTGAATACCCAACGGCTATCGGCCCGATTGATCTGCTGTGCCGCGATCGCGATGGCCAAGTAGTTGCAATCGAAGTGAAACGCCGCGGTGAGATCGACGGAGTCGAGCAACTGGTGCGCTACATCGAGCGGCTGCACCTCGACTCGTCCTTGGGAACCGTGCGCGGGGTCTACGTCGCCCAGGTCGTCAAGCCCCAGGCGCGCGTGCTGGCCGAGTCGCGTGGCTTTCGAGTGGTGGAGGTCGACTACGACGAACTGCGCGGCCTGCGCCCCGACGATCTCCGCCTCTTCTGACGGCTAGGCCATCACGGGGACGGTCGACATGGCGTCGGCCAACTCTTTGTCGGTGAGGTCGTAGTCCACCATCTGGCCGGCCAGGTAGTTCTCGTAGGCGGCCATGTCGAGATGGCCGTGGCCGCACAGGGCAGTGAGGATGACCTTCGCCTCGCCCGTCTCCTTGCACCGCTTGGCCTCGCGGATCGCCGCGGCGATGGCGTGCGTGGGCTCCGGCGCAGGCACGATCCCCTCATTGCGGGCGAACGTGAGCGCACCTGCGAAACACTCTGTCTGCGGGATGGCCTCGGCCTCGGCCAGGCCGAGTTCGTAGATGTGCGAGACGAGCGGCGACATGCCGTGATACCGCAGGCCGCCGGCATGAATCGACGGCGGGATGAAGTCATGGCCGAGGGTGTGCATTTTCAGCAGCGGAGTCATGCCCGCCGTATCGCCGAAGTCGTAGCGGTACTCGCCCTTGGTCAGACTCGGACATGCCGCCGGCTCGACGCAGCGAATGGTCGGGTTCATCCTCCCGGCCATCTTCTCGCGCAGGAACGGAAACGCCAAGCCTCCGAAGTTCGAGCCGCCACCGGTACAGCCGACCAGGAGGTCGGGCGTCTCGCCCACCATGGCCAGCTGCAGCAGAGCCTCTTCACCGATCACCGTCTGGTGCATCAGCACATGGTTCAGCACACTGCCGAGCGAGTACCGAGTCTTGGGATCGGCCACGGCTGCACCGACGGCCTCGGAGATGGCGATGCCGAGGCTGCCAGGGTGATCCGGGTCTTGGGCCAGCAGCGACCGGCCGTACTCGGTGATGTCGGAGGGGCTCGAGTGCACCGTTGCCCCGTAGATCTCCATCATCACCTTGCGGTATGGCTTGGCGCGATACGACGCAGCGACCTGCCAGATCTCGCACTCGATGCCGTACTGGGCGGTGGCGAATGCCAGTGCCGTGCCCCACTGGCCGGCGCCGGTCTCGGTCGTCAGCTTGGTGATGCCCTCTTGATGGTTGTAGTAGGCCTGCGGCACCGCGGTGTTGGGCTTGTGCGAACCCGCCGGACTCACACCTTCGTACTTGTAGTAGATACGCGCAGGGGTATCGAGGGCCTTCTCCAAGCGGTGGGCGCGGAACAGCGGTGACGGTCTCCACAGGCGGTAGACGTCGAGCACGCCGCCGGGAATGTCGATGTAGCTGTCCTGGCTGACCTCCTGCATGATCAGGGCCATCGGAAACAGCGGAGCGAGGTCGTCGGGGCCGACCGGCTGCATCGTGCCGGGGTGCAGAGGCGGAGGTGGTGGCGACGGCAGGTCGGGAATGATGTTGTACCACTGCGTGGGGATCTGGTCTTCGGTCAACAGGATCTTGTTCTGCACGGCACACCTCATTGTCTGGAGTGGTGGATCTGGAAGGGGACGACGGAACGGTAGCCCCTTGCGCCAGTAGCGTGTCGAGGCATGCAGATGGTCCACGGGCGGGCACAGCACTACGCGTGGGGAGATACCTCGGCCATCCCCGACATGCTCGGCCAACCCGTCGACGGGCGGCCATGGGCCGAATGGTGGATGGGCACGCATCCGCTCGCTCCGTCGACCCTCGACGACGGCGCGTCGCTGCAATCTGTGTCAGGCGATCTGCCGTACCTGCTCAAGTTGATGTCGGCGGCACAACCCCTTTCGCTGCAGACCCATCCAGATCATCTCCAGGCTGCCGCTGGGTTTCAGCGCGAGGAGCAACTCGGCATAGCCCGCGACTCGCCGGTACGCACGTATCGCGACGGTTTCGCCAAACCGGAGATGCTGTGCGCACTGACGACGTTCGACACGTTGTGCGGCTTCCGGCCGGTCGACGACACTGTTTCACTGCTGCACGAGCTCGATGCCCACGACTTGGCCGTCTTTCTGCAACACGAGAAGCTGACCACCACTGTCACCGCTCTGTACCGCAAAGAGTTCGACATCGCGTCGACGCTTGCCGCGTGCCGGAAGCACCACCGTGTGGAAGCCGAATTGGTCAGTGAACTCGCCCACGCATACCCGGGCGACCCATCAGTGGTGGTCACCCTGCTGCTCAATCGGGTGCTCCTCGGTCCGGGGGAAGCGGTGTTCCTCGGTCCGGGAAATCTCCACGCCTACCTGCGAGGTTTCGGCGTCGAGGTGATGGGCAACAGCGACAACGTCGTTCGCGGCGGTATGACCGTCAAACACGTCGACGTCGAAGAACTGCTCGACGTAGTCGACTTCGAGCCCTTGGAACATCCGGTTGTGCGAGCAGTCGCGACCGAGCCGGGTTGGTGGCGCTACGACACGCCGCACACGCCGTTTGTCGTGTCGCGCCTCGAACTCGCCGGTGACCAACGGCGCCGACATCACGCCGCAGGCCGGGAACTGCTGCTGTGGGTCAGCGGTTCGCAGCACGGTCAGTGTCAATTCCTGGCTGACAACGAGACCATCGAGCTCATCGGCCCCGCCACCATCTTCCTCGTCCAGGAAGCCCCAGTCGCAGCAGCGTTTGACGACTCCGGCCCCGCCGGCGGGCATCAGTCATCAAACGCCGCTGTGTGAGCGCGCGTCTACAGGCGGATGACGGCGTCGAGTGCCAGGTCGAGCAGGCGGTCACGTGCCGAGGTCTGGGCCTCCCAATGCCGGTGGTCCCACTCGGCCGCGCTGACGTCGTCGCCCGCGTACAGCAGTTGCCCGTAGACGACACCGCGGAAGGCGGCGGCCGCGAACATGGCGGCAGCCTCCATCTCGACGGTGATGCACCCTTGCTCGCGCCGGCGGGCGACTTTGGCAGGTGTCTCGCGGAAGAAGGCATCGGTCGTCCAGGTGAGGCCACGGTCGTGTGGAACACCGGCTTCGCTGAGCACATCGTCGATCGCGGTCAACGCGCGCGGGTGCGGCGTCACGGCCACATCGGCAGGCGCGTAGTGATAGCTCGTGCCCTCGTCGCGCACGGCCCCTGTCGGCACGATCACATGGCCGACGTCGAAGCCGGGACGAACGATTCCCGCACCCCCACAGCCGATGATCTGCGTGGCGCCGAGCGAGATCACTACCTCCAGCGACGTGACCGCAGCTGGCGCGCCAACACCCGGGCTGACCAACGCGACGTCGTATCCCTTGTGATCGATGATGCAGATCGCGTGATCGCCGTGCTCGAACGGCACGTTGTGAACAGGCTCGACATCGATCGTACGATCACGGACGACGTTGCCGAACCAGCACATCACCGCACGCGAAGGGAAACCCAACATCGGCCGGTGGATGGACGGATTGATCACCGCCTCAGGTGATGGATCGAACTCGAACAGCGGATGTTCGTGGGGCGTCATGAAACCTGGGAGATCAGATCGGTGACCGCCACCTCGAAGCCCGGCAGTAGCGGCGATGAAGCAGAGTCGCCGTCGACCCACTCGTGGTATTCACCGCTGGGGAGCAGCACGTGAAGAACTCGCTCGTCACAGTCGACGAGCCACAGCTCTTGTACGTCCACCGAGAAGTAGTGGGTCGGCTTGCGCAGCAGATCCTTGCGGCGGGTCGACGGCGACAGGATTTCGACCGCCAGATTCGGGGCCAGCTTCCAATACCCCGACCCGGGCACCCGATCGGGTGCGTAGTAGGCCAAGTCGGGCTGGTAGCCCCAGTAATCGGCGATGCGAACGTGCGGGTCGGGTACCAGCTCGCCACCGTGCTCTCGCACCCACGGGAGCAAAGCCCCAATCAGGTTGACCAGCGTGAGCTGGTGGGGTCTGCCTTGGGAAGCTATCTCGACTACCTCGCCCTCGTGTAACTCGGCGTGACGTAGGAGCTCTTCAGGCAGCTCGATAAAGGCCTCCCAAGTGAGGCGATGCGGTATGTGGTCCATTGCTACCGTCATGATGCGGAGACTATCGCCCGATGCGGTCAGCGCTCACCGACCGCACGACGAATCTCGACGATGCGTTCGTCGGCGTGGTTGACATCGGCGCCCTGATCGTCGAGCAACTTGGCCCGGTCTTTGGCTGCCTCGCGCTCAGCCAACGTCGTGTCGACGCGAGCGATCGCCGCCTCGGTTCCGTGCTCGTGGATGAACTCGGCCCACTCGACCAATGCCTCGACCATCTCCGACTCCGGCACGACTGCGACATTGCGACCCTTGACGAACAGGTGGCCGCGCTTGTTGCCGGCAGCGATACCGAGATCGGCTTCGCGCGCCTCGCCGGGACCGTTGACCACACAGCCCATCACCGCCACCTGCAGCGGGATCTGGCGATCCCCGAAGGCCTTCATCGCCCGGTTGGCCACATCGATCACGTCGATCTCGGCACGACCGCAACTGGGGCAGGCAATCAGATCGATGTTCTTGCGTTCGCGCAAACCCAGCGCTTCGAGCAGCTGCCGCCCGGCGCGAGCCTCCTCGACCGGATCGGCGGTCAGCGAGTAGCGGATCGTGTCGCCGATGCCCTCCATGAGCAGAGTGGCGATACCAGCAGTGGCCTTCACCAATCCAGCAGGAGGCGGACCGGCTTCGGTGACACCGAGGTGAAGCGGCACGTCGGTTACCTCGCTGAGCTGGCGGTAGGCCTCGACCATCAATGGCACGTTCGACGCCTTGACGCTGATCTTCATCAGGTCGAAGTCGACCTCGTGGAAGTAGGCCATCTCGCGCTGAGCACTCTCGACCATGGCCTCGGGTTTGATCCCGCCGTACTTTTCGTACAGCGATGGATCGAGCGACCCTCCGTTGACGCCGATGCGGATCGAGATCTGGCGGTCACGAGCCTCGGATGCGACCGCCTTGATGTGCTCGGGCTTGCGGATGTTGCCAGGGTTCAGCCGCAGTCCATGCACGCCCGCCTCCATCGCCGCCAGCGCCATGCGGTACTGATGATGGATGTCAGCGATGATCGGGATCGGCGAGCGCGGCACGATCTGTGCCAACCCTTCGGCGGCCTCCTGCTCGTTGCACGTGCAGCGAACGATGTCGCAACCGGCAGCAGCCAGCGCGTAGATCTGCTGCAGCGTGCCCTCGACATCGGCCGTCTTGGTGATGGTCATCGACTGCACCGAGATCGGTGCTCCTCCACCCACGGGCACCTTGCCGACGAAGATCTGGCGCGTGCTTTTGCGGGCGAAGGGCATGACGGAAGTGTGCCAGCTCAGGGCAAGGGTTTGGCGAAGTCGAGATAGAGGCCGGTCACGAACAGCATCAACAGCACGGCCATCATGGTCATCGCCACCGGGATCATCTTGGTGATGTCGGCCCGGTACGGCGCGCGACCTCGACGCGTCCGCACTCGTTCGTACGTGGCGATCGCGGCGTGGCCCCCATCGAACGGCAGCACTGGGAACAGGTTCAGCAATCCTACGAATACGTTGACCGCGGCCAACGTGAGCAGGAGACCGCCAAATCCGGATTCGTCACCGATCGAGTCACTCAACTTGCTGATACCCACAACGGTGGTGGGCCTGGTGTTGAGATCTTCGTTGGACCCGGTGAGATGGCCGACGATGTTCACGGGATTGAGCACCTTCACGACGCCGCCCAGGCTTGCCCACATCGTCGGACCAAGGTCGCGCACGCTGTCGACGGCGGCGCTGGCGATCGACTCGTTGTTCCAGTCCACTTCGTTACCGAAGCCGACCCCCAGGAACGCCGTGCCCAAGCCTTCTCCTGGCGTCGGATTGGCGCCCAGTCTGACGTCTTTGGTCAACGTTGTGCCATCCCGCTCGAGCACCAAGGTGACGGCATCGCCCGGCTCATGGCTACGGATCTCATCGACGAACTGGTCGGGAGTCCTTGGCTGGACACCATCGATCGAGAGGACGATGTCGCCGGGTTCGACGCCGGCCGCATTGGCCGGATAGCCGGTTGACACGGACCCAATTCCCACACGCCCGGTCTCGACGCGGCGGCCATTGACGGCATATACGGAGAAGATCAACGCAATAGCGATGAGAACATGCATCATCGAACCGGCGGTGATCACGAGCATGCGACGCGGATAGCTCTTGTTGCGATAGGCGCGGGCCTCGTCGCCGGGTTCGACCTCGTCGAGGTTGTTCATCCCGATGATGCGCACGAACGCGCCGATGGGATAGGCGCGCAGGCCGTACTCGGTTTCGCCGCGACGGAAACTCCACAACTTGGGACCCATGAACAAGAAGAACTGTGTGGCCTTCATGCCAGTCCAACGAGCGGTGACGAAGTGACCGAGTTCGTGGAAGAAGATCGAGATCAACAGCCCGATCACGAAGACGAACGCCCACGAGCTCCACAGGTAGAGAGCGACCAGCAACACTGCGATCACACCCAGCCCGATCACCGCAGTCGGCCCGCCAGCGGTCGGCTCGAGGTCGGGATTATCCGCGCCGCCAGCCATCACCTCGTTGCGAAACTTGGTGTAGGTGTCACTCACGCTGCAAGAACCTCCGTGGCCACCTGACGCGCGCGAGCGTCGGCAGCAATGATGTCATCGACTGTTCTATCGGCAGATCGCTCGAAGCGCTGGAGCGATGCGTCACATACCTCGGCGATCTGCGACCAGCGGATGCGGCCTGCCAGGAAAGCCTCGACCGCAACCTCGTTGGCCGCACTCAACCACGCCGGCGCCGTCGAGCCGACCCGACCGGCCGCGTATGCCAACGGCAAGCAGCGGAATGTCGCAGTATCGGGAGCCTCGAAGTCGAGCCGCCGCAGCACTGCCCAATCGATTCGACCGAACGGTGTGGAAATCCGGCGCGGGTAGGCGAGGGCATATCCGATGGGGAGTCGCATGTCGGGCATGCTGAGCTGGGCGATCGTCGATCCGTCGGTGAACTCGACCATCGAGTGGACGATCGACTGCGGGTGGACGACCACCTCGATCTGGTCATAGGCGGTGCCGAACAGCTCGTGGGCCTCGATCACCTCCAGGCCCTTGTTCATCAACGTGCTCGAGTCGATGGTGATCTTCGGGCCCATCTTCCACGTCGGATGATCGAGCGCCTGATCGACACCCACCTCGGCAAGCTCCTGAGCCGTGCAACCACGGAACGGGCCGCCGCTGGCCGTGAGGATGATTCGGGCAACCTCGCGACCCGGATCGGAGCTGGAACGCAGGCATTGGTGGACTGCGCAATGCTCGCTGTCGACAGGCACCAGTTCGGCGCCGGCGGTCGCGCGGAGCGGCTGAACGACTGGTGCACCGGCAATGAGGCTCTCCTTGTTGGCCAGCGCCAGCCGCTTGCCCATCTGCAATGTGCGCACCGTGACGGCAAGACCAGCAAATCCGACGACGCCGTTGACAACGACATCAGCGTCGTCGGCGAGATCGGCGAGATCGGCGACGACCTCAGCGAAGGGCAGGGCGGCGGCTACCTCGGCACGTCGGCTCAGATCGGCAACGGCCACAACCTTGGGACGAAACTCGTTGGCCTGGGCAATGAGGATGTCGATCGATGAGCCGACGCCCAGGGCAACGACCTCGTATCGACCTGCCTCGGCTCGAATGACATCGAGGGTCTGTGCCCCGATCGACCCTGACGAGCCGGCAATTGCCACGCGGACCGTTGACATGGCAGTCAGTCTCGCATCGACACGGATCGAACAAGCCTCGGGTGCGCAATTTCACCAGCTATTTGGTGACCCAAGGCTCCAGAATCTGCAGTAGGTAGTACACCGCCGGAAGGCTGAACAAGAAGCCGTCGAAGCGATCGAGCACGCCGCCGTGACCCTTGATGATCGCGCCGAAGTCCTTGATGTCGAGGTTGCGCTTGAACATGCTCTCAGTGAGATCACCGATCGGCGCCATGATCGAGATGACAATGCCGAGCACGATCAGATCGCCGGCGCTGTTCCACGTACTCGAGCGATCGGTGAGTCCGACGACGACCATGGCCAGAATCGTGGCCACCGTCCCGCCGAACAAACCCTCGACACTCTTGTTCGGACTGATCCACGCCCGAAGCGGCGATTTCCCTGCAGTGCTACCGAGTACCAATGCGCCGACATCGTTGGCGACAACGCCGATTGCCAACAGGCACAACGTGTCGGTACCGATGCTGGTGCTGATGATGCCGGACGCGACCGGGAAGCCGGTGCCCTTGGAGTACCGCAAGATCAACGCTGCAAACGATCCGAGGAAGCCGATCCATACGACGCCAAGCGTGGTGATGGCCATGTTCGGCATCGGTGCAGCCTCGAGACTCTTGGCACCGATGAAGGTGAGCGCACCGGACACAAATCCGACTGCGATGAGCAGCGGTAATGCCTGCTCGCCGGCCCAATAGGCCGCGATGGGCATCGTCGCGCAGGCAATGATGCCCACCATGGTGGCGGGCCGGTAGCCCTTCTCGGAGACCTTGTCGAAGTATTCGATGGAGCCGAAGGCGAGTACGGCAACGACGACCAACAACACCAGCTTCGGGCTGACCACGACGGCGACCACGAACACGGCAGCCATCAGCAGGCCCACTCCGATCGCGGTCGGAACATCGCGAGGGCCCGACTTGGTGGGCCTCGTCGGGGGGCGAGCCGTGGAGCCGGAGCGGGCCGGACGGCCGCCGCGTGTCGGCTCGCCGGGCCGGCCCTTACGTGGCACGGGTCGCGAACGATCGTCGGTCGGGTCCGTGCCGATGGTGATTCGTCCCGGCTCGCGCCGCAACGGAATCGAATCATCGGGATTGGTGACATCCTCGGCGACATCGATGACAGGGTCGATGGAGATCACCCGCTCCATCTCACCCGTTTCGTCGTGGGGATCGACAGGCTGATCGTCGCGCCACACCGGCGCCTTACCGGCGAACGACGACCACACGTCGAGATCGTCGGTCGGATCCGACTGCGGCGATGCAGTCAGCGTGCGTGGCATCTCACCCGTAGGCGGTTCGGTCCAGTGCGGTAGCGGGCCGGTGTCGGATGCACCGAACGAAATGCCACCCGACTCGTCGTCTTCGTCTGTTGTCTCGGCGAACAAAGGCGGACCGTAATCCTCTGCTTCCCCTTCGTCTTGGCGACGGTGACGCCGTGCGTCGTCAGTCATGCAAATCCCCTTTGCTCGCTCAGACTTCGAGGAGTTCTTGCTCTTTACGGCTGAAGGCCTTGTCGATCAGTTCCACGTGCTCGTGGGTGATCCGCTCTATTTCCTTCTCTGCCCGCTCCAACTCGTTGGCCGAAATCTCGGCCGACTTCTCGGCAGCGTCGAGATGTTTGCGCGCATCACGGCGAATGTTGCGAACGGCGACTCGGCCGTCTTCGGCCATGTGCTTGACGATCTTGACGAACTCCCTGCGGCGCTCTTCGGTGAGCGGAGGGAAGTTGAGACGGATGATCACTCCGTCGTTCGACGGGCTGACACCGAGATCGCTGTCGCGAATGGCCTTTTCGATGGCGCCGAGCGAAGCTCGATCGTGCGGTTTGACGATCAGCTGGCGCGCCTCAGGGACCTGGAAGCCGGCCAATTGCTGCACCGGCACCATGGCTCCGTAGTAGTCGACCATCAGCTTTTCGACGAGGGCTGGAGATGCCCTGCCGGTACGCACACCAGTGAACTGACTTTGCACGTGCTCGACCGCCTTCTCCATCTTGTCGATGGCGTCGAGAAGGGTCTCTTCGATCACGGTGCGTAGCGTATCGACCGGCGAGGAGGCGTGACGCGCATCCGTCAGCCCTGAATCATCGTGCCGACGCGTTCGCCGCGCAGAATGGCCTGCAACTTGCCCGGCGCCGACATGTCGAACACGACGATCGGGATCTTGTTGTCGCGGCAGAAGGCGATGGCGGTGGCGTCCATGACCTTGAGATTCTTGGTCATCACCTCGATATAACTGACCTCGTCGTACTTGGTCGCCGCCGGATCTGTCAGCGGATCGGCGCTGTAGACGCCGTCCACGCCGGAATGCGTGCCCTTCAGGAGAGCGTCGGCGTCGATTTCGGCGGCACGCAGGGCGGCGGCCGTGTCGGTCGTGAAGAACGGATTGCCGGTACCGGCCGCAAAGATCACGACGCGGCCCTGTTCGAGATGACGCATCGCCTTGCGGCGGATGTAGGGCTCGCACAGCCGGGGCATCTCGATGGCGCTCTGCACTCGCGTGTCTTGTCCAGCACGCTCGAGCGCATCCTGCAGTGCCAGAGCGTTCATGACCGTGCCGAGCATGCCGATGTGGTCAGACTGCGTTGCGACCATGCCCGACATCGCGCCAGTTCTGCCACGCCAGAAGTTGCCGCCACCGACGACCACACAGACGTCGACATCCATGCCGCGCACGGCAATGATCTCCTGTGCTGTGGAGTCGAGGGTTGCCGCGTCGAGCCCTTGGCCTGAGTCGCCGGCGAGAGCTTCGCCCGACGGTTTGAAGACGATTCGCTTCCACCGGGGCGATGCCGCCAAAGTCATCTGCCAGTCAGCCGATCTCGACCTGGGCGAAACGCACGATCGATGCCGAGCCGATGACTTGTTTGATCGACTGCTTGTCGTCCTTGGCGTAGGGCTGATCGAGCAGGGCAACATCTTTGAAGAACCCGTTGAGGCGCCCCTCGATGATCTTCGGCAACGCCGCCTCTGGCTTGCCCTCGTTGCGGCTGATGGTCTCCAGCGTCTGACGTTCATGAGCGACCACGTCGGCAGGCACGTCGTCTCGGCTGAGGTACTTGGGACGGGCAAAGGCGATGTGCACGGCCACGTCGTGGGCGAGCTCCTGCGAAGCATTGGCCATCTCGACCAGTACAGCATTGACGCCCCGACCACCTTGCAGGTGCAGGTAACTGTCGAGAACGTTGCCCTGGGCCGTCTCGAATCGAACGACATCGCCGAGTTCGATCTTCTCTTTCAATGTGATCTTCAGATCGTCGAGTTGTGCCGAACGTTGGGCAACGGCTTCCGCCCCTTCGGCAATGACCAGCTCGGCCAGCGTGTCGGCCTCGCCCTTGAACAGGTCGCTACTGGCGACGAAGTCGGTCTCACTCTTGAGCTTGATGATCGCGCCGACCGTGCCATCGACGATGAGAGCAACCAGGCCTTGGTTGTTCTCGCGATCATCACGCTTGGCGCTGGCGGCGAGCCCTTTTTCGCGCAGCCATTGCTTGGATGCCTCCATGTCGCCGTCGTTGGCCTCGAGAGCCTTCTTGGCGTCCATCATGCCCGCGCCAGTGGCCTGGCGAAGCGCCTGTACGTCTTTCGCAGTGAATGCCATTCTGTATCAGCCTTCGGTTTCAGTTTCGGTAGCAAGGGTGTCAGACACCTCTGTGCTCTCGGTGGTCTCGGTGGTCTCTGCTGCGACGGCAGCAACCTCGACTGCCGGCTCATCGACTGCCGGCTCATCGGTGACCAGCTCGTCAATGACTGCTACCGGCGAACTCGTCGAGGCGACGCGGGCGTCGCGCTCAGCCTGGGCGGCAGCAGCCTGACGGCGGGCGTCGGCCTGCGACGCGGCGAAGACAGCTTCGTCCTCGGCGGTCCGCTTCGGAGCGGCGACAGCCTGAGGATTTCGCTTGCTGGCGATGAACCGACCCTCTTCGATCGCCTCGGCGATGACGCGGCTCATCAACGCATTGGCCCGGATGGCGTCGTCGTTGCCCGGGATCGGGAACTGCACGACGTCGGGGTCGACGTTGGTGTCGACGACGGCGATCACGGGGATCTTCAGCTTGTTGGCCTCGGTGACCGCGATGTGCTCCTTCTTGGTATCGAGGATGAACACCGCATCGGGGCGCTTGCTCATGTTGCGGATGCCGCCGAGGTTCTTCTGCAGCTTCTCGAGCTCGCGGCCGAGCAGCAGCGCTTCCTTCTTCGGCATCGAATCGAACTCGCCGGAGATCCGCATGCGCTCGTACTCCTGCATTTTCGAGACTCGCTTGGCGATGGTCTCGAAGTTGGTCAACATCCCGCCGAGCCAGCGTTCGTTGACGTACGACATGCCGCACTTCTCGGCGTAACTGCGCACGGGATCCTGAGCCTGCTTCTTGGTACCGATGAACAGCACCGTGCCGCCGCCGGCGGCGAGGTCGCGCACAAAGTTGTACGCCGTTTCGACGCGGGTCAGCGTCTGCTCGAGATCGATGATGTAGATGCCATTGCGCTCGCCAAAGATGAATCGCTTCATCTTGGGGTTCCAACGGCGGGTCTGGTGCCCGAAATGCACACCTGCTTCGAGCATCTGTCGCATAGTGACGACGGCCATGATGGGGTACTCCTCCTCTGCGGTTAGCGGCGTCGGGCTCGTGGCGCCGAGGCGACCGCAGACAGAGCGAGACGTTCAATGAGGGGCCATCGGAGTTGACGACCGGTTCACCATGTTATCGCCCAGCGTGCACGCTCGCCTACCCCGTCTCGCCTGCCCGTGTTCGCCTGCCCTCTACGGCGATGCCGCGCATGCGATGGTTGGAGGGGGCGCCGGCCGGGCCGCCGATCCGTCGATGGGTACAAGTCGTGGCCGGTGCCTCGGCGCGCCCAGGAACGGCGCGGGATCGACGTATCGATCGCCGACTCGAAGCCCGAAGTAGAACCGGTCGGTTGTCGAACCGATGACGTCACCCTGTCGCACCCGTGTGCCGACCACGACCCGAGCGGCCGCTAGACGGCCGTACGTGGCCGAGCGCCCGTCGGCTTGTTCGATCACCAGATAGCGCACAAGGGCGACGACTCCGCTGAATTTCACGATCCCGGCGGCCACGGCGGCCACGCGCGAGCCAGCCGGTGGTTCGTATTCCAGTCCGCGATTGCCGGGGCAATAGCTACATGCCGGAGCGCGAAATCGATCGACGATCGGCGACGTGACCGGCGGCTGATAGCAATTGGGCACGAGCAGGGCGAGCGACGCGACTATGCCGATCATGGCCGGATCACCGGCCGGTCCCTGTGGGCTAGGTGACTCCCGACGCCGACAGCCTGGCACGGAGGTGCAAGACCGCCTTGGTGTGAATCTGTGAGACCCGGCTCTCGGTGACGCCCAGCACGCCACCGATCTCGGCGAGGGTGAGACCCTCGTCGTAGTACAGCGACAGCACCATCTTCTCGCGATCCGGAAGTCGTTTCACCTCGCCGCGCACCAGCCGGCGCACCTCGCCGTCTTCGACAATCGATGCCGGCGTGTCGGGCACGTCGCCGCTGAGTGTCCGCGGCTCCGAGCCGGCGACCAACGCCCGATCGAGCGGACCAACCGTGGTCGAGGCGATCGAGTTGAGCCATTTCTGAAACTCGGGCGCGGTGATCTTGAGGTGGGACGACAACTCGGCGTCGGAGGGGGCCCGACCGTGGCGACTTTCGAGTTCGGTGAAAGCGGTCTCGACCTCGCGAGCCCTGCTGCGCACCGATCGAGGTACCCAGTCGAGCGATCGGAGTCCGTCGAACACGGCCCCACGGATGCGCGGCACGGCGAATGTCTCGAACTTGACCCCACGGGACGCGTCGAACCGCTCGACTGCGTCGATGAGCCCGAACACACCAGCGCTGACCAGGTCGCCCGGATCCACGCTGTTCGGCAGACCGGCACCGACGCGGCCGGCAACGAACTTGACCAGGGGTGAATAGTGAACGATCAGCCGGTCGCGGGCCACGGGGTCGCGCGCCTCCAGCCAGCGTTGCCACCAATGCTCGATGTCGTTGTCGCGTTTCATGCTCGGGGGTGGGCTTCCGTGTAGACGGCTCGGAGACGTTGCTTGCTGACGTGGGTGTAGCGCTGCGTGGTGGCCACATCACTGTGACCAAGCAGATCTTGTACCACACGAAGGTCCGCGCCACCATCGAGCAGGTGCGTAGCAAAGCTGTGACGCAATGCATGTGGGTGAGTAGGGCGTTGGCTGCGGCGATCGATGATTCGGCGCACATCGCGCGGTGACAGTCGCACTCCGCGCTCATTGCCGAACAGGGCCATCCCGGTTTCTGGCGAGACCACATCGGCACGAATCGCCAACCAGGCGCGTAGCGAGTCGACGGCTGGCGCGCTGAGAGGCACGCGCCGTTCCTTGGCTCCCTTGCCCCACACAGTGATCGCTGCATTGGCAAGATCGAGAGCATCGACGTCGAGACCGCAGAGTTCACCCACACGCACGCCACTGCCGTACAACACCTCGAGCACTGCGTCGTCGCGCCGTCGTCGCCATACCGGCTCGGCCGCATCGCCTGCGTCGAAGGGCTTGTCGAGCAGCGCCACCACCTCGCCATGTTCGAGAACCCGTGGCAACCGGGCCGGGCCGGCGGGAGCCCGCAACGAGACCGTTGGGTCGACCTCGATGTATCCCCGGCGGCGCAGGAACGAGTAGTAACGACGAAGCGCTGCGACCTTGCGGGCGATGGTGCGCTTGGCGAACTGCCGTGTCGTGAGCGACGCCACATATCGGCGAAGCAACAGGCGATCGACGTCGCCAGCCAAGGTGATGCCGGAACGCTCGACCCATTCCGCAAACAGCCACAGGTCGCTGCGGTAGGCGTCGATCGTGTTCGTCGAGGAGCTGGTGAGAGCGTCGGCAAACTCATCAAGTCGCCAGTCGCCGACGAGATCGGGACGTCGTGTCCCCGCAAGCGAAGCAGCCATCGGCGCCAAGGGTATTCGGTCGGTGTCATCGCAGTGGTGACCCCACCGCTTCGAACCATCCGTCGGACTGCTGGATCCAGCCCGTGCGTTCAAGTCGCGCCACCGCCATCGCCGCGTCGACCAGACTCAACGAGCAGGCCAGAGCGAGGCCGTCGATCGTGCGCGGCTCGCCGGCGCACGTCTCGTACACACTGAGATCCGCACCGCGCGGACGTGGTCTGGGATCGGATCTCGAAGTCGAGCTGTGTCGATGATCCATCGCCAGCGCCACCAGTACATCGGTGACATCGACGACCACGCCGGCCCCATCTCGGATCAGCTGATTTGTGCCCGTAGCTGCACGATTGTGTACCCCGCCAGGCACAGCCATCAGCGGCACGTTGCGCTCGATTGCCTCGTTGACCGTGATGAGCGAACCGCCCTGCTCGCGTGACTCGACGACAATCACCACTTCGGACAACGCGGCGATCACACGGTTGCGCATCGGAAACCGGTACGCCTCGGGCGCAGTGCCAGGAGGTGCCTCGGACAGCAACAGCCCGCGCTCGGCGACCGCGCTCCACAGCATTCGATGTTCGCGCGGGTACACCACGTCGTGGCCCGATGCGACGATTCCTATCGGTCGCCCACCACCGTTGGTTTGCAGTGCACCGCGGTGAGCACAACCGTCGATGCCGCGTGCGAGACCCGAGACAACGTGCACATTGGCATCGGCCAACTGCCTGCCAAGGGTTGTCGCCGTATCGCGACCAGCGGCCGTGGCATTGCGGGTCCCGACGATTCCCGCACGACGGCCGTCGAGCAGATCGAGATCGCCCTGCACGAACACGACCGGCGGCGGCAGCGGGTCGTCGAGCAACAGCGCTGGATAGTCAGCAGAACCGAGCACCAGCACGCGTACGCCAATTCGACTGCAGCGTTCCCACATCTTGTCGAGTAGTTGCGACTGGCCGGCTCGCTGCCAGGCAGCGCGCACGTCGACGTCGGCGAGCACCCGCTCGATGAGCCCACCGGCTCGAAGGTCGCCCACCGCAACCGAGTAGGCCTCGTCGGGCGGATGATGGCGAAGCAGTGCGCCCAAACGATGGATCGACATGTGCGGAAACGAGGCAAGCGCCGCTGCGTAGGCCTCGGGAGGCAGGTCGGAGTTCATGCGACCTGCTCGCGCATCGATACTCGCAGTCGGACGCGTAGCTGCAGAGCCAGCGCAACGTGCTGTTCGCCCACCGGAGCTGAGATCTCGCCGTCGAGATCGGCAAGGGTTCGCGCAACCCGTCGGATGCGGTGGTAACCACGGCCGGTCAGACGTTCGCGTTCGAGTTCGTTGCGCAGGATCAACCTCGCAGCCGGATGCAATGGAGCGAGGATGTCGAGATGTGACGCCGGAATCTCACTGTTGAGCGTTCCACGGAGCTCGACCGCTGCCGAACGCGCTGTCGACACTCGAGCCGCTGCCACGGCGGTGCTCTCGCCACCACCGCTGTGCAGCAGGTCGTCGACCCCCGGACGGGCTACGCCGACACGCAGATCGAATCGATCGAGCAGCGGGCCGCTGAGACGCCTGAGGTAGCGGAGGCGGGCACCGTCGTCGCAATCACACGAACCTGGTGGACCGCCACCGCAGGGACATGGATTTGTCGCCGCAACCAGGAGAAACCTGGCGGGCAAGGTGGCACTGGCCCGGGCCCGAGCCACACGAATGACACCCTCCTCGAGCGGCTGACGCAATCCGTCGAGCACCATCGGGGAGAACTCGCCCAGTTCGTCCAAGAACAGGACGCCTGCATGCGCCAAACTGATCTCGCCAGGTCGCAGGTTTGCCGTGCCACCACCGACGAGCGACACCATCGAACTGCTGTGGTGTGGGGCGCGAAACGGAGCCCGACGAATCATGCCGACGGAAGGAAGGCGAACGCCCGCCGCAGAATGAACCATCGTGGCCTCGAGCGCCAGTGCCGGCGTGAGCGGGGGGAGCAATCCAGGCAGGCGCTGCGCGAGCATCGTCTTGCCGGCGCCCGGTGGCCCAACGAGCAGGAGGTGGTGTCCACCTGCGGCTGACACTTCCAGCGCCTTGCGCGCGATGGCCTGCCCGCGCACGTCGGCAAGATCAGGGATCGGCGGCTCGTCGTCGACGTAGTCATCGTCGGGTTCGTCGGGCCACGGCGCGACGCCGTTGAGGGCGTCGATGATCTCGCGCAGGTAGGCGGCCACACGCACACGTCCAGGCGAGATCGCCCTGGCCTCGCGGAACGATGCGCGCGGCACCACCGGCGTGAGATCGACGAGAGCACCAACCATGGGCGCGACCCCGGCAATGGCGCGCAATGACCCGTCGAGGCCCAGTTCACCGACGAAGCCAAGGCCGGCGACTGCGTCGGTCGGGATCTCGCCGTTGGCGATGAGCAATCCGACGGCGATAGCAAGATCCAGGCCAGACCCTCCCTTGCGCTGATTCGAAGGAGCCAGATTGACGGTCATGCGGCACGATGGCCAGGGCAGACCGCTGGACATCACCGCGGCACGCACCCGGTCGCGCGACTCACGGCACGCTTCGTCGGGCAGCCCGACAATCTGAAAGCCGGGGAGGCCGGTCGACACGTGAACTTCGACGGTCACCGGTCGACCTTCGACACCGAGAAAGGTTGCGGAACGGACGGCGGCGAGCATGCGCGAACCTCCAGCTACGGCGACGTGCAAACGACGCGTGAACATGGCTGGAAGGGCACGGCAGCCGGACCCTCGACGGTGGTCGCACTGTATCCGGCCTCTGTTCGACCGCAACCCGATGACACTCATTTCTCGCCTCGGCCTGGGAGACTGAGCGCGTGCGGAACCACCTGCTGCTCTTTGCTGTCATCGCCGCGGTCGGCGGGTGTTCGAGTGACGCCCCACCGGCCACCGATGGCCAATACTGCGCGACGGTGAACGCCAGTCTGGCGCAGCTCAACGCTCCGGCAATCGTCGACAGCGCCGGGATCGAGGAGACCTCACAGCTCTACCGATCGATCACGTCGATCGCACCACTCGCCGTACAGAAGGAGTGGGAAACGATGACGTCCAACGTCGAAGCCGCAGCCACTGTCGACCCGAACGATCCTGCCTCGATGCAACAGCTCGCCGACATGGCACGGTCATCGCAACACGCGGCGACGACGATCTCGGACTACACCTCGAAACTGTGTGGCGTCACATTGGGAATTCCAGCGACGACCCTGCCACCGGTCGTGCAGACAGCAGCAGCGCCCTAGGCGTTGGGGAGTTCGCCGCGCTTGGTCTTGACGGCGTCGACGAGACCGTAGGCCTTGGCCTGATCAGCCGTGAACCAGCGGTCGCGTTCGCTGTCGGCCTGGATCTGCTCGAGTGTCTGACCGGAGTGCAGCGCCGTCAGCTCGGCCATTCGCCGCTTGGTGTACTTGAGCTGCTCGGCCTGAATGGCGATATCGGTGGCCTGGCCGCGCAGACCGGCCAATGGCTGGTGCATCATGATGCGAGCGTTGGGCAGTGTGTAGCGCTTGCCTGCCGCGCCGGCGGTGAGCAGGAACTGGCCCATCGAGGCGGCCATGCCCATGCAGACCGTTGCAACATCACACGAGATGAACTGCATGGTGTCGTAGATCGCCATACCGGCCGTGACCGAGCCGCCGGGGCTGTTGATGTACAGCCAGATGTCCGACGCGGCATCTTCGCCTTCGAGGTACAACAACTGGGCGCAGATCTGATTCGCCATGTCGTCGTTGACGTCGGTGCCGAGCATGATCACCCGGTTCTTCAGCAGCCTGTTGAATACATCGCTGCGCGGATCGAAACCGGCGTCGAGCGCCAACGGACGAGTGGTGTCGGACATGGCGCCAACGCTACCGCCCGCGCTCTGTGCTCCATCTCGCCACGACGGCTTCTTCGTCAAGAGGCATGGCCGTGGACGGCTTGCCTTGCCAGGCAGACTCACCTTGACGACCTGTTGACTCCGCTGAAGATCACCGCGATCCGTTCGTCGGCACCGACCTCGGCTCGCGAGGCGAGCAGCCCTGCCAAGCCCGCCGTGCCGGTATGCGAGGCGTTGATACTCGTTGTCGCCCGAGCAAGCACATTGGCCTCGAGCACACGGGACTCGGCCACGACGACGGGCGAGCCGTTTCCCTCGATCATCGAGCGCACCACGGGAATCCAGTCGTACGTCTCGTCGTCGAGAATGCCATCCGCGACCGACGTGCCCACGTGTTCCCACGGCCACATGAACTTGCTCCAGTGACTCGCCGCGGTCGCTGGATCACCAACTTCCAGCGTCTTTGCATACGCACGCTGGAGTGGCGCGCAGCTGTCGGTCTGCACTGCGTGAAGCCGTGGCGTCACTCCGCTCATCGTGAAGCCCGCCATCGCCGAGGCCGCGAACGTGCCGGCGCCAACTTGGATGAAGATCCGGTCGAGCGGCGGCCCCTCGACGTGCTCGTCGAACTCGCGAGCCATCTCCCAACCGATGGTGCGACCGCCATCGAGACACCAAGCGTTCTCGGGGCCTTGCACGGTGAAAGGAATTGCTCCCGCCTCGATGGCATCGCGAAAGCGGTGGATACATGGATCGCCGGGCGGGTCTGAAGATCGACGATGGCATTGGATGATCTCGGCACGTAGCTCGACGAGCAGAGCGAGCACCTCGGGGTCAGCGCTCGATGGTACGAACACGCGAAGCGGCCACCGTGCCGCAGCCGCCAACGTCGCCGCGGCGAAGGCCGCATTGCCGCACGAAGCGATTGCCAGCGGCGGCCGATCGGCCGCATCGAACCATGGCGAGAGGCCCAACTCCTCCGCAGTCAGCAGATGAAGGAGGATCGTCAACAGATGACGCGCTTTGTGGCTGCCGGCGACCTGGCCAGTCTCGTCCTTGACCCACACCCCACCATCGGCATCGAAGTGCAGCGCGTCGCTCAAGGCATCGGCACGCTCGAACGGCGTGACCTGGAAGCCGATTCCGCCGACACCGGCGATGTCGGCGTCGACCTGCCTGACCATCGCAGTGCGCGCGGCTTCGGTCATACCGTTGACAGCAGCGAAGCTGTCCCACGCGAGATATGGCCGGAACGCAACGAAGGGATTGGGGTCGTCGGTGCCCCGCAGCGGTGCGATGCTCTGCACGAGTTGCAGTGCATGATGGCGATCGAGTCCAGTCGCGTTCGGACATCGCCAGCTCAGTGGCTGGGCGATGTCGACATGAGCACCGCACACGACGCAGGACCAGCCGGCGGCCAGCGGCACGTCCGTCGACTCAGCCTGCCGCAACGGCGGCGTTGAACTCGTTGATCATGTCGTCCCACACCGGGAGGAACCGCCGCAGCCCGCGCCAGAAGTCCTGCGAACGGCGTGCCTCGAACAACTCGAATGGGGTGCCCTGCTGCTCGACCCACGTGTAGTAGCCGAGGTTGAAGATGCGCGTTCGATCGCGCTCGCCGCACTCGATGGCATGTGCGGTCGGCACGTTGGCCAAGTGCTCGCCCCACACCGCCGCGGCATCGAGATTCGTGAAGCCACCACCGAAATCTCGAGCGGTGATCTTGTCGCGCTCGCTCGGATACAGCGCCGCGCCGTCGGTCGCCACGGTGATGACCGCATCGTCAGGTCCGAGGTTCAACAGCTTGGCTGTGGTGATCGCGGCCAGCACGTTGCAGATGCTGCTGAGCCCGAAGTGCACGAGGGTGTCGAGCACCGTCTGCGGTACAAGTCGCCGATCGGCCAGGTAGCCAAGCCCATCGTCGGTGTTGAACATCACCTGCAACTGGTCAGTGGCCCGGTCGCTGACCGCCACCACGACGTCGGTGTTCATCACATTGTGGATCAGCGGCACGTGCTTGTCGCCGATGCCTTGGATGTTGTGCTCACCGAAACCGTTCTCGAGCAGCGTCGGGCATTCCAGCGCCTCGACGGCGACGATCTTGGTGCCGTAGGTGTCCTTCAGACGGTCTCCCGCAGCAATGGTTCCGGCAGAGCCCGTGGCGCTGGTGAACGCTGCCAGCCTCAGGTCGCGCCCGCTGGCCGCCCGAACCTGTTCGAAGACGTGGCCGAGGGCGCGCCCGGTGACCTCGTAGTGGGCCAGATGGTTGCCGAACTCACAGAACTGGTTGAGGACGAAGTTGGTCGGGTCCTTGGCCAACTCGTTGCAGGCGTCGTAGATCTCCTTGACATTGCTTTCGGTGCCGACCGTCTTGATCACGTCGTCGGCAGGGTTCGCGCACCATCGATCGAGCCAGTCGAAGCGCTCCTGACTCATGCCCGCAGGAAGGATCGCCACCCCGCGACTGGCCATGATCCGGCTGATCGCGATGCCGCCACGGGCATAGTTGCCTGTCGACGGCCAGATTGCCCGATGGCGAGTCGGGTCGAATTGGCCGGTCACGACGCGCGGCGCCAGACATGCGTACGCGGCGAGCACCTTGTGAGCCGTGATCATGGGGAATCGGTCGCCGAAGACGACGATGATCGGACTGTCGACACCGGTCAGGCTCCTCGGCAGCACGACGTGATCGGGCACGGCGACACGGTTGCCGGCGACGTCGTTGTACCAATGAACACGCCACAGATTCCGGGGATCGGGCCCGTCCTTGTCGGCATCACCGACCACATTCGGATCAATGGTGGAAGGATCGGCCAGTTGGGCGAACGTCGGCAGTGTGATCGCTTGCTCGCGGAACCGGCGAACGCTGTTGGCCAGCGCCGGTTCGTCGACGACACGATCGGCCAGGCCGAACTGGTTCTCCAGGGCGATTGCAGTCTGATCGGCACGGGTCATGGTCTGTACATTTTGTCAAAGCGTGTCGCTATGCCGCGCATTTGGGCGAGCGGGATTATGCAAGGCAAAGCTTCCGAAATAACTCGCCACGGCGCTAGAATCGTCGGCGTGCCCGACTTGTCCGACACCAAGCGACGGATCGTTGAACGGTTGAAGCGCGTCGAGTCGGCGACTGCGACCGATCTCGCGGGCGAGTTCGGGCTCACCGACACCGCCTTACGGCAGCACCTCGACGCGCTCGAAGATGCCGGCCTGGTCACTCGGTCCATGACCGAGCCCACCGGTCGAGGTCGCCCGCCGGTGCACTGGCAGTTGGCCCCTGCCGCATCACGGGAATTTCCCGACCGGCACGGTGAGTTGACGGTCGACCTGATCGATTCGGTGCGTTCGGCACTGGGCGAACGGGCCCTCGATCGAGTCATCGCGGCCAGATCCGATCGACAGGCGACGGCGTATTCGTTGGAGCTCGAGGGCGCGAACGATCTCGGCGAGCGGCTCGCTCGATTGGCGGAGATCCGGTCGGAAGAGGGCTACCTCGCGGAGGTGCACGTCGATGGTGATGCGTTCACCCTGATCGAGCATCACTGTCCGATCCGCGATGCTGCTGCGGCCTGCGGGGCGTTGTGTTGTGCAGAACTGGATGTGTTCCAACGCTCGCTCGGATCTGACGTCACGGTCAGTCGCACGCAGCATGTATTGGCCGGCGATCGCCGCTGCGCGTACCGGGTGGTAGCGACAACCTCGTGAAGAGAGGTGCCGGGGTAACGTGCCCGACATGGCTGACTTTCTTCTCGGCGGGCAGATCGACCCGGCCAAGCACGAGCGAACCGGGTCACTGACGACCATCGCCTCTGGCGATTTCACGACACACGGCGTCATCGTCGGCATGACCGGGTCAGGCAAGACCGGTCTGGGGATCGTGCTGGTCGAGGAGGCGCTGAGCTCCGGAGTGCCGGCCCTGTTGATCGATCCAAAGGGTGACCTCACCAACCTGTGTCTGACCTTCCCCCGGCTCTCGGCGGTCGACTTTCAGCCATGGGTCAACGAGGGGGACGCGTCGAAGGCAGGCCAGTCTGTGCCCGAGTTCGCGGCAGCGCAAGCCACGTTGTGGACCGACGGTCTCGGTGCGTGGGGCATCACGCCCGACCGCATCGCAACCCTCCGCGACACGGTCACGTTCACGATCTACACGCCCGGTTCGAACGCCGGCACCGCCTTGAACATCGTCGGTTCACTGCAGGCGCCGCCCGACGTCGGCGATGCCGAGATCGTGGGAGACGAGATCGAGGGATTCGTCAGCGGGCTTCTGAGCCTGGTCGACATCGACGCCGATCCGCTGTCAAGCCGCGAGCACATCCTGCTCTCGAACCTCATCCACAACGAGTGGACTGCAGGACGAAGCCTCGATCTGCCGACGCTGGTCGGCATGATCCAACTGCCACCGATTCGCAAGCTCGGCGTGTTCGAGCTCGACCAGTTCTTCCCACCGAAGGATCGCATGGCATTCGCCATTCGACTCAACGGTCTGTTGGCGTCGCCATCGTTCGGAACGTGGATCACCGGCCCGCCACTCGACATCGAATCAATGTTGAGAACGGCAGACGGCAAGCCACGTTGCGCCATTGTCACGACGGCGCACCTCAGCGATCAGGAGCGTCAGTTCGTCACGACGCTGATCCTGTCGAAGTTGGTCACATGGATGCGCAAGCAGAGCGGCACCACTGACCTGCGGGCGCTGCTCTACATGGACGAGGTCGCCGGATACCTCCCACCGACGGCGATGCCACCCACCAAGAAGCCGATCATGACCCTGATGAAGCAGGCCAGGGCCTTCGGCGTCGGTGTGGTGTTGAGCACGCAGAACCCTGTCGACGTCGACTACAAGGCACTGTCGAACGCAGGAACGTGGATGATCGGTCGATTGCAGACCGACCAGGACAAGCAGCGACTGCTCGACGGGATGAGTGCTGCGAGCGGAGGTGTCGATGTCAACGAGATCGGCAACACCATCGCCGGGCTCGCCAAGCGCGAGTTCGTGCTTCGGCGCGCCGGCAAGGATCACCCCGAGGTGTTCACGACGCGGTGGGCGATGAGCTACCTGCGCGGCCCGTTGACGCGAGACCAGATCGCGTCCCTGATGTCGGACCAGAAGGGCGAGATCGCATCGGCGGGACCGAAGGCGGACACCGCGTCCGGAGCAGTGAGCGAAGCAGAGGCCAGTCCCTCAACCAGCAGCGGGCCTTCCACCATCGACCAGTTGCAACGCGATGAGATATCGCTCGCGCCGGAGGTGGCTGCCGGTGTCGCTGTGCGCTGGGCCGACGTCGCGTCACCGTGGCTGGCGACCATCGGCGGCGACCCGCGGGGTGCGCGCTACGAGGCCTCTGTCGTTGCCCGCGTCGCCCTTCGCTACGACGACGACAAGGCTGACCTTGTTCACGACGAGGAATACGAAGCCGTGGTGTTCCCGCTCGTAGATCCTGTCGACGCATCCCGGTGCATCGCTGTCGACTACGACGATCGTGATCTGCGAACCGAAGCACCGAATCCATGCGTCTATCGATTGCCGAATGCTGCCGTGAAGAACAAGACGTTCTGGACACGGGTCGAGCGGGACCTGATCGACTGCTTGGTCAGGTCGCGCACCGTCGACCTGCAGGCAAATCGTGACCTGAAGATGTACGGCCGGCCGGGAGAGAGCAACGACGAGTTCACGACTCGCTGCCTCACGGCTGCCAACGATCTCGCCGACAGGGACACGGCTGCGCTTCGCAGCAAGTACGCGGACAAGGTCACCCGACTGCAGGGTCAGATCCAAGCAGCCGAGGATCGTGCCGAGCTCCTGGAGACCCAGCAGAAGGGTCGCCGCAGCGAAGAGATGCTGTCGACGGCGGGCTCGATCCTCGGCGGTCTGCTGGGCGGGCGCCGCAGCCGCGGCGGGATGCTCGGTTCGATTCTCGGTAAGGCGGGCAGCGCCGCCGGGCGACGGACGCGAACGGCCACCGCCAGCGATCGCCTAGACGCCGCAGAGAACAAGCTCGAAGCCCTGCACCGGCAGCTCGAGGATCTCGAAGTCGAGTTGACCCAGGAGGTCACCGACATCGATGCCAATTGGATGGCGACCGCAAAGAACATCAGCATGTTGCAGGTCGGGCTGGAACGCACCGACGTCAAAGTCACCCACCTCGCCCTGGTCTGGATCCCGGTGCCGTAAACCGAACACCGGCTACGTGCGTTGATTGTCACGATGCAACGCCCGCGGTTCGACGACGAGTTCAGCGATCTCGCCGGCATCGCCTATCGAGTTGCATACCGGATTCTGGGCAATCGCTCGACGTGGTCATCCCGCTGAAATCCGGGTTATCAGCGTTGCCACACCGGCGGGCACGGCGGCCGTTTCACCGAAGAACAGTTCACCCGCTTCGAACATCCCGAGATCGGCGGTTGTACCTGATCTCGCGATCGAGTGTTGACCCTGTGCATGCATAACGCTGCTCCTGATGCTAGATTGCAGGCATGCCGGTTGCCGTCACGATACGCAATGTCCCTGACCAGGTACGCAACGAGCTCGCCTCACGGGCGGCAGCCAAAGGTTGGTCGCTGCAGGAGTTCCTACTGTCCGAGCTGATCGTCCTCAGCGAACGACCCAACAACGCCGAACTGCTTGCTCGAGCGCGGCAGCGATTGACCGAACCGGGACCCACGGTCGAGCAGATCCTGAAGGCGCGCTACGAAGACCGTCGATGATCGTCGTCGACTCCAGCGTTCTCGTTGCCGCACTGTTGTCGGACCAGGACTTCGGTGAGTGGGCCGCGCGAGCAGTCGCCGATAAACAACTCGGTGCACCATCAGTCGCCGCGTTCGAGAGTGCCAATATCATTCGCCGGCATGCTGCAGCCGGGCTCGTACCCGCTCGACTGGCCGAAGCCGCACATCGCGACCTCGCCCTGCTGACCGTCGAGTACTGGCCGTACCACGCGGTCGCCGCTCGTTGCTGGGAGTTGCGGTACAACCTCACCATCTACGACGCGTCGTTCGTCGCGATGGCCGAGGCAACTCGGTCGCCGCTGTACACCCTCGATCAGCGACTGGCGGCAGCCACCGGGCCAACCTGTGAATTCATCACGCCGGGCTGAGTTCGGCAGCAAGGTGGGATGAATGGGGGCAAATTCTCCGCTAGATCTAGTGGTCTCCAGTTGAGCGGCGACACGATTTGATGGCGACTTTCAGTTGCCAACCCGCTCCCGATCAGGTCATTCGGCGCCACCGGTTGTGGTCCGAGTGTTTGCGGCTCATCGGAGTGTCTCCGGCGCACCCGGGGTGCACGGAAACACTCCGACGGAGGCCAGGCCGCTCCGAACTGCCGATCGGCGCGAAACGGATGATCAACTCCTCGCGAACCCGCGACGGCTCAGTCCCCAGAGTGAGGCAAGAATCGCCCACACACCTCCGACAGTCACGAGAATTGCCGACGAGCCCAGTAACCCGATCACGATCATGTCGACCGCTGCGAGCCATGGCAGCGTCAGGGCACACCCGTCATTGGCAAAATCGGCGGCCTTGCGGACCGTCTGCGGGTCGATACCGTCGAGCCGGCGTTGAACGGCTCATGTGGATCCGCTCGCCAACGACCCTGCTCATCAACGGCCACATGCCAGTTTGTCTCCATGGAAGGTGAACGGTTGGTGAGCCGATCATGATCTTCCGGTGAGTGGTCTTGAGTGTGCTCACCCGAGCGGCGCAGAACTGCCTGATCCATGCGCTCGGTGAGGAACCGTCGGTCAGCCGTTGTGAGCGGAGTTCGTGCCCGCGTTGAGCAACTACCCTGCCTTGCGAATGGCGAGCGAACCTCGATCACTGACCGACGGTGTGATGTCCTTGCGAGGCGCGTCCTTCGTCGCCTTTATCACCTTGGTCCTGTTCGGATGGATCGCGACGGTGATCGGACGGAGTCGCAACCTAGGGCTTGCAGCGGGCGGAGTTGTCTTGCTGCTCCTGGCCGTGGTTCTGTTAGTCCGACGAACTCGCAGGTAGCGCATATCTGCCAGTGGGTCTCGGCACCTCTCAGAAGCCGGCGGACGAACTGGGCAGCCCCAGAACCGTACGTCGCGTTCTGGGCGTGCCCAGTTCGACGATGGCGGATCGCCGACGATCGATCGCGCTGTGCCTGCCGACGTGGGCGCGGGAACTGAGAGGGATTCGCCCGTAGGACCGTTCCACCTGTCGCCGCGACATGTGCACCTGTCGAGCCAGAAAATGTATGGGCAGGCCGAGAGTGCGGTCCACTCGATCGCAAATGGAGTGAGCGGATTGGGCCGAATACTCCCCCATCATCTCACCTTGCTGCCGAACTCACGCCGGGCTGAAGACCTAGAGCGGGCCGAAGCGAGCCAGCGCGCCTTCGTCTGGCGCGAGGGTCGACGGACCGACATGCGCGTCGAGCCAGGCATTCATCGGCGCAGCAGCATCCCAGGTGTCACGCACTCGCTTCACCACTGCCTTCGTCTGCATCCATCCCGCCGGCTTCCAATGTCGAGTTCCGACGAGACCCTTCAACCGCAGCAACTCAATTCGCGGGTGATCTCTCGCGTACCCGCGCGGCGCAGTCTTCAACGAACTGATCGCCGTGAACTCGAGGCCCTTCTTGCGCAGGGCGTCGGTGACCGCAACGATCTCGGCGCCGATCGCATCGCTGTCGAGAGCCTGACGAAACCGATCGAGTTGGTCGCCGGCCATGTCGTAGTAACCGGCGCCGGCGAGGATCCCAGTCGACGAGAACTGCACGTAGAACCCTGCTCCACCTTGTGACTCCCCATACGCACCGATGTGGTCCTTGTACGGCGTCTTGTCCTTGGAGAAGCGCACGTCCTTGTGAGGACGGAAAACGTGGAAGGGCCCGTGGTCGGCGAGCTCGTCGAGCAGGGCCAACATCGGTGCCCGGACAGCTCGTTCGAAGACCGGCTTGTTGGCCAGCCAATACGTGCGCGAGTTGTCGGCGATCAGTCCTTCGTAGAACCGGATCGCCTCGTCGGGAAAGCCTGTGAACGCCATCGTCGCGACTGTAGGGGCAGCCGACGGTGCCGTAATAGTGTCGCTGCCGTGACCGTGTTGGCGATCGATCAGGGCACGTCGGCAACCAAGGCGGTCGTGGTCACCGACGACGGCGAAGTGCTGTCGCTGGCCGAAGCAGCGATCGAGGTTCGAGCGTCGTCAGATGGCGCAGTCGAGCTCGACCCGGAGGAGCTGTGGGACAGCGTGATTGCGGCCGGCACCGAGGCGTTGACTGCCGCCGGGCATCCGAGTCTGACCGCGATCGGTCTGGCCAACCAGGGTGAGACAGTGATGGCTTGGGATCGATCGACGGGTACACCGAACGGACCGGCAATCGTCTGGCAGGATCGTCGCTCCGAGGTCGTATGCGAGCGCCTCCGCGATCACGCCGGATTTCTCGCCGAACACACCGGCCTCGAACTCGACCCGTACTTCGTCGCCCCGAAGCTCGTGTGGCTGCGCGAGCAGGTCGGCGTCGGGCCGACGATCACGACCACCGACGCGTGGATGCTGCACCGAATGAGCGGAGCATTCGCGACCGATGTGGCGACCGCCGGAAGATCGCTGCTGCTCGAACTCGACACTGGAGAGTGGAGCGATCGCGCCTGCGAGATATTCGGTATCGATCCGACGACGCTGCCCACCATCGTCGGCAATGCCCAACCTCTCGGCGATTGCTCATTGTTCGGAGGCTCGGCGCCCGTCACCGGAACCTGTGTCGATCAGCAAGCCGCGCTGTTCGCCGAGCACTGCCACGATGCAGGCGAAGCCAAGTGCACCTATGGGACGGGTGCCTTCATGTTGGCCTGCACTGGCGACAAGCCCACCCGATCGAGAAACGGTCTGGTCGGGTGCCCGGCATGGCGGATCGGCGAGCGACTGACGTACTGCCTCGACGGCCAGGTGTACACCGTGGGCGCGGCGGTCACCTGGCTGATCGACATGGGCATCATGTCCGAGCCCGCCGACCTCGATCGGCTCGGCGCCTCGGTCGACGGAACCGGCGGCGTCACCTTCGTCCCCGCACTCGCAGGTTTGGCCGCGCCATATTGGAAACCGCAGGCCAAGGCTTCGTTCACCGGCATGACGCTGGGTACCGCACGAGGCCACCTGGTTCGTGCCGCGATCGAGGGAATCGCGGCTCAGGTCGCCCTGCTTGCCCAGGCCGCCGGGCACGACCTGGGCTCGCCGCTGACCCGCCTGCGTGTTGACGGCGGGCTGACGCGCAGTCGCGTGCTGCTGCAGACCCAGGCCGATCTGCTGCAAGCTCCCGTCGAGGTCTACCCCTCGCCGCACGCCACCGCCCTCGGCGTCGCCGCCTTCGCCGATCTGGGCGCCAACCCAACCTCACAGGACCAGCTCAGCTCCGCAGTGTGGCGCCCAGATGTCGTGGTGGAACCGCGGATCGGGGCCGATGAGGCCGCCGAGCGCCTGGCCGCGTGGCAACGGGTCGCGGCAGCGACGATGAACCTGTGAGCAGCAGCGATACCGACGGTGACACGATCTACGACGTCGTCGTCGTGGGCGGAGGCGTGGTTGGGTGCGCCGTGGCTCGACTGCTCTCACATCACGATCTCTCCATCGCGCTCCTCGAGGCCGGGCCCGACATCGGCGCGGGGACGAGCAAGGCGAACACGGCCATTCTGCACACCGGCTTCGACGCGACGCCTGGGTCGATCGAGGCGCGTCTCGTCGCCCGCGGGTATGCACTGTTGCGCGAGTACGCGCCGTCGGTAGGCATTTCGATCGAAGAGGTCGGCGCCTTGCTGGTTGCGTGGGACGACGAGCAGGCGGCGGCTCTCGCCAACATCGATTCGAAGGCCAAGGCCAACGGCTACCGGCACACCCAGATCGTGGATCGCACCACGGTGTACGAGAACGAGCCGCACCTCGGCCCGGGAGCAACCGGCGGGATGATCGTTCCCGACGAACACATCATCGATCCGTGGTCGACCCCGCTGGCATTTGCATACGAGGCGATAGCAAATGGCGCATCGGTAGTCGTGAATCGCGACGCAGCAACGTGCAGGCCGGGCCCCGACATCACCACGATCACCCCCACCGATGGACAACGAATCCGCACTCGATTCGTCGTCAATGCCGCCGGTCTCCGTGGCGATGAACTGCACCGCTCGCTCGGGCTCGATGGGTTCACGATCCGGCCGCGCCGCGGTGAGCTGATCGTGTTCGACAAGCTCGCCCGATCGCTGTTGAACGGCACCGTGCTTCCGGTGCCGACATCACACACCAAGGGCGTGCTCGTCGCCCCCACCGTGTTCGGCAATGTGATGCTCGGACCGACGGCCGACGACATCGACGACAAGAACGCGACAGGTTCGACACGCGGCGGCATCGACAGCCTGATCGAGAAGGGGCGGCGAATACTTCCCGCGCTGATCGATGAAGAAGTGACCGCTGTGTACGCGGGACTCCGGGCCGCCACCGAGCACAGTGACTACCAGATCAGCCACGAAGCCGATCTGCGGTACGTGTGCCTGGGCGGCATCCGCTCAACGGGTCTGACTGCGGCGATGGCGCTGGCCGAAGAAGCGCTCGCCAGATTGGTCGAGTGCGGGCTCACCGCCAGTCGCAAGGAGGAGCTCCGCGAGATCCGTATGACGCCCCTCGGTGAGGTCGGTGAACGGCCATACCAACGTGGAGGACAGATCGTTTGCCACTGCGAACGGGTGACTGTCGGAGAGGTGACAGCGGCGTGTACCGCTGCGGTTCCTGCGGTCGACTTCGACGGACTGCGTCGGCGCACACGAGTGTTGGCCGGACGCTGCCAGGGCTTCTACTGCCAGGCCGAACTGTGCAAGCTCACTGGATGGAGCGTGGCGCCGTGAGCCTGGCGGATCGCAGCGTCGCGATCGTCGGTGGCGGGCCCTCTGGACTCTCGGCTGCCATCGCCTTGCGTCGCCTCGGGGTCGGCAACGTGACGGTCTACGAGCGCGAGCAGCAGGCCGGCGGGATCCCTCGGCACACCAATCACCTCGGCTTCGGGATGCTCGACCTCCATCGTCTGATGTCGGGTCCGCGCTATGCCCGAACGTTGGTCGAACGCGCCACGCGGGCAGACGTCGATCTGCGGCGCGGCGCTGCCGTGTTCTCGCTCGATGACCTCGACGCCGACGCCGTGATCCTCGCCACCGGCGTTCGCGAACGACCCCGCGCGGCGCGGCGCGTCCCCGGTGACAGACCCTCCGGGATCTTCACCACCGGGTCGCTGCAGCAGCTGGCGATGGCCGGTCAGCGAGTTGGCACGAAGGCGGTGATCGTCGGCGCCGAGCACGTCAGCTTCTCGGCAATCCTGACGCTGGCCCACGTCGGTTGCCGATCCGTCGCGCTGGTGACACCCCTCCCCCGCCATCAGTCGTACGCAGTGCTGAAACTTGCGGCCGCGACTGCACGCCGAGTGCCCGTGCTGACAGGTGTCGACATCGCCGAGATCCTCGGTCGACGACGGGTGGAGCATGTCCTGTTGACCGATGGGCGCACGATCGAGTGCGACACCGTGGTGTTCACTGGCGATTGGATCCCCGACAACGAGCTGGCGCGACACAGCGGGCTGACGATGAGTCCGGCTATCAAAGGGCCGTCCGTCGACCAAGCCTTCCGAACATCTCGCGACGGTGTGTTTGCGATCGGCAACCTCGTCCACAAGGTCGCAACCGCCGACCGATGCGCGCTCGACGGTAAGGCGGTGGCCGCCGAGGTGGTGAGGTCGATATCGTGACGGTCTCGCCGCGGGCGTGGCGAAACTGGCAGACGCGCAGGGTTTAGGTCCCTGTTCCGCAAGGAGTGTGGGTTCAAGTCCCTCCGCCCGCACCCGCCACCACAGGCTGGGGCTTCATGAAGATCGACGTTCAGTTCAGCCCCGGCGCCAACGACTGGCCCGCACTGCGCGACGCGGTTCTGCGCGCCGAGGCTGATGGCTACGACACCACCTGGGTGTTCGATCACTTCGACGGGGCGATGCTGCACGGCGACCGGCCGATGCTCGAGTGCTTCACCCTGCTCGGCGCCCTTGCGGTGGTGACCAGCACGATCGGTCTCGGTACGTTGGTCGCCAATGTGGCCAACCGCCATCCGGCGGTGCTGGCCGCAGCCGCATCGAGCGTGCAGCGAATCTGCGATGGACGATTGACGCTCGGCCTCGGCGCCGGATCATCACCCAACAGCACATGGAGCAGCGAGCACGTTGCCCGCGGCATTTCGCTCCACGCCGATATCGCCGATCGTCACGCCGCGGTCGTCGAGCAGATCCGCCTCGTCCGTGCGCTCCCGGAACCGACGCGAATCATCGTCGGCGTCAACAGTGTTCGACTGGCAACCATTGCCGGGCAGATCGCCGACGGCATCAACGTGCGGATGACGAGCGAGCGGTCCCGTGAATTCGTCGACGCGGCGCGAGACGCGGCGGGAGACCGCCCGTTCGAGGTCAGCGGATGGACGTTCGAGGACCCCGACGTCGTGCGCCAGCGGGCCGACGATTTGAAACTGGACCGTCTCATCCTGACTCGACTGGGGGCGATCACATGAAGGTCTCCGAGCTGTCGACTCCCGCACTGCTGATCGATGCCGACGCCCTCGATCACAACCTCACGACCATGGCTGCTGTGCTGCCCGGCGGCCGCCTGCGGCCGCACGTGAAGGCACACAAATGCACATCGCTCGCCGCAGCGCAGCGTCTTCATGGCCATCGCCGGTTCACGTGCGCGACGCCGCGTGAAGTCGTCGGGATGGCTGCCGCGGGACTGGGAGACGATCTGTTGTTGGCCAACGAAACCCTTGACCCGACGAGGTTGTCAGCGATGGCGGCGCTGCAGGATGGCCTGAAGACGCAAGGCATGGACCACGGCAACCCATCGATCGACGGGGCGACCGTGCGTTTCCTGTCCGACCATGGCGATGCACGAGATCGCGTGGTTGGTTCGCGGCGACGATGTGATCGATCAGTGGAAGATCGATCTACGTGGCTGGTGAGGTGGGCGGGATCAAACAGCGTCCCGCAGCGCGGTCAGCAGCGCAGAAAGTGACCGGGCGCGATGCGAGATCGCGTTCTTCTCGTCCTCGCTCATCTCGGCGAATGAGCGACCGTCGCCGTCGTCGGGAATGAACAGCGAGTCGTAACCAAATCCGCGCTCACCCAATTCGGTCCTGGCAATCGTTCCTTCGCACACACCCTCCACGGCGAGTTCCCGTCCGTCGGGCCACACCACCATCACGGCCGACACGAACTGAGCGCTGCGGTCGACGGTGTCACCCAACTCGCGCAGCAGCTTGGCCCGGTTGTCGCCGTACGTCGCGTCTTGTCCTGCGTATCGGGCCGCGTACACGCCGGGCTCGCCGCCGAGCGCGTCGACGAAGAGACCGGTGTCGTCGCTGACCGCCGGCAAGCCGGTGGCCGCGCAGATCGCGGCAGCCTTCAGGCGGGCGTTACCCAGCAGCGTGTCGGCATCTTCGGGCACATCGGGCACGTCGGCTGGCCGCGGCAGCAGGTGCACGACACCGTCGAGGATGGCCGCCATCTCCATCACCTTGTCGGGATTGGCCGATGCGCAGACCAACTGCAGGTCTGCCATGCTCACCGACCGACCGACCGACCGAGGGGGCGCGGCGGCGGTGGGACCGAGACCATCTCGGCTTGCAGCGCCATGATCTCGGTGAGGCCACCCGACGCAAGTTCGAGCAGGAGATCGAGCTCGCCTCGCGAGAACGCTGCACCTTCCGCGGTGCCCTGCACCTCGACGAACAGCGGCTCGCCGCCCTCCTTGTCGAGCATCACGACGTTCATGTCGACCTCGGCGGCCGAGTCCTCCACATAGGGAAGGTCGAGCACCGGCAAGCCACCGACGATGCCCACACTGATAGCGGCGCAGAACGAGTGCAATGGATGCACTTTGATCGCCTTGCTCTGAACCAACCGAGCGAGGGCGTCGTGCAGGGCGAGATACCCGCCGCAGATGCTCGCTGTGCGCGTGCCGCCATCAGCCTGCAGCACATCGCAGTCGACAACCACCTGACGCTCGCCGAGCAAATGCATGTCGCACGCCGCTCGCAACGATCGACCGATCAGTCGCTGGATCTCGACCGTACGGCCGCTCTGTTTGCCCTTCGCCGCCTCACGATCGATTCGCTCGGGCGAGGCTCCTGGCAGCATCGAATACTCGGCGGTCACCCAGCCCTTGCCGGTGTTCTTCATCCACCGGGGCACGTTCTCATCGATCGACGCAGTGCACAAGACCCGAGTCTTGCCGAACGTCACCAAGACGCTTCCGGCGGCCATCTCCGTGTAGTCGCGCTCGAATGTGATGGGGCGCAGTTCGTCGTCGGCGCGGCCGTCAAAGCGGGTCATTGGGATACTCCTCGTGTAGTGAACAGAACTGCATACGTCATTCCGGCGGCTGCCAGTGATCGGCGGCACCGAGCTCGGGACCCAGCAGCCGGCCGCCAAGGTCCGCGAACCAGGAGATATCGCCGCTGGAGAAGAACCTGTGCTCGGCGACTTCGGCAGCATTGTCGACGCGCAACAGATCAAGTCGCTGCAGCACCTCACGAGTTGCGAACGCGGTCTCGTCGGCGCTCGACACCAGCGTTACGTCGGGGCCCATCACGTCGCCGATCACTCGAGCGAGGTACGGGTAGTGAGTACAACCGAGCAGCAGCGCGTCGACCCCAGCGGCCTTCACCGGCGCCAGAAGCCGCTCGGCGAGAATGGTGACCTCGTCTCCGCTGGTCTGACCGCGCTCGACGAACTCTACGAATCCGGGGCAGGCAGCAGCGGTGAGTTCTACGTCGACGCCGGTCGACGCGACCGCACGCTCGTATGCGCCGGACCCGATTGCGCCGACCGTGCCGATCACCGCAACGCGTCGCGATCGACTGGCAGTCACCAAGGCGCGCGCCCCAGGCTCGACGACGTCGACGACGAGCACGGGCAACTCCTGCTGCAGCACGTCGAGCGCCGCCGCCGACGCCGTGTTGCACGCCACCACGACCGCCTTGACATCGTGTTGCTTGACCAGGCTCCAGGCCAACTCTCTGGCGAACCGGCGCACCTCTGCTTGCGGCCGCGGCCCATACGGGTAGCGCCCTGTGTCGCCGATGTACACCAGGTTCTCCGAAGGAAGCAGGTCGATCACGGCACGGGCAACGGTGAGTCCACCGAACCCACTGTCGAACATCCCGATCGGTCGGGCCTTCTCGCCATCCATATCGATGGGCCAGGCTACGTCGGCCTCGGCGTTCTACGCTCGACCACCTGATGCTGACGGCAACCGTTCTCGCACTCGTGGCTGCTGTCTTGCACGCGATGTGGAACCTCTCGGTCAAACAATCGGTCGGTGATCGGTTCATGGCCTTGTGGGGACAGTTCTTCGTCGCCGGCGTGCTGGCAGCCATCGTGCTGGTGGCCGGCGGAGGCATTCCAGCTCGCGGGCTTGTGTGGGCGGCGATGTCGGGCATCACCCACCTGCCGTATTGCATACTGCTGGCCAAGGCCTACGGCGTCGGCGATTTCTCACTGGCCTATCCAGTAGCCCGCGGTGGCGGAGCGTTGGTCGCTGGGCTCGGCGGAATCGTTCTGTTGGGCGACACCTTCAGTCCTGTCGGGGTCGTGGGCATGGTGATCGCGGCGATCGGCTTGATTGCGCTCGCCGGCCGAGGGGCGTCGGCACAGGTGATCGTCGCCCTGGGAGTTGCCGTCACCATCGGGATCTACTCGGTCGTCGACGCCAAGGGGATCCGCAGCGTCGATACGCCGCTGTATGCGGCGGCGTCATTCGTGTGCCTCACGACATCGACGAGCGTGTATGCGCTGGCGACCGGACGCCGGGGCGACATGGTTACGGCGATGCGCCTCTACTGGCGTCGCTTTGTGACGATGGGAGTCGCCTCGGGGGTCACCTACGCGCTGGTGCAGATGGCCTTCCAACGAGCACCGGTGGGATACGTCACGTGCCTTCGCGAATCCAGCGTGGTGATCGCCGCGTTCGTGGGTGCCCGTTACCTCGGCGAGGGTCAGGCGGCACGACGAATCGCCGCCGCCGTCGTGGTCGTTGCCGGCTTGCTGCTGCTCGTACTCGGGCGGTAGCAGCCAGCGCTCGGTCAGGTGACGCTGGTCAACCGTGCAGTGGTGACGTGGCGGAAACGAACCGAGCCGGGAGGAGTGCACGCAACCAACTGCACTGTGGCCATCCCGGAACGGATGCCAATGTTGTTGATGACGTTGAAGTTCGGAGCGGTCACGTCTTGACGCACGACCGTGTAGTTGTACGAATGGCCATCGTCGCCGATCAAACTGATCGAACCACCGATCGGCACCTCGTTGATGTACCGGAACGGGCCGCCGTGGGTCGTGCGGTGCCCGAACAGCACGATGTTGCCTGGCGTCGCCAATTCGGCGGCACCATTCCATGTGGCCGCGATTCCGAGATTGGCAACGGCGTCGAGATTGGTGCCGGTGCCGACAGCGGTGGCCAATCCGATGTTGTTGACATGCAAACTCCGCGCCGAGGCTGGGCCGTAGAAGGGGTTGATCGGGGGCGGCAGGAAGGCGGCCGACGGCGGTCCGAGGTACCAACCGTTCAAGTCGGCGATCAGGTGCAGACCGTGTTGGGTGAACAGGCTGATGCCGCGGGTGCTGGCTCTGACAACGGCATGGTTGGCGATCGTTTGATCCCACCTGTCGACATTGAGATTGGACGCCTGCGGACGGGAGACACCCGATGGGAACGCTGTCACGAAGCCGACGTTCATCGACTGGGTACCGGTGATGTTGACTGCAACAGCGGAGACCTGCCCGCCTGGCCCATAGACGGGGAACTCGAGCGTGCTGCCACCCCATGTCGGCATGACAAATGAGCTCCTCGAATCGACGAGCCGGGTGGGGTTGGACGGCAGGAACAGGCCGTCGGTCGTCAGGGCTGCCGTCTCCCCGGTGAACCAACCGGCAACGTCAACGATGAGGTGACCGCCACCCTGGCTGTACACGTTGAACGCCGCCACGCCGGACAACAGCACGATTGCCTGGCCCGCACGCGTCTGGCCGGGGCGGTCGATGTTGAGGTTGCTCGCATTCGGACGCGACTCACCGAGCGGGAACGCCGTCCAGAATCCCGTGCCGGTCGTGGTCGCCGTGAGATTGACGACGACCGCAACAGCATCCGCTGGAACCCCGGCAGTGCTCACGTCGACATACTCGGTGGCCGTGCCCCCGACACCGGCGCCGCGGTCTCGCGTGTCGAGTACCCGGAACGCGCCCGAGGCGAGCGTCACCAGGCGTCCGCTTCTCACATTGCCGTTCACGGGCACGTACGCGCCCGACACGTCGACTGCGACGTCCATGGGACGCTGCATGTACACCTCGACAGCGCCATCGACGCCGAGCTTGACGGTGACCATGTTGGCCATCACCTGACCGGCGCCGTCGAAGTTGACATTCGACGCCGTTGGCAGATTGGTGCCTGAGGGATAGACCGTGACGTAGCCGGCTGCGGTCGTGTTGACCCCGGTGACAGTGAGCACCGCGGCGGATGCGCCTACGGGCACACCCGCTCTGCCGGCCACCTGCACTCGCACCACCTGATCGGACAGGCGGGTGAACCCGAATGAGCCCTCTTCCGGGCGGGTATCGGCGAGTCGTTCCGGCGTAACGGCCTGGTACGCCGACGATCCGGTGATGAACGCGGCGTCGACGGTGGGCACCGCTGCCCCGAGGCTCGGCACGACCACATGACCTGCCACCACGAGGAGTGTCAGGGCGAACACCTTGGGTCCCGTCAATCTCATCGCCATACCATACCGAGGTTGGCCCGGAGGGTGGGTGCAACTAGAAGTAGATAGTCCGTTCGGCCTGTTTTTCGGCTTCGTCGAGGTCGTCGGTGTAGGCCCCGGTGGAGAGGTACTTCCAACCTGCGTCGCTGACGATGAAGACGATGACACCCTCGCTGATCTCGCTGGCGACCTTGGCGGCGCCCGCCATTGCGGCACCCGACGAGATCCCGGCGAACACCCCGCACTCGCTGACGAGGCGGCGGGTCCATTCGAGGCTCTCGCGCGGCCGAACCACCCGCTTGCGGTCGAGCAGATCAAAGCCGTACCACTGTTCGAACACCGGCGGGATGTAGCCGTCGTCGAGATTGCGCAGTCCCTCGACGCGCTCGCCCAATGGTGGCTCGATCGCGATCACTTTGATCGCCGGGTTCTGTTCCTTCAAGTACCTGCCGGTGCCCATCAGCGTGCCGCTGGTACCGAGACCGGCGACGAAGTGGGTGACTTCCGGACAATCTCGCCAGATCTCGGGCCCGGTGCCCTCGTAGTGGGCGAGCGGGTTGGCATCGTTGCCGTACTGATAGAGGAAGCACCAGTCGGGGTTCGCAGTGGCCATCTCTTGGGCCCGGCGAATGGCGCCGTTGCTGCCCTCCTCGCCCGGAGTCAAGATGACTTCGGCACCGAACACCTCCAACATCTGGCGGCGTTCGATCGACACGATGTCGGGCAGGAGGATCTTGATCGGGTAGCCCTTCAACTGGGCGATTGCGGCCAGGGCGATGCCGGTGTTGCCACTCGACGGCTCGAGGATGGTCTGGCCGGGCCGAAGGTGGCCGCCCTTCTCGGCGTGCTCGATCATCGACTTGGCAATGCGGTCCTTGACCGAGCCGAAGGGGTTCTGCCCTTCCAGTTTGGCGACGATGCGCACGTCGGGGTTCGGCGACAGGCGACTGACGTCGACCATCGGCGTGTTGCCGATCATGTCGAGCACGCTTTCGAAAGGAACCATCACCACCCCCAACAACCGGTGGTTGATCATCTATTCCGATCAACCTGATCAATCCTGTCGGGATTCTATCTCAGCCGACGGCGACGCGCTCCTCCGCAATCGTCGCGTCGACGATGCGATAGCTGCGCGTCTCGGGCGCCTCACGCTTCAGGCTCACGATCACGTAGTGCCAGCCGGGGTCTGGCGCTTGCTCGACATCGGTCGGGCTGGGATAGGGCTCGCTGTGCGTGTGGCTGTGGAACACGCCGATGACCTCCATGCCGTCGGCTTCTGCCGCCCGTTCGGCTTGCAGGAGTTCCTTGCCTGGGATCGCGTAGATCCGCGCCGATGCAGCCTCGTTGGTGCAGGCGACGAAGCGATTCACCTGGTCGCCTGTGCCGACCAGCAGTCCGCACGCCTCCAATGGATAGCCGTCGTAGGTGTGTCCGATCATTTCGGCAAAGGCACCGTTGGGGAACGCGAGCATCGGCCGAAGGGTAGCGAGGCGGTCGCTGACCAGGCGACCGCTACCCTCACGGGCGATGTCACCTTCCAGTCCGGGATCTGCAGATCGCAAGCTCATCGCCAGCAATCGAAAGGCGCGGCACGATTACTCGATCCTCGACACCATCGAGACCGGCATCGTGCTGCAGGGCAGCGAAGTGAAGAGCCTGCGTCTGGGACACCTGCAGATGGCCGACGCCTACGCACGGGTCATCAACGGGGCGATCTGGCTGGATGGCATTCACATCCCGCCCTACCAGTTCGCTCACGGCATCGGTGCACACGATCCCGACCGGCCACGGAAACTGCTGCTGCACAGTCGCGAGATCGAGCGAATCGCCGCCGAGGTCGCACTCGAGCGATTGTCGCTTGTTCCGCTGTCGTTCTACTTCAAGGACGGCAAGGTCAAGGTCGAACTGGCGTTGGCGCGCGGCCGCCGCAAGGCCGACAAACGCAACGCCATGGCCGAACGCGATGCGCAGCGCGACATGCAGCGCGCCATGGGCCGCCAGGCGAAGGGTCGCACTGACTGACGACTGCGTTAGAGGGTGATCACCTCGAGGGTCGTCTCGGCGTGCAGCCTGACCATTGCCGGCGTGACTTCATCGTTGCCTGGCAGCTCGACAATGAACGCAGTTCCGCCATCCACGGCGTGATTCACGTACTGACTTGCCGTGCCGGTGCACCCGGCGGTGCAGGGCGTGCCTGCGGTGGACAGACCCACGATGGCCGCAAACGTTTCGGGGATCACCCTGCGCGCTCCCCCAGGTGACACCCGGTTGGCATCTTGGTGCCAGAAGATGGTGATGTTCGGCTGGATCTCGTTCACGAACGTCTCGAGCGCCTGGGTCTCGGGTTGATCGGCGGGTGCTTCGCCTGAGTACTGACCGTTGTCTTCCGATTGCGGGATGTAGTTCCAGTTGTGCGACACGTTGCGGTTGAGGTCGACACCGTTGGCGTTTTCCCGGACATCGGCTGCCTGCCCGTCGGGATTGATGCTGTCGATGATCCACAGATCGATGCCGGGAGGGGTCGGCATGGTGCGGATCAACCGAGTGATTTCGAACCCCTTTGCTTCGTTCCCGTGGATCACACCGACGAGCAGCACTGGACGGCCGTCTGGATCACCCAGGCGATATGCGGTGATGTCGCGGCCGAGTACCGACTGGCCGACCACCCGAGTTTCGGTGACCAAGTCGTCGGGGAACGTCGTGGTGGACGTCGATGAGGTGGTCGACGTGGTTGAAGTCGACGTCGTTGTCGAGGTGGAGGTCGACGATGACGTTGTCGGAGCGAGCGACGAGGTGGTTGCGGTCGACGCACTGGTTTCGATCGCGTTCGTCGACGAACTCTCCGATCCCGACGAGCATGCCACGACGAGTTGCGACGCGGCGAGTAGTGCCAGACCCAACCGTCGATGCACTGTGGGTCGTGTGATCAATTGGGCGTGATCACGACGCCGCGGTCGCCGTACGGGATCCTCTTGCGCTTGACGATTCCACCGACCTTGTTCAAGAACTTGGTGATGCTGCACATCACGCCATACTTGGCCTTGATCTTGGTGCGGATGCCTTCGAGCTCGGGACCGGTCACCAACACGGCGGTCGCCTCGGTCGGCGACGTGCCGGCCTTCACCTTGCCCCTTGCGTCCGACGGTTGCACGACGACCTTCGAGGTATGGGCAAGGCGCTTGGCTTTGCCCGATCCCGACGACGTCCAGAACCCGATCTTGCCGCCATCGATCGACGCCGCCCAGACCGCCGTGGTGACCGGGGTGCCGTCGCGCTTGAAGGTGGTGAGTGCGAGGTACTTCTCGTCGGCGAGGCTCATCGCGCCATTCTAAACGAGTGTCTGCGTCCCACCCGGGCGGGCTTGAAACACTCGTTCGAATTCCAACGGGTGCGGGTAGGCTGGTCGGACAATCAAACACGGGGCTGACTGGTTTCGACATCAGTATCTGTGGGCGAGCGTGCGACCCGAGTTGCTCAGACTCGCTAAACGGGGCACAAAACAGAATTGCCAACGAGCAGTTCGCTCTCGCCGCCTAATTAGTTAGGTAGTGAAGAGACATCGTGACCAGAAATGGCGCACGGGGCCGATCCACCGCAGCCCGGCAACAGAAGCGGGGGATGACGGCGAGAAAGACCGCTGACTGTAGGAAAGTCTGCTGACACTCGGCAAAGACCGAGCGTGGACCCCGCTTGCGGAGGTCAGCCGACCCGCCGGTCTCGCTGCGTTAGCGAGTGAGTCGGGAATGGCCGTATCACGAACGTTCATAGCCTGATGGACGGGGGTTCGATTCCCCCCAGCTCCACCTTGTCCCAAAATACCCTCTGACCTGGTCCTTTTCGCTAGGTCACGAGGGCGGCGAATTCCCCCAGCGATCCCGCAAGCGTCTGACCAGGGGAAATGCGGTTGAAATGGACGGGGGATTTCGGGGGTATCCGCCCCCCAGCAGAAAATCGGAGACCGTGAAACCGCAGGTCAGCAGGGTTCATGTGCGGACCGCTCTCGGCCGGGGCGGCAAAAGGGCGGCCGACGACACGACGACTCCGACCCGAAGCCGCTGCTGAGCATCGAATGCGCGGACATGAGTGGTGCCTCATTCGGTTCGCAATGGCGCACGCGCGGCGCAACAATCGATGCACTCCCGCGGCAACCGACCGGTGTTGCTTCCCGGGGCCTTCGCATGGCACCACGCACCACATGCGAGAGTCTCTGCGGCCACTGTGTGATCGGGCTCGTGATGGTCTCGGGCCCCCTCGTGGGCATCAGCCAGCGTTGGGCTGCCACACGCCGTGCAACTGGATCCCGCCGGCGATGATCACGATCGGGTCGCCGCCGTCGGCCGGGATCGCCCACAGCTCGCGACTGTTGGGGAGCACCGCCGTGAACATGATCCACTTGCCGTCTGGTGTGTAACGGGGGATCGTGGCGCATGGCAGACGTGTCGTAGTGCGTGAGCTGTTCGAGGCCGGTGCCGTCCGGGTGAATGCGATAGAGGTTGGAGATCGCCGGGACGAAGTTGTATTCGTTGAGCGGATAGATCGAGAACACGATCCACTGGCCGTCTGGCGACCAGGCCGGATCCCCGGCGTTCATGGTCGGATCGGTGAGTTGGGTCTCATTGGTTCCATCCGGATCGATCGTGTAGACGGCCGTGCCGGTGGGTGCGCCGTTCGCGTACGGGTCTCGCCAGTACGTGATGTGCTTGCCATCTGGTGACCATCCCGGGAAGTACTCGCGGTCGCATGGCGGATCGGTGTTGCTCGTGATCTGGTGGACCGCTCGGGTGGCCACATCTCCGATCCAGAGACCGCAATCCGTCGGCACGTCGTTGCCGGTCGCGTCGTCGTGGACGAAAGGTCCGTGCGCTCGGCTGAACGCGACCTCGGCGCCGTCCGGTGAGTACACGGGTTCCTCATCGCCGAGGCACGGAGCGTTGCATTGGAAAAGCTGTTCGGACGTGTTCAACCCGAGGTCATACACGTAGAGGGGCTCCGTCTCTCCGCCTCGGGTCGTGAAGACGAGGTGCGTGCCGTCGGGCGACCAGTTTCCATACTTCTCCTCGCCGGGGACGTCAGCGGCAACGTTGTGGTTTTCGGTGCCGTCGGGATGGATGAGCCAGATGCCTTCCGGTCCCGTCTGGTTGGACTGGTAGGCGATCCACGTGTGATGGTCGGCGAGCAGTGCCGTGCCGGACGACAGTGATGTCGACGTCGCGTCGGCGGTGGTCGGCGCCGCCGCGCTCGTCGGTGCGGTTGTGATCGGAGCGGCCGTTGTGGGCGTTGCGGCTGTTGTGCCGCTCGCCGCTGACGACTTCGGCTCAGCATTGCTGGCGCATGCTCCGAGGACCGCGGCGACCACCCCCGCACTCACAATCGCGACGATGGGCCTCCGGATGTGGCTGTTCCGCCGACATGACTGCCTCCTTCTTCACGCCGAACTCAACCATGACGTTCGTGTAGACCATTTATGTGGCGTCAGCGCTGGCCGGTGTCGCTCTCTTCATCGTCGCACTGCTGATCGCCCTCTGACCACTCAACATGAACCACTACCAGATCCCGGTGCGACGATCAGCGCCCGAGCCGGTGTCTTTCATCACCGATGTGTTCTCACGAATGATCGTTGGTTGGACAGTGGCCACGAACATGCGCACCCAGATCGTGTTGGACACCCTCGAGCACGCCCGCTTCAACCGTGGCACCCGCTTCGAAAGCTTGGTGTGTCACTCCGATGCCGGCAGCAACAATACACATCGATCCGCTACACCGAACGCCTCGCAGAGATCCATGCCCTGCCCTCGATCGGCTCCATCGGTGACAGCTACGACAACACACTCGCCGAGGCGGTCAACGGGCTCTACAAGAGCGAACTGATCTACGACAAAGGGCCGTGGAGAACCGTCGACGACGTCGAACTGGCCACCCTCAGCTGGGTCCATTGGTTCAACACGACCAGGCTGCACAGCTCACTCGCTGACATCCCGCCCGCCGAGTTCGAGGCGACCTACTACGCTCAAAGATCGACCAGCCAACTGGTTGAAACCCAATAACCCGAGTCTCCATCAGACCCAGGGCGGT
>JANPBZ010000114.1:0-1704 GCA_031430695.1 Ilumatobacteraceae bacterium
CAAACGCAAGTACGTCAAGTGGCACGTCAAACGAACCCGACACCGCGACTGGCCACAACCCACCGGCGCATCCATCGCCACCATCCGACCACCTAACTGAACGGTATTGCGGCTAACCCCGCCCACCCATTCGAGTGTTTCAAGCCCACCCTGGCGCAGTGGAGTGTTTCAAGCCCACCCGGGGGCGCGTGAAACACTCCACTGGGATCTCGTGCGTAGGGTTGGGCATGACGATTCGCCAGACCATCGAGAGACTGCTCACGCGTGGCTCGGGGTCACCGGTCGCGTGATCGCCCTCGGACTGCTGCTGGTGCTGTTCGGATTCGCCCTCGTTGCCACGCGAGGCGGCATCCCCGGATCGGCGTCTGCGCGACACGTGAAGATCAGTTGGTCGAGGGAGATGAACACGCGGGGCTACGGCGATACTCCGACATGGCGCTATCGGGTGATCCAGGTCATTGTCGGCTTGTTGATGGTAGCTGGAGGGATAGCCCTGATCGCAGTGTCGAGCTGACGTCACGAACGTCAGCGGTCGAGGTCGAGAATCCGGTCGGCCACGTCCGCGACAGCATGATCGTGGCTGGCAACCACGATGCAGCTGCCATCGGCAACCATCGAGGAAATGGTCTGACGTCCGGTACCCCGGTGTCGACCAGGATGGATGAGGCGATGCGCGTGAGGATGCTCGGCTGCGTGTTCGCAGCGAGCGGCACGGCCATCCGTTCGAGGATCGGGATCGTGTCGGGTTGCGCGCCGCCCATGGGGATGCGAAGACCAACGTCAGCCAGGCACGTGTGCCCCAACTCGCTCTGTACCGCAGCGGTGGCCACCGACGACAGGTACAGCGGAGACCCCGCAAGACAAGAGGCGCCGAGCGCGACGATCGCTGCAATCGCGACCTGGCCAGCAGTGCCCGAGCAGCGGGAATGCTGACGGGTGAAACTCGGCACGTGGCGGTGGCGAATTAGGAGTGAGGTGTGTAGCTGGCGCGCGCATCGCGGATCTCGCGCCATGCCGCGTCTTTTCCGGCGATACCTGCAGACGATGATTCCTTGCCCGGTTCCAACGCCTTGTAGACCTCGAAGAAGTGCTGGATCTCGCTGACCAGTTGCGGCGTGAGATCAGTGAGGTCGTGCACGTCGTTCCAACGCGGTTCCTTCGGTGGCACGCACAGGATCTTGGCGTCCTCGCCGGCCTCGTCGTGCATGTACAGCACACCGACGGGTCGCGCCGCGACCCATACGCCGGGATACACCGCATCCTCTAGCAGCACGAGCGCGTCGAGCGCGTCGCCATCGCCGCCCTTCGTATTCGGGATGTACCCGTAGTCGGCCGGGTAGGTCGTCGCGGTGAACAGTCGCCGGTCGAGAAACACCCGCCCGGTGTCGTGGTCGATTTCGTACTTGTTGCGGCTGCCACGCGGGATTTCGATCACGACGTGGATGCAGTCGTCGGGGAGCGGACTGAGTGCCATGTCGCCATGCTCGCATATCTGCCGTGGGCGGCCGGATTGCAGCAAGTAGCGTGAGATCCTCTATGGAGTTCCGCCGAATCACCAACCTGCCACCGTATGTGTTCACGATCATCAACAACTTGAAGATCGAGGCACGGCGAGCAGGGGTCGATGTGATCGACCTCGGATTCGGCAATCCCGACATCCCCTCACCGCAGATCGCCGTCGACAAGCTCACCGAGGCAGCGCAC
>JANPBZ010000115.1:0-18452 GCA_031430695.1 Ilumatobacteraceae bacterium
CACCAGTGAGTTCCTGCCGACCGGGCTCGGCGCCTACGCCACGCAGGGAGTGCAGTGGTCGATGCCGTTCAACATTTCGAATCCGGTCCTGTTCTACAACAAGAAGATGTTCGCGGATGCCGGGCTCGATCCCGAGCAGCCGCCGGCGTCGCTCGAAGAGTTGCGTGCCGACAGTGAGGCCATCGTCCAGTCGGGTGTCGCCAAGTACGGGCTGGCACTCGACTCGGGCTTCGACAGCGGAGGCGGTTGGTACATCGAGCAATGGTTCGCCAAGGCCGGCGAGTTCTACGCCGACAATCAGAACGGTCGTACGGCGCGGGCGACGCAGGTGCTCTACAACAACGAGATCGGCCAGTCGCTGCTCGGCTTCATGCAGACGATGATCAACGACGGCCTGGCGGTGAACGTCGGTGACAACTCGACGTCGGGTTTCGACAACTTGTTGAAGTTGGTCGACGGGGCCGAGCCTGCAGCCATGACGATTGCCACCTCGGCGTCGATCGGCCCGGTGATCAGCATCTTGGGTGGCGGTCAGTTTCCGCAGATCACCAACGCTGATGTCGGCGTCGGTGTGATGCCCGGGCCCGATGGCAAGCCGGGGGCGCTGGTCGGTGGTGCGTCGCTGTGGGTCGTCGACTCGGGCGATGATGTGCGCACTGCTGCGACGTGGGACTTCATCACCTATCTCTCGTCAGCGCAGCAGCAGAGTGAATGGTCGGCGGCGACTGGCTACGTGCCGGTGCGCACCGACGCCTTGACCCTCGACCCGTTGCAGACCACGCTGGCCACCGATTCACGTTTCAAGGTTCCCTACGATCAATTGCTGTCGTCACCCGACTCGCCGACCTCGGTCGGTCCGATCGTTGGCCCGCTGCGCGAGGTGCGCACGGTGACGGCGCAAGGTGTCGCCGCGATCTTCGGTGGTGCTGATGTGGCAACGACGTTGGCGGCTGCGGTCGAGCAAGCGAATGCCCTGATCGCCGACTACAACTCGCGCAACGGCTAGCGCGGAGTCAGTGGCTCGTGTACCAGCCGTTGATGTCGATGACGAGGTGGGCGCCCGACTGGGTGTAGAGCGCGAGTTCGTCGAGGCCGAGCGTCACGATCGCCGCGTTCGGCACGGTCTGGCCCGAGCGCGTGGCGTTGAGGTTGGAGACCAGTGGGCGTGCCGTGTGCGCTGGCCAGGCCGTCACGAAGCCGGCGCCGCCCGACTCGGTCACCGTGATGTTGAACGCGATCGCGATGGCTGCATGGGGTGGAACGACCGCGGTCGCGCCAATCAGCCTGCTCAGCGAACTGACCGGCGCGGTGGGTGGCGAGGGTTCTTGGCGGGTATCGAGTACGCGGGTGGGGGTGATCGGAACGAACAATCCGGCGCCGTCGTCGGGGGCCGAGGCATCGGTGAACCATCCGGCGACATCGGCGATCAGATCGGTGCCGCCGGACGTGAACAGCGAGACCTTGCCGTCCACGCCAAGTGGCACGACGACGAGGTTGGCTCGCGTGTCGTTGGCGACCAGGTTGAGGTTGGAGGCAAGTGGCCGATCGATTCCGGTGGGCCAGACAGTGACGAATCCATCGAGGACGGCCTGATCTCCCGTGATGTTGAGCACCACGGCCGAGACGCCCGTGGCCGGAACCGGGCCTCGACCGGCGACCTGCAGGTCGATGTGCCCACCTGCTTGCGGTGTGGCTCGCGGTGCGCCGATTCCCTCGCGTGTGTCGAGGATGCGTTCTGGCGTCGCGGTTTGCAGGCGTCCGTCGGTCGAGGTCGTGACCGGGGTGTAGTAGCCGGCGACGTCGGCCACGAAATGGGTACCGCCCGAACTGAACAGCGTGACCTTGCCGTTGGCTCCGACCTTGACGATGACCAGATTGGCGGCGGTCTGATCGGTTTCGAGATTGAGGCTTGACACCGTTGGCCTTCGCCTGCCCGACGGGTACACGGATACGTAGCCGGCCTGTGCTGCTTCCGTGGCCGTGACGTTCAATGCCACCGCGGAAACATCGCTGTTGGGAATCCCGCCCTCTCCGGCGATCTGGAGTTCGAGATGGCCTCCGCCACCGACCATTGCCGCCGGCGCGCCCAAGCCCTCGCGAGTGTCCAGAATTCGCACAGGGGGCAGGGGAACAAACTTGGTCGCCACCACAGAGGGTGGCTGCAACGCCGTGCCATACGACCCGTCGATCAGGCCGAGAGCGAGCGCAGTCGTGTCGCCGACAGGATTGCCCCAGGCGACGATGTCACCGGAATCGAGCAATTCGAACCCATCGATGGCCATACCAGGAAGCGTTGCCACGCCGTTCACGCCGAACGTCGATTCGAGGTTCCCGAGTGGGTCGAGATTGAGGATCTCGCTCGGACCACCCTGCCTGTACGACCAGCCGGTCCCCTCGAACACGAGGTCGGGCGCGTCGAACGGTGCCGGCACCGCTCCGAGCAGCACCCCGTCCGGTGAGATCGAGACGACGGCCTCGCCGAAGTCGCCGAGCACACGGATCGTGTCGTCCGCAAAGTGGTCGACCCGGCACATGGCCTGCGACATCGATGCAAGTCCGTTGACGCCGAACGTGGAGTCAAGCCGCCCGTCGCTGTGCAACGCAACGAGGCCACAGAAGACATTGCCGGGTGTTGCCGTCGTGTATGCGAAAGCAACCACCAGCCGGCCGTCGGAGAGCAGCGTGGCATTCGGAGGTGAGTAGACGACGTTGCTGGCACCCATGCGCGATCCGGGTGGCAACACGCTGGCGATGTCCGAGTTGAAGGTCCCGTCGATCGACCCGTCGGGCCTGACCAGGGTGGCGACACGAGTGCCGTTCCTCGTGTCGAGGGCATACGTCGCACCATCGGGTCGCCGAACCAATTGATCCGGAAAGGTCCCGACCGGGACAGGGGTCATCGAACCGTCGGCTTCGAGGAACCCCAAATCGCCGACCGGCGACAGGGCGGTGACAACGAGCCGCCCGTCGGGCAGCGGGGTGAGGTCTCGCACCACGCCTGTCGGGTAGATGACTCCGCCACTTCCGAACCCCGGGTCGAGCTGGCCGAGCGATGTGTAGCGCGCGACGAACTGCTGCACCGTCAGTTGACCTGCTGCCTGCAAGAACCCGCTGACGACGAACGAACCACCAGGTAGTCGCACAACCTGCTCGGGCCTGACCTGCTTGCCGCCGCTGAAGCTGCTGTCGATCATCACGCCGTCGACACCGAATCCAACAACGGGTTGGCCGTCGGCAGCTGCTCGTGACGACCAGCCGCACGGGGTCGTGAGAGCGACCGTCAGTGCCAGCCGTCCCCAATGTTTCACCGCTCGCAGACTAGACATGCCCGGGTAGCGTGTCGATCCATGGCTACCCCCTTTCCCGCCCTTGATGGTTCCGCTCCCCGCAAGCAACAGTTCGACTCAGCCCCCGAGATGGGTATCGACACGAGCAAGCGGCACACCGCCACGATGGAGACGAGCATGGGCACACTGGTGATCGCCCTCGATGCGATCAACGCTCCGCTCACCGTCAACAACTTCGTGTTTCTTGCCGCACAGCACTACTACGACGGCGTTGTCTTTCATCGCATCATCAGCGGCTTCATGTGCCAGGGCGGCGATCCGACCGGTACGGGTCGCGGCGGGCCGGGCTATCGCTTCAACGACGAGCCCGTGAAGCAGAAGTACCAGATCGGGTCGATGGCCATGGCCAACGCAGGCCCCAACACCAACGGCAGCCAGTTCTTCTTGATCAGTGGTCCCAGCGGAGTCAACCTGCCCCCGCAGTACAACCACTTCGGCCAAGTTGTGAAGGGCCTCGAGATCGTCGATGCGATGCAGAAAGCCGACACCGACCACAGCGATCGGCCGCGCACCGAGGTGGTCATCAACTCGGTCACCATCACTGTCGCCGACTGAGCCGCGTGGCCGCCGAGAAGATCTCGCTGGCCGCGGCGCGCCGGATCTCGCTCGCCGCGCAGGGCTTCGCTGATCAGCGCCCGAAAGGTCGCGTCGATCGCCGGCATTTTCGTCGCGTGCTCGACCGCATGGGGTTGATCCAGATCGACTCGGTCAATGTGTTGGTGCGCAGCCAGGAACTGCCATTGTTCGCCAGGCTGGGCCCACATCCGCGCAGCATGATCGGCGACGCCACCAAGGCGGGCGAGGTCTTCGAGTACTGGGTGCACGAGGCCTCGCACGTCGACATGGCTCACTACCATTTGCACCGCTGGAAGATGGTGGGCCAGCACAAGTGGGCACGATTCTTCACGCTCGACGATCGACGACCCGGGTACACCGAGGAGGTGTACCGGCGGATCGAGGACGGAGGCCCGGTCGCGTCGGGTGACCTCTCCGAACGCGTTGGCAAGAAGGGCACGTGGTGGGACTGGGACGACGCCAAAGTCGCGCTCGAGCACCTCTTCTGGACGGGGCGCGTCACCGTGACCAGACGGCAGGGGGACTTCGCCCGCATCTACGACCTCACCGAGCGGATCATCCCCGCCGAAGTGCTTGCCCGCCCCGACGCGCCCGAGCGCGAGGCCCGCAAGCAACTGCTCGATCTCGCGGCACGACACCACGGCATCGGCACGTTCACGGATCTCACGGACTACCACCGTCAGAAGAACGCGCCATGCAAGGAGTTGGTTGTCGAGCTTGTCGAGGAAGGCACGTTGCGCGAGGTACAGGTCGAGGGTTGGACGGCGCCGGCGTATCTGCATCGTGATGCTCGCATCCCGCGGCGCATCAATGCCTGCGCTCTGTTGAGCCCATTCGACCCTGTGGTGTGGAACCGTGAACGGGCCCACCGCCTGTTCGGTTTTCACTATCGCATCGAGATCTATACGCCGCAGCCCAAGCGGATCTATGGCTACTACGTGTTGCCGATCCTGTGGGGCGACCGCATCGTGGGACGCGTCGACCTGAAGGCCGACCGCCAGCGCGGCGTACTGCTGGTGCAAGGTTCGTTCGTCGAACTCGGTGTTCCCGCAGGACCACTCGCCGACGATCTGGCCCCGGAGTTGCACGCCATGGCCGCCTGGTTGGCCCTCGGTGAGGTCGAGGTGACGCAGCGAGGGGACCTGGCCTCCACCCTTCGCGATGCGGTTGGTCACTACGCTCGGCACTGATGAGCGAATCCCAGCCGTGGTCCGCGCCCGAGCAGATGCCGCGCTGGGTGTGGAAAGCCGTGGCGATCTTCTGGCTCGGCTACATCATCTCGATCGTCACACGGTCGGTGTGGACCAGCCTGTCGGCGCTGTTTCTGCTCTTGCTCGTCTCGCTCTTCTTGTCGCTGGCTATCGAACCGGGTGTCAATCGATTGGCTGCGCGAGGTTGGCGGCGCGGCTCTGCCACCGCCGTGATCCTTGTCGGTGTGTTCCTGGGGTTCCTCGTGTTCGTCGTGGCGATCGGCACGTTGGTCGGCCAGCAGATAGCGACGCTGCTGGGCGACTCCGAGAAGTACGTCAACCGCACCGTCGATTTCATCAACGACAACTTCGACACTCACATCAACGCCTCGCAGGTCATTGCCTCGATCAACGATGAGAACGGCGCGGTACAGCGGTTCATCCGCAGCCAGCAGGGCAAGGTCGTCGACCTCTCGGTGACCGCGCTCGGGGTGGTGGTCAAGGGGTTGTCGGTGCTGCTGTTCACGTTCTATCTCGTGGCCGATGGGCCGAAGCTGCGCCGCGTGATCTGCAGCCGGCTGCATCCCGACCGGCAGCGACGTGTCCTCGACGGGTGGGAGTTGGCCATCGACAAGACTGGCGGCTACATCTACTCCCGCGCCCTGCTCGCCGGGTTGTCGGCGTTCTCCCACTGGGTGCTGTTTCAGGCGATCGGCATCCAGGCGCCGGTGGCGATGGCGTTGTGGGTGGGCCTGATCAGCCAGTTCCTCCCCGTCGTCGGCACCTACATCGCCGGGGCGCTGCCTGTGCTGGTGCAATTCGTCGACTCGCCGCCGAAGGCACTGGTCATCCTGGTTTTCGTGATCGTCTACCAACAGGTCGAGAACTACTTCCTGTTGCCGCGTGTCACGGCGCGCACGATGGACCTGCACCCGGCGATTGCGTTCGGCTCGGCTGTTGCCGGCGGAGCCGTGTTGGGTGCGGTCGGCGCGGTCCTGGCGATTCCCGCCGCCGCCATGGCCCAAGCCGTGCTCAGCAACGTCGGCGAACGCCACGAGGTGATCGACAACCAGCTCACGAGCATGCAGCCCGGCAAGCACCTGCCGCGCCTGTCGCGACGCAGAAAGGTCGAGCCCGGCAGCGATGGCGATCCCTAAGGCGTTCGTCCCTGTCGCCATCACGCGTCGCAGCGGGTGCGACGAATCGGTTCACTTCGGCGCGGTTGTCGGCCTGTCATCAAACGGCGACGTCGAGTTTGCGGTCGGAGACCCGACGACCGCGATCTACCCGCGATCATCGAACAAGCCGATGCAGGCGGTTGCGATGGTGCTCGCCGGGTTGCAGTTGCCGGCCGATCTGCTGGCGCTCGTCTGTGCCAGCCACGACGGCACCCCACAGCATCTTGAAGCCGCCTTGCGGATACTGGCGACGGCTGGCCTCGACGAGCGTTCGCTGGCGAACACCCCCGACCTTCCCCTCGACGACGTCGCCGCCGAGGTCGTACTGCGCAGTGGTGGCGGCCGCACCGCGCTGCAGATGAACTGCAGCGGCAAGCACGGCGGGATGCTGGTCACCAGTGCGATCAATGGCTGGCCAGTCGATGCCTCCTATCTGTCGCCCGAACACCCGCTGCAACAACACATCACCGCCACGATCGACGAACTCACTTCTGAGCACCACAGCCACATAGGCATCGACGGTTGCGGATCGCCGGCTCACGTGATCTCACTCGTAGGATTGGCACGCGGATTCCGCTCGATCGCAACCGGCGAGGCGGACAGCGCGGGCGACGCTGTGTATCACGCCATGACTGCGCATCCTGAAATGGTCGGCGGCGCCGATCGCGATGTCACCCACTTCATGCGACACGTGCGTGGCCTGATGGCAAAAGATGGTGCCGACGGTGTGTTCGCTGCAGCACTGCCGGACGGCCGTGCGGTCGCGTTGAAGATCGCCGACGGCGCCAATCGGGCGCGGCCGCCGGTGATGCTCGCCGCGCTGCGAGCGCTCGACATCGACACGTCTGCCGTCGAAACGTTGGTCGCCGAGTTCATCTTGGGGCACGGGCAGCACGTGGGCGAGGTGCGGGCCATAGCGCCGTAAGGTGACGAGATGGCCGAGATTCCGTTCGTCACCCTCGCTGAACCGCGCTACGGCGCGGCGGTGCCGGTTTCGCCACTGGTCCGCCGGGTGATCGCCAACAATCCGTCGAAGTACACCTATCTCGGGACTGGCACCTACATCGTCGGCCATGGCGACGTCGCAGTCATCGATCCCGGCCCAATCCTCGACGAGCACCGCGAGGCACTGGTCGCTGCACTCGATGGCGCCCGCGTGCGAGCGATTCTGGTCACACATTGTCATTCCGATCACTCGCCACTCGCGGCGTGGTTGCGTGAGGAGACCGGCGCACCCACCATCGCCTTTGGCCCGCATGGCAGCGTCGAGGTCGACCCAGACATGGACCCGGAGATCAACGCGGCGATCGAGGACGGCGTGACCTTGGAGGAGACCACCGACACCGACTTCGATCCCGATGTGCGCGTGGGCGATGGCGAGGTTGCGGCGATGGGCGTCGGGTGGACCATGCGTGCTGTGCACACGCCGGGACACACCTCGAATCACATGTGTTACGCGCTCGACGAGGAGCACGCGCTGTTCACCGGCGATCACGTCATGGGCTGGAGCACCACCGTGGTGTCGCCGCCCGACGGCGACATGCGCGCCTACATCGACTCGCTGCGCAAGGTGATGGCTCGCGACGACGCCACATTGTGGCCGACCCACGGTGCACCGGTGACATCGCCGCAGCCATTTCTGCAGGCCTTCCTCGAGCATCGGTTGCAGCGCGAGGCGCAGGTCATGGCCGCGGTTCGATCCGGCGTGACCGACATCGAGGCGATGGTGAAGTCGATGTACGCCGACGTACGCGAGGAGCTACACAGAGCGGCAGCGCGCAGCGTGCTGTCTCACCTGATGAAGCTCGTCGACGATGGAGCAGTCACCCTCGAACGCAAGGGTGAGACTACGAAGTACTTCCCGAACTGAATCACGCATACTGGTCGAGGATGGTCGACTCGGTTATCCGGTCGAATGTCTCTTTCACTGCGGCGGCCAACGAGCCGTCCATGCCCTCGACCTCGGCGATGTCGGCAGCACTCGCCCGCTGCAGCTTGGCGAGATCACCAAAGTGGTCGACGATCGAGTTGGCGAGCTGCGGGGTGATTCGGGGCACTCGGGTCAGCATGCGCAGGCCACGCGGCGACGCCGGGGAGTCGCCGTCGAGGCCGTGGCCGGCCCAGTTGTTGGCGATCCGTGGGTAGTCGGCCAACACCAGTTCGAGCTCGTGGTTGATCTCGCCATTGACCTCGTCGACCTGCAATCGCAACAGCCGCGCGTCGACGCCCAACTCGACGATCATCGTCTCGATCTCGGCGGAAATACGCCGCACCATCTCGCCGCGCTGAACCACCGAGGCGACGTCGCGGATGGTGGCGACATCTTCCACCTCGAGCGCAGTGAGATTTGCCAAGGTGTCGTCGAGGCGCACCTTGTAACGCTCGAGTGTTTGCAGCGCTTGGTTGGCGCGATCCAGCAGACGACTGATGTCTTGCAGTTGGTGCCGCATGCCTCCCGCGTACACGCTGATGACACCCATCTCCTCGCTGACGCTGACCACGGGCACCGGGATCGAACGGGCGACCCGCTCGGCTGTGCGATGTCTGGTGCCGGTCTCGGTCGTCGGCACGGTTGGGTCGGGCACGAGATGGACGTTGGCCCGAGCCAATCGCTGGCCGTACGAGCCGAGAATGATCGCGCCGTCCATCTTGGCCAATTCGCTGAGGCGTTGCGGGCTGAACGGTGCGTCGAGCAGAAACCCGCCGCTGCAGATCGCCAGCACGTCGGGCCCGTCGCCGAGGATCAGCAGTGCGCCCGTCTTCGCCCGCACGATGCGTTCGATCCCGTCGCGCAGCGGAGTTCCGGGGGCGACAAGCGCCAGCGCTTCGTGCAAGGCGTCGGTGGGAGGCCCGGGGCTCGTCATGGAGGGATTCTACTTGCCGCGGACGTCGTCCAATCCCACGGCCCGCAATGCTTCGGAGAGGGTCGCTACGCGAACCAGCGAGATGCCGTCGACACCGTTGGCCGAGTTGGCCGGCACGATCGCCCTACTGAAGCCAAGTCGCGCCGCTTCGGCGAGTCGCCGCGATGCGTGAGCAACCTGGCGCAGCTCGCCGGCGAGTCCGATCTCGCCGAACGAAATGACGTCGGCTGGAAGGGGATGATCGGCTAGGGCACTGACGATGGCGAGACACATCGGCAGATCGCTGCCCGGTTCGGTCAGCCGCACGCCGCCGACGGCCGAGGCGAACACTTCGTGCTGGCCCATTGGCAACCTTGCCCGGCGTTCGAGCACGGCCAGCAACAGCGCCAATCGGCCAGGGTCGAGCCCTTGCGCGCTGCGGCGAGGCGGCACGCCAGAGGTGACCTTGTTGGTCAGGGCCTGGACCTCGACCAACAACGGCCGGTGACCCTCGAGCGTCGGTGTGACTGCGGATCCGGCGACACCCGGGCGTCGGTCGGTGAGGAACAGACTGCTGGCGTCGGGCACACCGACAAGACCGTGCTCGACCATCTCGAACACGCCCAGTTCGTTGGTCGAGCCGAAGCGATGCTTCACGGCGCGCAGCAGGCGCAGGGCATGGTGCCGGTCGCCTTCGAAGCTGAGCACCGTATCGACGACGTGCTCGAGTACGCGTGGCCCGGCGAGGCCGCCATCTTTGGTGACATGACCGACGAGCACCATGGGTATGCCGCGTTGCTTGGCCTCGGCCACCAGACGGTGGGTGCAGCCGCGAACCTGCACGACAGTGCCGGGTGCCGAGCCGAGGTCGGGGTCGGCGATCGACTGGATGCTGTCGATGATGACAAGGTCTGGCTGAACGGTGTCGAGCGCTGCCACGACATGTGGGAGCGACGTCTCGGCCAGCAACCACAGATTGGATGCGATCGCCCCGAGCCGTTCGGCGCGTAGCCGCACCTGTTGAGCGCTCTCCTCGCCGCTGACGTACAGCGTTCGGGTGGGCCACGCCGCAGCCAATTGCAGCAGCAGCGTGCTCTTGCCGATGCCCGGCTCGCCACCCAGCAAGGTGACCGCGCCAGGGACGAGGCCCCCGCCGAGCACACGATCGAGTTCGTCGATGCCCGTCGACCGCGGGCCACCGATCAGGGTGCAGACCTCGGCGATCGGCATGGCCGTGGCTGTCGACGTCGCCGCGATGAGCATGGCGACATCTGGGTCGGGACCCTCGACATCTTCGACCATGGAATTCCATGCTGCGCAGGACGGGCAGCGGCCAGCCCACTGTGGATAGGCATTGGCGCACGCGCTGCAGCGATAGACGAGACGGAGTTTCGACATGTTGGCTGCACCCTAGAGAAAGGGTGTTACACGGCCCGTGGGCTGCGGTGATGGGAGCGACGCTGGCGTTGCCGCATGACCCAAGCGATGAATGCCGCTGCCAGGACACACCACGCCACGAGGCCGATCAGGGCCGCGTTTGCCGCGATCCCCCAGATCTTGGCGCTGCCGTGGTCATCGACGACGCTCGTAGCGAGATCGAGTTGCGAGCCGTCGAGGGGAACGATCCACGACACGGTGCCGTCGGTGACCGTGCCGGTGGCCGAGTTGATCTTGCCGGGGATCGTCGCTCGAACCGTCACACCGACCCCCTGAGTGGGGCTGATGCTCGCAGCCGCAACTTCTTCGGCGTAAGGGGTCGCCCCGATCGCGGCCAGTACGTCGGGGTCGGCGAACGCGCCAAGCCCGTCGATTCGCAATGACCCGACCAGAGACACTGTCGTGCCGCCCTCAGTGACAGTGCGGGACAGCGCAACCCCGTGCAGGGGACCGCCCGAACCGTTGATCGACTGCAGGAGCGCCGTGGCTTCCTCGGGGTTGGCGAAGTCGTGTGTGAGTTCCACCTGCATGCCGCCGTCCGAAGCGTTGGTCGGGCCGTCCACGATCCACCCGGCAGTCACAGCGTCGTCGAATCGCAGGTCCTCGGCGAGTCCCGGAGCCTGATTGACGACGTCGGCGTCGGCGACGGCTGTCACCGTGATCTGGCCGCTTCCATCGGCACGCATCGAGATGTCGACCGTCGTATCGACCCGGCACGCAGGCAGCAGCATCACGGCGATCACGATGAGGGCCCGGCGCATAGTGTCCCGATTGTGGCATGTGGAACCTCGCCGACGCCGGAGGTGTCTGGACAGGTAACTCGTCGACCATGACCACCGATCAAACCGAACCCTCTGATATCGACCTCGTTGCTCGCGCTCGCGCGGGTGACAACGCTGCCTTTGGCGCGCTCGTCGGTCGCTATCAGAAGTCGGCGCTGCGCTTGGCCGCGGCCATCAGTGGTTCGGTGACCGACGCTGCCGACATTGCCCAGGAGGCCTTTGTGAGAGCACATCGATCGTTGTCGAGATTGACCGACCCGTCGATGGTTCGATCGTGGATGCTGCGTATCGTCGCCAACGAGGCCAAGAACCACCTGCGTGGCCGCGATCGACGGCGGAGCCGGGACGAGAGGTACGGCTCGTGGGTGCTTGCCTCGGCGCCCGACCCGGAAACGAGCGCACTCGACGCCGACGACGCCCGCAGCTTGGGGCTGGCGCTTGGCCGCCTCGGATCCCGTGACCGCCAGGTGTTGGCGTACCGCTACTTCGCCGGATTGTCGGAGGCGGAAACAGCACGTGCCGCGGGAGTTGCAGTCGGCACGGTGAAATCGAGAACTGCTCGTGCCTTGGCCCGTCTACGGACCGAGATGGAGCAGCAGTGATCGACCTCGAACGCTCTCTGGGTGAGCTCGCCGCGCGACTGGAGATTCCCGGTGGCGATCGGCTGGCTTCCGATGTGGTTCGTCGCATCGGCGCGCCAGAGCGGCATCATGCGAGTCGTCGAACAATGCGCCTCGCTGGAGCGATGGCTGTTGTCGTGCTCGTTGTCGTGGTCGCGCTGCCCGGGCCACGTCGCGCTGTTGCGCGCTGGCTCGGCTTCGAAAGCGTTCGCATCGACCCGGGGGTGACGGTGCCCACGACTGGTCCAGCGACTGGGCCGGAAACGAGTGTCGTCAACACCCAACCTGCGATCGATCTCGGTCTCGGGCCAGTGGTTTCGATCAACGAAGCGATGTCGCGGACCGGTCTTGCGGCTCCCATGCCCGCACTCCTCGGGGAGCCACAATCGATCCACGTCGTGCAGCCGCCCGCAAACGGTCAGATCGTGGTGGTCTACGCGGCCTCCGAGCTCGTTCCGCAGTCCACGATCACCGGTGTCGGAGCCTTGGTTTCGGCGATTCCGGCGAACCTCGAAGAGGGGCTCTTCGGGAAGGCACTCGGCGACGAGGCAACCGTACGATCCGTTGACGTCGGCGGTGCCGAAGGCTTCTGGATCGAGGGCTCGGCTCACCAACTGTTCTTCGAGGTCGGTGACGAGGTGCTGGCGGACACACTCCGCCTGGCCACCAATACGTTGCTGTGGCAACGCGATGGTCAGGTGTTCCGTCTCGAGGCCGATATCTCCCTGGACACAGCGCTACGAATCGCCTCGACAGTGCCGTAGCGGCAGTGTGCAGGTCATCACACCGGGACGTTGGCCTCTGGCAACGAGCGGGCGGCTGAGCGAAGGTTGCGGGGTGGTCGACATCGTCCGGCGATGGGTGGCGCCGATCGTGCGCGAGTGGCACGAGCACGGCAGTGCCTACGAAATCGCCCGGCTGCTCACGGCCCCGGCTCGGCGCGGTCTGGTACGCCTCACGGTGGAGCACCCCGAGAACCTGCCAACGCAGGGGCCGGCGATCATCGTGGCCAACCACCGTTCGTTCTTCGACTCCGTGCTGTTGATGTTCGCCCTGCCGCGACCCGTGTCGGTGCTCGGAAAGGCCGAGTACACGGACCGGCCGATCACGAAATGGCTGTTCTGCGGTGCCGGGATGATCCCGATCCGGCGCGAGAATCCCGCAGATCTTGTCCGCGCGTTCGCTCAGGTGGATGACGTCCTCGATCGCGGTCAGGTCGTCGGACTGTTTCCGGAGGGCACCCGATCACGAGACGGGCTCTTGCACCGTGGGCACTCCGGTGCCGCCCACCTTGCGCTCACCACGGGTGCTCCGATCGTGCCGGTCGGCATCATCGGCACCGACCGGATCCTGCCGACCGGCGCCCGGCTGGTGCGCCCGTTCCGGCACGCCACGATCATCCTTGGTGAACCCATCCTCACTGCCGACGCTGGGTTCACGACGAGCACGAACCACGCTCGACGCGCAATCACCGACCGGTTCATGGGTGACATCCGACGACTCTGCCGGCAGGACTATGTCGATGAGTACGCACCGCTTCTGTCTGCTCACTCAGACGAGCCCGTCTCGAGTGGGCTTCACGGAACCCGGCGGTAAACGCCGCAGCGCCGTTCGGAGCGATCCACTGGTCGGGGTCGCGACGGCGTTGACGGGTGATTTCCACGACGCCGAGGATCTCGTGCAAGACACGATGGTGAAAGCGTTCCTGCACTGGCGGCGCGTGTCGCGGCTTGATCGCCCGGGTGGGTGGTGTCAGCCGCTGGAGGCAACTGCTCCTGGAGGTCTGGCGTCGTTCATCAACTTGCAGAATCAGATCGTCGCTGAGAGTGTGGCCATCTATCCGAGCAAGGACGCGGCCTCGAGTGTGATGGACAGCATGGAGGCTCCCGGGTTCAAGGACTGCTTCTTTGCTGCATTTGACGCCGAGAACGGCAGAGGTTTCCCTGGTTCTGATCCGACCACGACGAGTTTCGATATCGCTGCGCCTGCTGCACACGGCGACCGACAGATCGCCTTCGGTCAGGAAACCCGCACCGGGAACGATTCGCGCACGCGGCTGTATCACGACATCTGGATACAAGTCGGCCGATCGATCATCCTCATCATCGTGAGCCCTGACGGCCTCGGTAGCGACAATCCAGCCGGACTTACAGAGAAGTCGATCGCCACAGCGATCGCATCGCTCAAGGCGGCACTGCCCGGCGGGTGAACTCCCCAGGTATGCCTGGGCTTCCAACCGGGTGTATCGGGAGCAACCTCGGTACGAGCGCGTTCTCGGCCGGACTGGCATCTGATCGGCAGAGTCGCCTCCTGCGTGCCTGTTCCGGCAATCTGGGTGCCAAGCTCCGTTCATCGCTGCAGCCCGTTGAAAATTTTGGCGCCCAGATCCTCACACACTGCCGAGATCGATCACCGAACCGGTGGATCCGCCGAGTGGCTACTCGGGCGGTGTGACCGACGACCCGGGGGGCGGTGGGGGCGGCTGCTGGTCCTCGACAGGCGCTGGCACGGACGCAACGACCTCGGTTCCATCCGATTCGAGCGTGCGCAGCTCACCCACCAGGCGGACGATCTCGTCCTCATCCCCAGGCTCGCCGCGCTCGGTGCGCTGCCGATACACGATCCGACCGAGGTTGTCGAGCAGATCGTCGGCCTTGCGCTTCTCCTTGACGTCCTCGATCTTGTCCTTGGCCTGTCCGGCCAGATGGCCCGCCTTCTCCTTGGCCTTGTCCAGCAATCCCATGGTCGCTCCTTTGGTTTGCAACGCGTTCCAGAGACCTGTTCTACCACCCGTCAGGAGTTGGCGAGGAGCGGACCGCAGCGTCGGGTGATGTGGCTACGAGGTCGCGGTCTTCAGCACGTCCGCGGCGGCGTGAATCGCGTCGACCGATTTGATCAGCGGGAGGTTGACGATCACCTCGTCGACTCCGGCAGCGACGATCGCAGCGAGATTCTCGGTGGCCTCGTTGGCCGTGGCCACGGTCATGCGATCGCGAACCTCACTGTTGGTGTCGTAACTCAACAGGCCGCGCAGGCCATTTCGCTCGGCATCGTCGGCAGACACGAACAGGCTCACCATCGCCGTTCGCTTGACCTGTCCGGGATCTCGCCCGACGTCCGCACAGTGCTGGTCGAGGATTGCCAACTTCTGTGCGACGACACCGGCGCTGCCGGACCACCGAGGGGTGGGAGTTGCAGCAAGTGATCCATCACCCACAGCGACGAGAAGCCCGAGTCCTCGGCAGCCTCGGCGGCCGCGCGCCGTCGATCCATCGTCGTTGGTGGATCGGCATCGACGATCCACGAGAAGTCGGGTAGTTGCAATCCGTACGTTGCCATGTGGCTCAACTTGGGCAACGTCGGAACGTGAAGCCGAGTGGTGGTGTCAGTCGGGCATGTGGAGAACCATCGCAGTTGTGTTGCTCGTGACCTCGTGCGGCGCAGCCGCGTCGTCACCACCCGATCTCTCGACCACACCACCGACCCCGGCACCGACAGTTCCGGCATCAGCCGACACGACCGCAAACGTCGCGCCGTCGACGATCATCGAGAAGACAGTCGATTCCGATTCAGCGTTTCCGGCACGGCTCGCGTTGAGGACCAACGATGGCCACGTCATCACGTTCTCCGAGGGTAGGGACCCGATCGACACGCCCGGTGTCATGGGCCCGTTCGGCGAAGTCGTCGTCAGTTCCGACACGATCGGCGATCGATCCACGATCGAATGGCATTCGCTTGCAACCGATGAGGTCTTCGCCTCCATCCAGGTCGACGGTGTGGTTCGTCCGACTGCCATATCCGAGGATGGCAACTTGGTTGCTCTGATCGGCATCGTCGGGAAGCAAACGACCGTCGTACTGGCAACGCCATCGCAAGGTGAGGTGCGTCGCTGGACGTTCGATGCGCTGTTGGTCCCCGAAGCATTCGCCAATGCGTATGTGCCCGACGGGGATGGGTTGCCGATCGGCGTGTTCGTGATCGAGTACCTCGCCGCTGACACCTACCGAGTGAGGGTGATCGACACCGCAACCGGTGAACTCGGTCTGCCCCTGAACCTGCGCGACAAGAGCCAGACCGTCGACGATGTGATGACCGCGGTCAGCCGTACCGCTGTGTTCGAGCCGATGAATCAACTCCTGTTCACGCTCTACCAGGACGCCACCGAGAATGGCGAGAACGTCGGTTCGTTCATCCACACGCTCGGACTGGTCAACGGTGTGTGGTGCCTCGACGTACCCGCCGAACTCGGGCTCGCCGACAACCCGGGCGCATTGGCGGTGAGTCCCGACGGCTCACGTCTGTTCGCGGCCTCGAGCATCGGAGGTGTTGCCGGATACAACGTCAGCGACATCACCGCCTCCGGTCCCGAAATGCCAGAGGCGCGCGCCACGACGTCGGTCGGTGCGTCGGCTCAGCGCGTGGCGATCGGAGCTTCCCGGAACGAAGTGGTCCTCGCCCTGGGAGGCTCGTTGTTCCGTCTTGATCCGGCAACGCTGGCCGTGAGGGACTCGTTCAACTGGGACATGGACATCGAAGCGTTGACCGTGTTGGACGATGGCAGACTCGTGATCGTCGGAACGCGCCGCATGACGCTGGTGTCGGCTGACAATCAGCTTCTCGACGAGGCCCCCATCGGCGACATCGGCGAGGTCACCCGCGTCGACGTGGTCGGCTGAGCGTTACTCCGTCGGCCCTATTCGGTGGGCAGAGTGGGGTCCGGTGCCTCGGGTGCACCCGTAGCTGCCAGCTCCACCGCTGCCGGGGGCAAGAAACCCTCGACCGCTGTGAACTTGAGCTTCTTCTCGCCCGGCTTCTCGGGATCGTCCTCGGTGTCGACGACGATGATCTCGCCGGCGTGGAACTCCTTGTAGAGGATCTTCTCGCTGAGCACGTCTTCGATCATGCGCTGGATTGCCCGGCGCAATGGTCGCGCGCCGAGCTGCGGGTCGTAGCCCCGCTCGGCCAGCAACTCTTTGGCGTTCTGGGTCAGCTCGATGCCGAGACCCTGACCTTCCAACTGCCCTGTCAGGCGCTTGGTCATGAGATCGACCATCTGCATGACTTCCTCGCGAGCGAGCTCGTGGAAGACGATGACCTCGTCGATGCGGTTCAAGAACTCGGGACGGAAGTGCGTCTTCAGCGCTTCGTTGACCTTGTCCTTCATCCTCTCGTAGCTCATCGCCGAGTCGACCTTGGTGAAGCCGACGTTGGCCTTGCGCAAGTCGGCGGTGCCGAGGTTGCTGGTCATGATCAGAACAGTGTTGCGGAAGTCGACGGTGCGGCCCTGACTGTCGGTGAGACGGCCCTCTTCCAGGATCTGCAGCAGCGTGTTGAACACGTCGGGGTGAGCCTTTTCGATCTCGTCGAACAGCACCACGCTGAACGGCTTGCGGCGCACAGCCTCTGTGAGCTGGCCACCCTCTTCGTACCCGACGTAACCGGGGGGCGCACCGACCAAACGGCTGACGGTGTGCTTCTCCATGTACTCGCTCATGTCGAGAGCGATCAGTGAATTCTCGTCGCCGAACAGGAACTCGGCGAGGGTCTTTGCCAGCTCGGTCTTGCCGACGCCGGTAGGCCCCAGGAAGATGAACGAACCACTGGGTCGCTTCGGATCCTTCAGACCCGCACGCGTGCGGCGCACGCTCTGGCTGACGGCCCTGATGGCGTTCTCCTGGCCGATGATCCGCTTGTGCAGCTCACCTTCCATGTTGAGCAACTTGGAGGTCTCTTCCTCGGTGAGCTTGTAGACGGGGATGCCGGTCCAGATGCTGAGCACCTCGGCAATGGCTTCCTCGTCGACCTCGTCGAACAGGTCGACGCCACTGGCCTTGACCTCGGCTTCCTTGATGGCCTTCTCGTCGAGCAGCGACTTTTCCTGGTCGCGCAACCGGCCGGCTTCTTCGAACTGCTGCTCTTCGACGGCACGCTTCTTCGACTCTTGCACCTCGGTGAGCTTGCGCTCGATCTCCTTGAGGTCGGGCGGAGTGCCCATGCGCTTGATGCGGAGGCGAGCGCCGGCCTCGTCGATGAGGTCGATTGCCTTGTCGGGCAGATGACGGTCGCTGATGTAGCGGTCCGACAGGTTGGCAGCGGCGACGATGGCCTGATCGGTGATGGTGACCCGGTGATGGGTCTCGTACTTGTCGCGCACACCCTTCAGGATCTCGATCGTCATGGCCAACGTCGGCTCCTCGACACGCACCGGCTGGAAGCGACGCTCGAGCGCAGCATCTTTCTCGAGATGCTTGCGGTACTCGTCGAGCGTCGTGGCACCGATGGTCTGCAGTTCGCCGCGAGCCAACATCGGCTTGAGGATCGACGCAGCGTCGATAGCGCCCTCGGCTGCGCCGGCGCCGACGAGGGTGTGGATCTCGTCGATGAACAGCACGATGTCGCCGCGGGTCTTGATCTCCTTCAGCACCTTCTTCAAGCGCTCTTCGAAATCGCCGCGGTACCGGCTGCCCGCAACGAGCGCA
>JANPBZ010000116.1:0-11611 GCA_031430695.1 Ilumatobacteraceae bacterium
CGAGCCGGTGCGACCGGGTGACGAAGGCTCGGTTGACAACGGTCAGCGGCCCTTGCTTCACCGGCACCTGAGCTGCGAGACCCGGCGGATTGCGCAGCAGGCCGAAACGAAGCAACGCCAATTCGATAGAGCCGAGCGAGCTGCACAACTCGGCGCCAAGCTGCTTGCGCAACCGGCGCAAACGGGCATCGCTGAACGCCGCCACACATACCCTGGACAACGAGTTCGTGCGACGCAATGACGCCACCAGCGCGTCGACCGCGGCGTTGGACTTGCAGTCGATGTTGATACGAACGTCCGGCCACGCGCCGATCAGATCCTCCAACAGCGGAATCGGAGCCTTGCCGTCGACGAGCGCCTTGGAGACCTCGGACCATGGCAGCTCGCTGATCTTGCCGGCTCGGCCGCACGTGCGCTGCAGATCGTTGTCGTGGAACGCCGCCAGCACCCCGTCGGCGGTCACCTGGACGTCGGTTTCGAGATAGCGATAGCCGAGATCGACGGCGTACTGAAACGCCTCCATCGTGTTCTCCGGCATGTCGCTGGCGCCGCCTCGATGAGCAAACGGAAGTGGTCCATCCCATTCGAGGAACGGATGACGAGGGCTGGTCATGGGGCAAGTATCGTCGGTCGACATGGCTCAAACGATCACTGTCCGTTCGCCCTATGACGATTCCGTCATCGGCGAGATCCCGGCCCAGACGGCAGACGACGTTGCAAAAGCTGTTGCGTCAGCGAAGGCAGCACTGAAGACACCGCTTCCGCTGTGGAGGCGGGCTGCCATCCTCGACAAAGCCGCCCAGTTGCTGACCGAGCGACGCGACCAGTTCGCGACCACCATCGCCAAGGAAGCGGCCAAGCCAATCAAGACCGCCCGCGCCGAAGCGGAACGCGCGGTTGGCACGTTCCTGTTTGCTGCAGCTGAAGCTCGCAAGCTGGCGGGGGAGATGATTCCGCTCGACGCGCTGTCAGCGGGTGAAGGCAAGTTGGGGTTCACGCTGCGGGTGCCGATCGGCGTCGTCGGGGCGATTGCGCCATTCAACTTTCCGCTCAACCTCGTCGCTCACAAGCTCGCTCCTGCGATTGCCGCCGGTTGTCCGGTCGTGCTCAAGCCGGCCAGCCAGACTCCGTTCAGCTCGATCGAACTAGCCAAGCTGCTGGTCGAGGAATGCGGCCTGCCGCCCGAGTACCTCCACGTCGTCACCGGAGGCGGCAGCACGGTCGGCAACGCAATCGTCGATCATCCCGACATCGCCCTGATCACGTTCACCGGCTCTCCCGAAGTCGGATGGAGCATCCGCTCTCGGGCTCCGCGCAAGAGGGTTGGTCTCGAGCTCGGCAACAACGCCCCGGTGATCCTCGAGCCGGACGGAGACTGGAAGACGGCCGCGGCCAAGATCAAGATTGCCGGCTTCAGCCACGCCGGACAGAGCTGCATCTCGACCCAACGCATCTACGTGCACAGCTCGATCGCCGACGACTTCACCGCCGCCCTCGTCGAACATGTCAATGCACTCGTGGTCGGCGATCCGCTCGACGAAGCCACCGAAGTCTCGGCGCTGATATCCGTTGGCGAACGCGATCGAGTTGTCTCGTGGGTTGCCGAGGCCGAAGCGGCGGGCGCGAAGGTCCTGACCGGCGGCGCGCTGGACGACAACGGCGTGCTGCGCCCCACCGTCATCAGCAATGCCAAACCCGACATGAAGATCTGCTCGAAGGAAGTCTTCGGGCCGGTCGTCGCCATCGCTGCCTACGACTCGCTCGACAGCGCGTTCGAGCTGGCCAACGACTCGTCGTTCGGGCTGCAAGCAGCGATCTTCACGGCCGACATCAGCAAGGCGCTCCGTGCCATTCAGACGCTCGATTACGGCGGCGTGCTGGTCAACGAGGTGCCGACGTGGCGGGCCGATCAGCAGCCGTATGGAGGTTTGCGCGACAGCGGCAACACCCGGGAAGGTCCGGCGTACTCCGTCAAGGAGATGACCGAGATCAAGATGGTGGTGCTCGGCGGATGATTCGGTGGGGAGTGCTCGGCGGTTCCAGCCGCATCTACAAGAGTTCGCTGAAGCCCGCGTTCGACCAGATCGGTCACAAAGTGATCGATGCACCGAGCAGGAAAGGCGACGACTTCGGCCCGTATGCCGAGATGCTGACCCGCAACGACATCGACGCCGTCTACAACCCGCTGCCCAATCATCTGCACGCCGAATGGAGCCACTGCGCTCTCGATGCCGGCAAGCACGTGCTATGTGAGAAGCCGCTGACGATGTCGCCCGACGAGAGCGCAAGCCTGTTCGACCACGCCGAGACCGCTGGGCTCACCATCCTCGAGGCGTACATGTGGCCGCATCATCCAAGGGCGCGCACTCTGCTCGAACTCGCCGCCGGCACATCGCTCGGCGCCCTGCAATCCGGTCGCGCCTCATTCAGCTATCCGATGGACATGACCAGCGGCGACCATCGCATCGACACGCGCGGGGCCGGTGCGTTGTTCGACATCGGCATCTACTGCATCGCACCGTTCCTGTTGATCGCCGGCCGCGATCCCGTCGGAATGGCAGCCACCGCCACGCGCAACGAACTCGGCGTCGACATCGCCATGGCCGGCTGGATCGACTGGGGCGAGGGCTTCAGTGCGACGTTCGACGTCTCGTTCGATGCTCCGGTGCGCAAGCACATGGCGTTGTCGGCGAGCCACGGTCTCGTCAACGTTCCAGGGTTTCACGTGCCGGGTCCCGAGGAGCCGAGCGAGATCTACGTCGAACGACGTGACGGTTCGTGCGACACCATCGAGTGCGCCGGTGCGAATGCCTACGCGGAGATGGTGTCGCACTTCGAGGCAGCCGTCACCGGCATCGAACAGCCCATCTTCGGCCGACGCGAGAGCCTGCGCCTGGCGACGATCCTCGACGAACTGCATCGCATCACCAGCCCGAAGAGTTGACTCAGATCGCGCGCCCTGCCGAGTTCCAGTACTCGTCTTTCAGCATGTTGTTCCCGACGAGTAGAGCATGTCCGTGCCAGCGACGCGCTGTACCTCGAGGTGATGAACACCTTGGCCGTGCACTCGCTGATCACATAGCTCAACCTCGCTGCTGGTCAGGCGACTGGAACACGCCGAGTACACCGCGCCTGCATAGTGGCAACCCCACACGACCTCGAAGAGGCGATCGTGATTCTCCATGCAGATCGCCACGTGGTCGCCGGGTTGGACCCCCGTCGCTCGCAGTAGCCGGCTCAATCGATTCGCTGCCGCGTCGAGCTCGGCAAAGGTCTGTGTGAAGCCGGACCCGGCCATGATCAGTGCAGGCTTGTCGGGTTGACTCTCGACGAAGGCTCCTGGGTACACGGCGGCGAAGGTAGCAGTCCGGCGATACGTTGCAGGGATGGACCCGGCCAAACGGTTCGCCGAAATCATCGACGGGCCCTCGGCCGATCGACAGCTCGATCTACTCTGCGCGCTCGCCGCCACTACGATCGATCACGCAGCCGACGTCGGTGCGATCCTTCTTGGCCTCGACAAGGTGGCAGAACTGTGCCCGGCATCGTTCGAAGGAATCGTCGACACGCTGTTCTCCTCTGGCCTGTTCGCCGGAGACAGCGACGACTATCACCACCCACGCAACTCATTGCTGCACGAGGTGCTCGCGCGTCGCACCGGCATGCCGATCACCCTCAGCGTCGTTGCTATCGAAGTCGGCAAACGACTGGGGGTGCCGATCGTCGGTGTCGGACTCCCGGGACACTTCGTGATCCGTGACAAGCAGCGGGGAACATTCGTCGATCCGTTTGGCAGTGGCCTGCGGTACGACGAAGCCGGGATCATCCAGTCGTGGCAGCAGCGGATGGGCGGCGATGCTGCATTTCGGCCATCGATGCTGGCGCCCACCGGTGCCCGCGACATCGTGCTGCGGATTCTCAACAACCTGAAGCACAGCCTTGTCTCCAGAGATGAACCGGTGCTGCTGGCCCGGTTGGCGCCCCTGCGCGCTGCCTTTCCCGAGCTCGACGACGAACGCGGTGAGCATCGTCAATGGATGCGACACTTCAACTGATGATCGACCCCACGATCAAACGAAGTCTCGGACAGATGATGAAGGGCGTGCAGGTGGTCGGTGCTCACCACGATGGCGTGACTCGCGCCTACTGCAGCCACTGGGTGTGTCAGGTCAGTTTCGAGGAACCCATCGTGATGGCCAGCGTGTCGCCCAAGCACGACACTTATCCGCTGATGCTTGCCAGCGGTGAGTTCGCCGTCAGCATCCTCGCCGGTGATCAGGTCGATGTCGGCCAGTACTTCTCGTACCCCGGCCGCAGATTCCGCTACATCGCCGACGAGTACCTCGAGACGATCCCGGGCACCCAGCTCCCGGTTGTGCGCTACTGCATCGCCTGGCTGCGCTGCGTCACATTCGAAGTCAAGCCGATGGCCGATCACCACCTGTTCTTTGCGCGCGTTGTCGACGTCGGCGCCGGTCGACTGAAGGAGCCGCCGCTGCTCTACAGCAGCAGACTCGGCTGGCGAATCACCGGCGAGAGGGCTCGCGAGCCAGGCCGCAGCATTCGAGACGAGCTGCTCGAACGCCTCGCTGCGGCTGGATTCGATACGCCGGACGACGGCGAGGCAATCGACGAGTAGTCGACCGGCCCTGCGGTACTTGTACTACGCCAGTATCGTTGACGACCATGACGGCCACGGAAGTGCACGCGCCAGAGGCAGAGCAGCTCGTCGATGACCTCGCCATGCAACTGCTCGAAGACTGCGATCCGAAGACTCACGATTCCACCACCTTCTTGGGCGCCCAGTTCGACAAGGGATTGGCGTGGGTGCATTTCCCGGTCGGTCACGGTGGCCTCGGCCTCAACCCGAAACTGCAGAAGGTGGTCAACGAGCGCCTCGTCGCCGCCGACGCGCCGAATGCGTACTATCGCAACCCGATCGGCCACGGCATGTGCGGCCCGACCGTGGTGGCGTGGGGGAGCGAGGAGCAGAAGCGGCGCTACCTACGCCCGCTGTTCACCGGAGAGGAGATCTGGTGCCAGCTGTTCAGCGAGCCTGGCGCAGGCTCCGACTTCGCCGGGCTGGCGTCCAAGGGCGTGCGCGATGGCGAGGAGTGGACCGTCAACGGTCAGAAGGTGTGGACGACCTTGGCTCACCTGTCGCGCTTCGGTCTGCTGGTCGTGCGCACCGATGCCGAAGCCGTCAAGCACGCCGGGCTGACCGCGTTCGTGGTCGACATGCACGCACCGGGTGTCGAGGTTCTTCCGCTCAGGCAGATGACCGGCGAGGCCGAGTTCAACGAAGTGTTCTTCACCGATGTCCGCATCTCGAACTCGGAGATGCTGGGCAGTCCAGGCGACGGGTGGCGCGTCTCGCTGACCACCCTGATGAACGAGCGCGTGTCGATCGGCGGCACGATGCCGCCAAAGGGCACTGGCACCATCCAGGCCCTGACCTCTACCTGGGCGTCGCTGCCGGAGGATCGAAAAGACGCGGCGTCGCGCGACGAGGTCACCAAGCTGTGGTCGCGTGCCGAGGTGCTGCGACTCACCAACATCCGTGCCAATCAGAATCGTAAGATGGGCGATCCCGGCCCTGAGGGCTCGATCGCCAAGATGGCGTACGCCGATCTCAACAAGGACATCTACGCCAAGGTCATCGACCTCATGGGCGCTGATGGGATGCTCTATGGCAGCTACGAGATGGTTCGCCCCGAGACGGCAATGGCGTTCGAATACATGCAGAAGGCTTTCCTGCGCAGCAGGGCCAATTCCATCGAGGGTGGCACCACCGAGGTGATGAAGAACATCCTCGGCGAGCGCGTGCTCGGCCTTCCGGGTGATGTGCGCGTCGATCGCGAAGTTCCGTGGAGCCAGGTCCCGCGCAACTAATCACGCCATAGCAAGGCGAGCGTTTGATGACTGCGGCACCGTATCGGGGCGCCAGCTCACAAACGCTGGGCGACTATGTGCCGCGAAGGGCCGCCAGTACGTCGCTCGCCGCGAAGTCGTGATCGTTCAACGTCGCCGACCGCGCCGCTGAACCACCCAACAAGGTGGCTGCGGCCGCACCGATGGCAGCTTGCAACTCGCGAATGTTGCGCGGTGGCGGGAAGTACTCGTCTTCGTCTGTGACCTTGACCGCCTCGACGCCATGCCGAGGATTGAGAAATCGAAGGATCTCGTCGACTAGTTCCTCGGGCGCCGATGCTCCGGCGGTGACACCAATCGTGCCGTGCAGATCAGTGGGGAGCTCGCCGGCTTGGTTGACGCGAAAGACCTTTGGGCATCCGGCTTCGATTGCCAACTTCTCCAATGCGCGCGTATTGGATGAGTTCGCAGACCCGATCACCACGATCGCATCGCACCTCGAGGCCATCGCCATCAGTGCGGATTGCCGGTTCGTGGTGGCGAAGCAGAGGTCGCTGCGGCCAGGCGTCCACGCATCCGGATACTTGGCGGTGACGGCCTCGGCGACGCCCGACCAATCGCGATGCGACAAGGTGGTCTGGGCCAGCAGGGCGACAGGCTGATCGAACTGCGGCAGGGCGTCGACCTCGGCCACGCTTTCGACACGGCTGATCGACAGCGGGGCGACGGCCATCGTGCCGACTGCCTCCTCGTGACCCTCGTGGCCGACGTAGACGATGCGGAATCCCTTCTTGGCCCGGACCTTGACCTCGTGGTGCACCTTGGTGACCAGCGGGCACACCGAGTCGACCACGTAGCTTCCGCGAGCGCGAGCGGCGGCAACGACCTCGGGTGCCGAGCCATGTGCCGAGAGCATGATCGGGAAACCAAACGGAACGTCGACGATGTCGTCGACAAACACCACCCCTTGTTCGACGAAACGGTCAACGACGATCTTGTTGTGGACGATCTCGTGGTAGCAGTAGACGGGTGGTTCGAACGTGCGCACCATCCACGCCAACGCCTTGATCGCCATCTCGACGCCGGCACAAAACCCACGTGGTTCGGCCAAGAGAACCCGATCGACGACCACGTTCGCAGGCTACCCCGGGGCTGCCGCCGATAGCCTGAAGCCCCATGTCCGCACCAGTTGTCGTCAGCGTCGCGCCCGGGTCCGCCGCTGAGCGGGCCGGCTTGTGCGCGGGCGACGAGGTCGTCACGATCAACGGGATCGCGCCCCGCGACATCATCGAGTGGCAGTTTGCCGCCGACGAAGCCGAGATCGAGATCGAGTTGCTACGTGGGGGTTTGCAGACTTCGCTCGAGATCATCAAGCGCACCGGAGAGCCGTTGGGCGCCGAGGTGTCGAGTGCCGTTTTCGACCGTGTGCGCACGTGCGACAACCACTGCGAGTTCTGCTTCATCTATCAGTTGCCACAGGGAATGCGCCGCAGCCTGTATCTCAAGGACGACGACTATCGGCTCAGCTTTCTGTACGGCAACTTCACCACGCTGACTCGTTTCACCGAAGCCGACCTCGAACGCGTCATCACCGAGCGCCTGTCGCCGTTGAACGTCAGCATTCACGCCACTGATCCCGACGTTCGGGCGCGCATGCTGAAGAACCCGCGCGGAGGCATGAGTCTGCGCTGGTTGCGGGCGCTGCTCGACAACGACATCGTCGTGCGCGGTCAGGTCGTGCTGTGCCCTGGCGTGAACGACGGCGAGATCTTCGACCGCACGATGGCCGGCGTGCTCGACGAGTATCCCGACCTCGAATCGGTCGCAGTGGTGCCGTTGGGGTTGAGCAAGTTCAACAAGGAGCCGGCCATGCGGCTGCATACGCGCGACGAGGCCGCAGCGATGATCGACGCAATCGAGGACTGGCAAGACGTGTTCCTGCATACCCTGGGTCATCGCATGGTGTTCGCCGCCGACGAGTACTACCTCATGGCCGATCGGCCGTTCCCTGGCGAAGACACGTACGAGGCATTCTCGATGCACGAGGACGGCATCGGCATGGCGCGCACCTTCGAGATGGAGTTCACTGGACGCGCAGCAACGCCAAATGGGCCGCAGCCTGGCTTCTTCGCCGCTGTCGACGCCCCGCCCAACCCCGCTGCATACACGGGGCTGCGAGCGCGCGCCTGTGGAACCGAGGGCACCACGCTGCGACTCGGCGCCCGCCGCAACGCTCCCATCGGGATCCTCACCGGCGATTTCGGGGCCAGGGTGATCGCACCGCTCGTCGATGAATTACACCGCCCCGATATCAGGATCATCGCCGTCGCCAACGAGTTCTTCGGCGGCAATACCGCCGTCACCGGCTTGATGGTCGGCCACGATCTGCAGCGAGTCCTGACCTCCGAACCCGCCGGCCATCGATACCTGCTGCCCGACGTGTGCCTGTCGGAAGGTCGCTTCCTCGACGGCACCACCATCCACGAGCTTCCACGCTCGGTCGAGGTGGTTGCCACCGACGGCATCTCACTACGCAAAGCTCTGGAGCCCGCATCATGACGTTGCCCACCGTTGTCATCGTCGGACGGCCCAACGTCGGCAAGAGCACGCTGTTCAACCGGATCATCGGCGAACAGGTGGCCATCGTCGAGGACCGCCCCGGAGTCACACGCGACCGCAAGGAGACCGAGGCCGACTGGCTCGGTGTTCACTTCCTGCTGGTCGATACGGGAGGCTGGCTGCCTGGAGGCAACGACCTCGACGCGAAGGTCAGCCGCCAGGTCGAGGCTGCCGTGAAGACAGCGGATGTCGTGCTGTTCCTGGTCGACGCGACAACGGGTGTCACAGAGGACGACGAGGCGCTGGCCAGTTGGCTGCGCAGGATCAAGGCGCCCGTGCTGCTGGTCACCAACAAGGCAGACAACGAGCGACGTGAGAACGACCGATGGGAGTTCCTGGCGCTGGGCGCGGGCGAGCCATACCCGGTCAGCGCATTGCATGGCCGCCGAGCCGGTGATCTGCTCGACGAAGTCATTTCCCTGTTGCCGCCAGCGGAGGACGACGATCCGGAGATCGGCGTCGATCTCGAAGATGCCACCGAACTGTGGAAGGCCGGCGATACGCCTCCACCTCGCGTCGCGATCGTTGGTCGCCCCAACGTGGGCAAGAGCACGCTGTTCAACCGGCTGGTCGGTGAGGATCGTTCGGTCGTTCACGACATGGCCGGCACGACCCGAGATGCCATCGACACCCTGGTCGACACGCCCGACGGCCCGATCGTGTTCGTCGACACTGCCGGCATGCGCCGGCGCAGCAGGGTCGACGATTCAGCGGAGTACTACTCCGTGGTGCGGGCCCTGCGGGCCATCGATGGCAGCGATATCGCCCTGCTGGTGATCGACGCGACCGATGGCATCACCAGTCAAGACCAACGACTGGCCGAGCGCGTCGACGCAGCCGGATGCCCGATCGTGGTGATGCTGAACAAGTGGGAGTTGATCGACGATCCCGAGAAGCGACTGCAAGTGCAGGCCGAACTGAAGCGCAAGCTGTACTTCGTGGGCGATGCGCCGGTGCTGAAGATCTCGGCGCTGACCGGCAAGGGAGTCAACAAGCTCCAACCGGTTCTTCAGGAGGCAATCGTTCAGTACCACCGACGCGTGCCCACGCGCGACGTCAACCGGGTGATCTCCGACGCGCAGCAGCGCCAGCCGGCGGGTCACGGCGTCCGCGTGCTGTACGCGCTGCAGGGCGCAACCGATCCGCCGACGTTCACGTTGTTCGTCAACCGGGAACTGCCGCAGACGTACATGCGTTACCTCGAGCGCAGCATCCGCGAGGCTTTCGAGTTCGGCAGCACGCCGTTGAAGCTGCGGGTCAGGAAGCGGACCGACTAGTGCCGTGGTGCGAAGACTGCGCCAAGTACTGGGCGCCGGCGGCGATGAACCAGGACGGCACCTGCCCGACGTGCGGACGACTGGTCGAGGCGCCTGTGCGACAACCGATCACAGCCAAGAACCTCGACCTGCGCAAGTTGGCGGCGGGGGAGGATGGCGAGGAGGTCGTCAAGGCCCCCTGGCACTTCAAGCTGCTCATGGTGTTGCTGGCCCTGTACCTGGGGTGGAGAATCATCGACCTGTTCACGTAGCCGAGCCGAAGTTCCACCGCTACGGCCGTAAACCACACGCGACGCGTTACGATCCGGGCGGTCATCCGCAATAGCGGGCTGTAGCGCAGCTTGGTTAGCGCACTTGTCTGGGGGACAAGGGGTCGCAGGTTCAAATCCTGTCAGCCCGACCAAGAAGTACCAGGTCAGAGCCGGTCCAGACGGACCGGCTCTCCAAATTTTCGAGTTCATGTGCTACCCGTGTGCTACGCAAGCGTGACACACTGTCCCGGGTCTGCATGCGAACTGTCCCAGGTTCTCCGAAGGATCGGATGAAGGCGTTGCCGGCGATGCCAACGCCGTCACTGCTGCGACTGGCGTGGACAACGTCATGTCAATCCGGCGATAGGCGAGTCACCAGTCGAGAAGCTTGCTGAACACATCTGGATGTTCGAAGTTGCCTAGGTTCCCTCTACTGCCCGGGTTGCCAGGACTGCCGGGATTGCGGCGGCGAAAACATTGGGGATGATCTGGGCATCTCCACGCCAGCGGCGCAGCTTCTCTGTGGTTGGAGCGTGGAACGACTAGCGCCGATGAATGGCGCAGCATTGGAGCTAGGCGCTACCCGTCCGTCAGCAGGAGTGTGGCCGTCCAGGTCCCGTTCGGAGGCCAGAGAGCCGTCACGGTCACGCAGCCTGGACCGCTCGCGGCGATCCCTGACGGATACTCCCTGAACTTCGGATCGCTCGGGGAGGGAAGCGCATTGGCTGGCTCCAGGGTGATGGATTGAGCTGGTGGTTGGCTCCCGACAGCGAGAGTTGAATCCAAATTCGCAACGGTTACCGTCACGGGCGCCGTCATCGAGACCTCGACGACCCAGAAGATCTTGCCTTCCAGACGGCCAGAGACAACGCTGCTCTGCACTACCCCTGCAGCATCCATCCCCGCGGCGAACACGGGAGACGTACCGATGACCCTCGCAAAGGCCGTCGATACTTGTTGGAGCGTGAGTGGAGATTGGCACGCCGGCGGCGCAGTGGCGACTGTTGTTGCGTGGATCGCGGTTGTCTCGGGTGCAGTGGTCGACGAACTCGTCGAGTGGCCGTCGTTACATGCAGCCAGTAGTAGCACGCCGATCATCGAGGGTCGTCCGAGGACTTGCACCCAGATCCTGTGGGTCGGAGACACCCGGCCAGATTGGCGGATCAGGAGCGGATTCGCAACCGCGAGGCTGGCAGCGAGTTCTTCGACGCTAGCTCACAGAAAGGCGGCGCGGGTATGGTCAGTGCGTTGCGGGACCGATTCCTGTGTCGAGGTTGTTGACCATGGCGATCTCGCCGTACTGGTTGTCGGCGCAGTTCGATGCGAGCGAGGCCGCCTCGGGGCTCACCAGCTTTTCAACCTCGGCCACATGGAAGTAACCGCCGCCGCCGGATACCTCCCCGCCGATAGGCATCAGCTCACCCGTCGGCGAGATGACCGACGTGTTCGCCTCATCCCAGCGTGTCCCTGCGGGCCAGACAATCGGGTAGCGCTCACCTGCTTCATCCGAGACCACGTAAAGGCACGGTCCCTCGAGCTGGAGCACTCCGCTCACCAAGGCGGCCAACTGCTCGGTGTCGTCTGAACGGTGTG
>JANPBZ010000117.1:0-4060 GCA_031430695.1 Ilumatobacteraceae bacterium
CGGGCATCGTGCTCGACCCGTTCATCGGATCAGGCACAACGGCGATCGTCGCCGAGCAGCACGACCGCGACTGGATCGGTGTCGAACTCAACCCGCAGTTCGCAGCCCTGGCGCGCCAGCGAATCGAAGACGAACGCCACAAGCGCCAGGCGACCACCGACACGGACGAACCGGCAGGCCGCCGCGCCGCATGACCACGAGCGTCGACATCAACAACACGAACGAAAGGAGGAACATCATGAACGAACAACACTCATCACCCGAGCGAGGCACAGAACACCGGCCAGAGGGCCAGGCTGCGGTCGTCGCAGCAACGGCCGAAGCACACGAAGCCGAACCACGAGACGGGCCACGGCTCTACGTCGCCAGTCTCAGTGACTACAACAACGGCATTCTGCACGGCACCTGGATCGACGCTGATCCCGACCCAGAAGTCATGCAACACGGCATCAACGAGATGCTGCTGCAGTCACCGACAACACGGCGCTACGGCGAACCCGCTGAGGAGTGGGCGATCCACGACTTCGAAGGCTTCGGACCGCTTCGCCTTGGCGAGTACGAGTCACTGTCCACTGTTGCCCGGCTGGCGAAGGGCATCGTCGAGCACGGTCAGGCCTTTGCCGCCTGGGCGGACCATGTCGGCTTGAACGAGGCCGACGAACTGGAACGCTTCGAAGAGCTCTACCGAGGCGAGTGGGACGCCGCCGACGACTACGCAGCTGAACTGCTCGACGACATCGGAGCCAACGCCGCCATCGAGGGCCTCCCTGAGTGGCTGCAGTGCTACGTCGACCTCAATGTGTCGGGCTTCGCCCGCGACCTTCAGCTCGGCGGTGACATCACCGTCATCGACACACCGAACGGTGGGGTGTGGATCTTCGATGGACAATAGGCACCTACCACCAGGTCAGCTCGATGCCGCGACCACCCCAGGATTGTCTTGTGGAAGCTCGCCGATGTTGTGGAATAGACCACAACATGCTGCATACACGCATCACTTGGTGTACAATAGGTCCTGTAACCAGGAGATATTCGAAACCATGGATGACAAACAAGCCAAACAACTCGGAGCATTGCTCCGACACAAGCGCGAAGCCCGCGGCCTCTCGACACGAGCACTGGGCAAATTGACATCAGTTGATGCCGTGACCATCCAACGCTTCGAACTCGGCACCATCGGAGCGCCAGCACCCGACAAGCTGGCCCGCATCGCCGAAGCCCTCGGGCTCAGCCTGGCCGACGTCTACGCACACGCCGGATACGCCGTGCCGACCGAACTACCAAACTTCACCCCATACCTCAGAACGAAGTACGGCACCCTGCCCGACGAAGACGTCGAGGCCATCGAACGCTACGCCGCCCGCCTCGCCAAGAAACACGGCGTCAGCCTCAGCGGACCAGCACTCGGCGAGGACGAGAGCTGACGATCTCCAACCAACAAGAAACCTACGAAAGGAGGAACATCATGACCAACACCAACTCGCCGGCCAACGTCGACAACACCAACGAGGGAATCAGCGTCCTGAAGTCCCTCCGCTCACTCATGCCAGCCCGCGCCCTCAGCTACCCAGAAGCACTCCAACGCGCTGAGGCACAAGCACATCGCCTACTCACCCTGCACGGCATCACCCAAGGACCCGTGCCGATCGAGATCGTGACCGAGCTGCCACGCCTCCGCGTCGAACGAACCTACGACCTCCCGGTATCCGGCTCTGCCCACTGGGACGGCGGCTCCTGGATACTCACCGTCAACGCTGCAGAGTTCGATCGACGTCAACGCTTCAGCGTGATGCACGAGTTCAAACACGTGCTCGATCATCCGACACGTCATCTCATCGAAGGCGACCGACAACCAAAGCTCACCGCCGAGCAGATGGCCGAAAAAGTCGCCGACTACTTCGCAGCCTGTGTCCTCATGCCCAAGGCATGGGTCAAGACCGCGTTCTTCAACGACCACGTCCGAACCGTCGAAGCGCTGGCCGATCGGTTCATGGTCTCACCCAAGGCGATGAGCTTCCGCCTCAACCAGCTCGGTCTCACCGTGCCAGTCGATCGCTGCGCCCCCACGATCGCCACCGTCTCCGCACGCCCGATCCGGTCCTACCGGTCTGCGCCAGGTCCTCGTCGCTACCACCGCGCACTCCCAGCGCCCGATCTCGCATTGAAAGAAGCCACACCATGACCACAGACCCCGTACCCATCGACCGAGGAAATGACCTCGACCACGACACCACAACGGCCCGCTTCGCGCGGGCCGTTGTGTATCTCAGGGTCAGCACCAAAGAACAAGCTGAACGAGGCGGGAACGCCGAGGGCTTCTCCATCCCCGCACAACGCGAAGCATGCCTCCGCAAAGCCGCATCGATCGGAGCAGAGGTAGCCGAAGAGTTCATCGACGCCGGCGAGAGCGCCAAAACCGCACACCGCCCGGAGCTACAGAGAATGCTGGCGTTCCTACGTGAGCACCCCACGACATACGTCATCTGCCACAAGATCGACCGCCTCGCCCGCAACCGTGTCGACGACGTCGAGATCAACGTCGCCATCCGCGCCTCGGGAGCAACCCTGGTGTCATGCACCGAGAACATCGATGAGACACCCAGCGGTGCGCTGATGCACGGCATCATGAGCTCAATCGCCGAGTTCTACTCCAAGAACTTGGCAAGCGAAGTCATCAAGGGCAGCGTCCAGAAAGCCAAAACAGGCGGCACCGTCGGCAAAGCACCCACCGGCTACCTCAACGTCCGACGAATCGAAAACGGACGAGAGATCCGCACCGTAGAAATCGACCCCGAACGTGGACCGCTGATGAGTTGGGCTTTCGAGGCATACGCCACCGGCGATTGGTCGATCCGAACCCTGCTCGCAGAACTGACCCAACGAGGCCTTACGACAACATCGACCGCCCGCACATCATCCAAGCCGCTGGTGATCTCACACTTCCTGCGGCTACTGCATCACCCGTACTACAGGGGCATCGTCCGCTACCGAGGCGTCGAATACCCCGGCAACCACCCGCCGATCGTCAGCGAACAGACGTGGGAAAAGGTGCAACAGATGCTGTCGGCAGCAAACACAGCCGGCGACAAGCACAAGCAGCACTACAACTACCTCAAGGGCAGCGTCTTCTGCGGTGAGTGCGGCGAGCGGCTGATCATCACCATGTCCAAGAACCGGCACGGCACCGTGTATCCGTACTTCATCTGCGTAGGACGCCAGATGAAGCGATCCAACTGCCAACAGAGCGCCGTGCTCATCGAGACGGTCGAACACCTCGTTGAGCGGCACTATGCAGCCGTGCAGCTTCCTGCGGACGATGCAGCTCGCGTGCGAGAAGCCTTGCTCGAACAACTCTCGTCGCAGCATGTCGCCGCAGAACGCGAACGAGAGCTCCAGCAAAAACGTCTGCATCGACTGGCCAACGAACGTTCGAAGCTCCTGGAAGCCTTCTACAACGACTCGATCCCACCGGATCTGCTGAAAGCCGAACAGACCCGGATCACCAGCGAGATGGAACACGCCAAGCGCCGCCTCTCCGCCATGTCCGCCGAATTCGACGTGATCGAGACCAACCTGACCGTCGCAATCGAGTTCGCCAAGCACTGCCAGCAGGCCTACCTGGCAGCCGCGCCGAGGGTCCGGCGACAGCTGAACCAGGCCATCTTCGAAAAGCTCTACGTACATGAAGATCGTGAGATCACGGGCGATCTCGCTGAACCATTCCGGACACTCCTCGGTATCGAAGTGCGAGGCCTCGCGAACAGACTCAGACCGAGCCAGGAAACGACAAACCCCCGAACCAATGAGATGGTCGGGGGTTTGAGAGTGGACTACATGGTGGGCGTGAAGGGACTCGAACCCCCGACTCCTGCCGTGTGAAGGCAGTGCTCTAACCAACTGAGCTACACGCCCGAGCGGAGCGAACCCCGATCAAGGAGGAGGAGGCTACCGCGTCACGACAGCAGGTTGCACGCCGTGTCGAACATCGACGGCACCGAAAGGGCGATCCGCTCCCACTCCGGATCGTGGCGTTTCCCGGTGCGATGCAACATCACGTTCA
>JANPBZ010000118.1:0-3438 GCA_031430695.1 Ilumatobacteraceae bacterium
ATCGGGGTGCCGGGTCGGTGGGAGCGGCGATGAGTGTCAGCGCAATCGGCTCGATCCTCGGTGGCATCTACATCGCTGGCATCAAGCCCGACGCACGTCGCACGCTGGCGATTGCGTTGACCGGATTCGGTGGCGCCTGCATCGCTTTGGGTGTGATGCCGAGCTATTGGACGTTCGTCGCGATGAGCGTCGTTCTGGGCTTCGCTTCGGCGTCGTTCCAATCGGTGAACACGGTCGTGGTCCAGCAGGCAACCGAACCGTCGATGCAAGGCCGGGTGATGGCGCTCCACCAGACGGCACTGTTCGGAAGCACACCCATCGGTGCCCTGTTGATGGGCTGGGTTACCCACGTCTCGTCACCGAGACTCCCGTTCCTACTGGGCGGCATGTCCGCGATGTTGTGCGCCGCCGTTGTCGTCGGACGCCGGTCGCATCGTGTGGTCGTCGCAGCACCGTGAGACTGGGTCAGAGAAGGTGACGGTCGCGGGCGGCTTGGACGGCGCTCTTGCGGTCGCTGACGCCGAGCTTGCGGAAGATCGCATTGCAATGCGTCTTGACCGTGTTGAGCGACACGTAGAGCTCGGCGGAAATGTCCCGTTGCGAGAGTTTTGTCGGCAAGTAGCGCAATACAGCGAGCTCTCGCTCCGTGAGCTGCACCCGGGTGGAGCGTGCAGTGTCCGTCGAGGGCGACCCCAGGTGATGCCTGGATTCGATTCGCGCCAGGTAGCGACCGGCGATGCCCGGGTCGGTGCAACGGTTGATCCTTCCTCGCGCTTCGACGATGAGCGCCGCTCCAGAGTCGTCTCCGAGATCGAGGAGCGTGTCGCCGCATGTCGTCAGAACGTACGCGAGACCGAGGTCTGTGGTTGCGCGGCGGGCGAGTTCGACCGCATGGGTGACGTCGGAGCGGGCGTTGTCCGGGTCGGATGCTGTGCGGCCGCGGATCGCGAACGCCGGGGCGACACCGTGATAGTTCGCCAGACCGAACGACTCGGCCGTGGCGACCGCCTCCGCCGCTGCGGCGTGAGCAGCGGCCCCGTCGCCGTGCTCGACCTCGTTGATCGCGACATAGATGAGCGTGAGGACGTGGGCGGTGAGCCGTTGTTCGGCCTTGCATCTGGCGACCGCGATCGTGAGCGCTTCGTGTGCCTCGTCGTGCATGCCCGCCCAGGTGTAGGCGGCACCGATAGCGGTGGCGAGCTCTGCCGGCCGCTGCCAGAGGTCCCCGGCGGCGGTAGCCAGCCGTGCACAGTCGAGGGCGGTGGTGATGTCGCCGCTGCCAAGTGCGAGATTGATTTGCAGGGGTGCTGCGATCACCGGATCGAATGTCGGCGGGGCCACGTCCAGCGCTATCTCGAGCCAACGTCCTGCGGACTGGTAGTGGCTCGACAGGTACTCGCACCATCCCCATCCCAGTGCGCATGCGACGTCGGTGGTGGCGGCAGCCCCGGCCTGCTCCAGGAACGCTCGCAGTTTGCGGATCTGTCCTCGGCCGAGGAGGTCTGGGCCGACGGAGTACATCAACGCGATCGCCCCAGGAATGTCGCCGGCAGCGAAGCGGTGTACGACGGCCTGGTGGCGATCGCCGTGCGACTCGAACCAGCCGGCGGCGCGGCCGTGCAGTTCAGGGAGCAGTTGTGGGATCGATCGTCGCGCTTCGAGCAGGAGGAGGTCTCGGAGCAGGTGGTGGTAGCGGAACCATTCGCCGGTGCTGTCGAGGCGAACGACGAGCTGGTTGCGGTTGGCGATGTCGGCCAGCCAGCTGGTCCCGTCCAGCGAACCGGTGACGGCGTCGATCAGCGGTCCGGTCAAGTGCTCGAGCACAGCGGTCTCGAGCAGTCGTTGTCGGTCACCGGCGCTCATTGCGTCGAGGAGTTCGTCGGTCAGGTAGCTGACGACGAGCTGGTCGTCGCCCCGGAAGGCATCCACGAAGCTGTCCGGTTCGGGCGCGTGTTCCAACGACAGCCCGGCCAGAACGAGTCCTGCAGCCCACCCTTCGGTTCGCGAACACAGATCGTCAAGTCGTTGCGGCGACAGCGCGTCGCCGGCCGATCCGAGCAGAGCCGTGGCTTCGTCGGTCGCGAAACGGAGATGTTCGGCGCGAACCTCGCCAAGCCGGTTGCGGACACGCATCCGCCCGAGACGAAACGGTGGATCTACCCGGGTCGACACGACGACAGTCAGCTGCGGCGGGCACAGGTCGAGGAGCCGTTCCAGGCCGCGGTGCACACTGTCGTCGTCGATCAAGTGGTAGTCGTCGATGACGACGACCTGTGGCTCACTGAAATCGACGACGGCGTTGACGATCGCGGGCACGACGACGCGAGCGTCGCCCTGCGCGCCGATCACCAGTGGCCCGACGACCGTCGCGACCTCGGGACGGCATCGACCGATCGCAGCGACGAGCGACGACCAGAAACTCGCAGGATCCGAATCGCTTGCTTCGACCTGCAACCAGGCGACAGGCCGGTCCGCCTCCAGTGCCCATGCGGCGACCAGTGTCGACTTCCCCGAGCCCGCCGGTGCGCTCACGAGCAGCAGAGGAACCGCCTTGGCGATTCCGTCATTCAGGATGTCGCCCAGCCGGGGACGCTGGACCAGGCGAGTCGGCGACGCCGGAGGACGGAGCTTGGTCGCCGCCACTCCCAACTCATGATCGCCGTTCATTCGCGGACCGTACCTTCAAACTTCAGCCGCGTGAGTGAGATGGGCCTGCGTCATCGTGCCACGAATCTCACCCGGGTGAGATTCGCGATCAGGCGAGGCGTACCTTCGTTGAATCGTCGATGGTGGCTTCATGACCACACCGACCACCTACGAGATCGTCATCAAAGGGCGTGCTACCTCTCGCTTCCTGCGGCCGCTGCTCGACGAGTTCGCCATCGATCACAGCATCGAAGGCGTCACTCGGCTGACCGGTGAAGTCCGCGATGCCGCGCACCTCCACGGCATCGTCGCCCACCTCACCTCTATCAATACCGAGCTCATCTCAATCGGCCCGATCACACCAACTCATCAAACCGTCACCCACCCATCAACCCCGAACGAAACGAGCAACCACTCATGATCACCGTCTCATCTCTCACCAAGCAGTACGGCCAGCGCACCGCCGTCGACGACCTCAGTTTCGACGTCGCCGCCGGCCGAGTCACCGGCTTCGTCGGACCCAACGGCGCCGGCAAATCCACGACCATGCGGATGATGGTCGGGCTCACCCGACCTGACCGCGGCGACACCACATATCGCGGCGTCCGCTACTCCCGCATGCTGCACCCGGCACGCGTTGTGGGCACCGTGCTCGACGCCCGCTCGATGCACCCAGGGCGGACTGCCCGCAACCACCTCGCTGCCGCCGCAGCGCTCGCCTCGATACCCGCCCGCCGCGTCGATGAGGTCCTGAACGAGGTCGGCCTCGACAGTGCAGCCGACCAACGCACC
>JANPBZ010000119.1:0-21914 GCA_031430695.1 Ilumatobacteraceae bacterium
CGAACACCGAACCGCGGTAGCCGCCGGCAAGGATGTTGTGCAGGCTGACAAAACCGAATTTCCCGGGATGGGTGCTGGCTCCGGCCACCAGCACACCCTTGGGATCGAACAGGGCACGGAACTGCGCATCGGTGGGTCGGCCGCGATGATGGGTGCTCTCCGTGCATGTATCGCCAAGTTCGATCAGGGCATCGACTGCAATCGGCGTCCCGTCCTTCGTGACGATCAGTGGATTGACATCGACGCTGATCACGTCGCGCCGCGCCTCGGCCAAGGCTGACAAGCCGAGAAGCACCGCCTGCAACCGCTTCCGATCGACCGCCGCGTCCCCCCGGAACTCGCCGAGCAATCTTTGCGTCGCCAAACCCTCGATCATCTCCGAGGCATCGATCTCGCTGAGCGGTACCGGTCGAAACTGCACATCGGCGATGGCCTCGGCGATGACGCCACCGACGCCGAGCATGACGTTTGCCCCGAACTGTGGGTCTCGTACCACTCCGGCGATCAGCTCGCGATTGCCGGCGATCATCGGCGCGACCAACAGTGTCACCTCACCGTCTGCGGCGTTCGCCTTGGCCAACAACTCGTCCGCGGCGATTCGTACTGCCAGCTCGTCGCCGAGCCGCAACCTGACCAATCCACGCTCGGTCTTGTGGGCGATCGCGGCACCGCACAACTTGACAGCCACGGGAAAACCGAGCGCCTCGGCGGCCAGAGCGGCGGCCTGCGACGTGCCGACTTCGCGCTCATCTGCCATCGGGACGCCGTATGTTCGGAGCAACGCCTTCGATGCCGCCTCCGACAAAGTCCCCAATCCGCTCACTGTCTGCAGGCTAGGCGAGCGGCTTGTGTGTCTGCTGGCTTCTCGCCGTTCAGTTCACGGCACCAGCGCGGTGCGGAAGAACGCTGTGATGTGATCACGTCGACGAAGCAGCGCATCGGGCGCCAACGGATCCTCGTCGAGCAAGCCACCGAGAAATGGCGAGTCGGAGAAGTAGCTCAACAACGCGCCGTAGCCGGTGAGCAACAGTTGCTCAGGATCGTGTTGACGGAAGACGCCGGCTTCCATTTCGTTGCGAAAGTAGGCGACGCTTCGGTCCCACATCGGCCGCAACACGGCAGCGAGATCGATGCCGAGGTGAGCGCCGCCGTCGAGTGCCTCGCGACGCATCAGACGCACGTAGCCGTGATTGTCGGCAAAGAAATCGAAACCTGCGCCGATCACACTCTCGACCTTCGCCCAGCCGCGCTCCGGGCTGGCGATCGCTTCGGCAAGGCGCTCGAACCAGTCGCTGAGCAGCCGCTCGAACACCTCGTGGTACAGCGCTTCCTTCGACGGAAAATGGTGCAGCAGGCTGGGACGGCGAATACCGACACCAGCGGCGATGTCATTCAGTGACGTGCCGTCGTAGCCGGATTCGGCAAAGCACTGCAGCGCTTCATTGATGATCAGATCGCGGGTCGACAGGTGTTCGCCCGCGTGTACCACCATGCAGGCAGTGTAACCCGCTTTCCTGCTGGCCTACCGACCAGTAGGTAGGTCTGATAAACTCTCCGCATGCTGCGGGTCGTCGCCCTGGTTCTGCTGATCGGTTTCGGCGTGTCGTGCGTCGCCTTTGTGGCCTCGACGGTGTACTTGCACCGCGGCCTCGCCCACCACGCGGTCACGTTCAAACGCCCCGTGACCGAAGCTTTTCGCTTCCTGGTGTGGATCACCACGGGCATTCGCCCGCGCCAGTGGGTTGCAGTGCACCGCAAACATCACGCGTTCACCGACGTCGAGGGCGACCCCCACTCCCCCGTGCTGCTTGGCTGGTTCAAGGTGCAGCGCACCAATGTCGCGCTCTATCGGCGCGAGGCTCGCAACGCGGACACGATGAGCCGCTATTCGCGGGACGTGCCGACGACACGCGCTGATCGCTGGTTCTACGATCACGCCCTGATCGGACTCGGCATCGGCATCGGCATTCTTGTGTTCATCTTTGGGCCACTGATCGGCCTGTTGGCAGCCTTCGTGCACGTCAACCTGTATCTCGGTGGCTCGGCTGCAGTCAACGCGGTCGCCCACCACTTCGGCCGACGCCCCTATCCGAACGGGGCGGGCAACCTTCAGTGGCTGGCGCTGATCACCGCCGGTGAGGGGCTGCACAACAACCATCACGCCGCGCCGACGTCGGCGCGACTGTCTCATCGCTGGTTTGAGATCGACCCCGGGTGGTGGGTGATCCGGGCGTTGATGTTGTGTCGTCTCGCCAAGGTTCGACTGACCGAATTGCACCTCGTGTCGGCCAAGAGGGTGCCGGCCTGACCGCTGTTCGCGCCGCACGTGTTTGGACCGGGCACCACTGGCTCGGGCGATCGCGGATCGACGTCGACGACGGGTGCATCGTGGCAGTCGAGCCCTTCGCCGGATCTGTCGATGTCGATCTCCTGACAGCAGGTTTCGTTGACCTGCAGGTCAATGGGATAGACGACATCGATGTAGCGACCGCCGCCGGCGACGACTGGGACCGACTCGACCAGTTGCTGATCGCTCAGGGGGTGACCACGTGGTGCCCGACGCTCGTGACGATGCCTCTTGATCGATACGCCGCACCATTGCATCGCATTGCCGAGGCGATGAAACGTGTCAACCCGACGCGACCGGTGATCGCCGGAGCTCACCTCGAGGGGCCGTTCCTAGGAGCAGCACCCGGAGCCCACCCGCGTGACCTGATCGTCGACATCGACCTCGCCTGGATCGAGGACCTGCCGACGAACGTGGCCATGGTCACCCTCGGCGCCGAACAGCGCCTCGCTGGGGCGGCGATCGAGTGGCTCGTGCGGCGGGGCGTCTTGGTGTCGCTCGGTCACACCGCCGCCGGCGACCACGACCTCGATCGGGCTGTCGTGCACGGGGCCAGCATGGTGACTCACCTGTTCAACGGCATGAGCGGCCTGCACCACAGAGCGCCCGGCGTTGTCGCCTGGGTCCTCACGCACCCAACGATGTGTGCGTCGATCATCGCCGATGGCGTGCACGTACATCCGCGCATGGTGCGCCTGGCGTTCCAGGTCCTCGGCCCAGACCGTGTGGTGTTGGTCACCGATTCCGTGGCATGGCGACGAGGTGGGATCGGTCCGATTGGGTTCGAAGTGTTCGACGGAGCGCCGCGACTGCCCGATGGAACTCTCGCCGGGAGCGCGCTGACCATGGACGCCGCGATTCGAACGAGCGTGGCTGCCGGCGTCGCGCTGGAGACCGCGTTGACGGCAGCCAGCGCGAACCCGGCACGACTGCTGGGCTTGGACGATCGAGGAACGATCGAGATCGGCAAGCGAGCCGACCTGGTCGGCATGTCGGGGGCGGGCACTGTCACCGCGGTCTGGGTGGCCGGCGAGCCCGTCAACGGCCTCGAGATCTAGTCGCCGTCGATCTTGTCGAGCACCTCGTGTGCCTTCTCGGCGACGTCGCCGACGACTCCATCCTTCTCGGCCAACTTCGCTGCCTGGTCATCAACCTTCTGGGCGACCTGTTGCGCCTGTGCTTTGGTTTCAGCACCTTTCTTGCCGCTGAACATCCCCTTCAATTTGTCAAGCAGACCCATGATGCTTCCTTTCTCACGTGCGCCATCGGCGCGGCGACCTGTGTACCACACTTGACTGATCAGTCGGCTATGTCCTGCTTGGCGATCACAGTGGTGGGTGTGACTCGAACCACCATCTCCGGAGGTACCGCGTTGCGTCGACCGTACTGCTCGGCCAACTCGCTCCCCATGTAGCGGCCGGCGATCCGTGTCGCCCAGTGCAGCAGTTCGGCCGGATCGGTCGATGTCGACGTCGTACCAACGACCGTGACGAACGAGAACGGGGGTCGCTCGTCGTCGAAGCACAAAGCAACCCGTCCGTCGCGAAGGATCGACCTACCTTTGATCGTGTCGGCAGACGTCATGAACACAATCTCGCCACCATCGAGATCAACCCAGACTGGGGCGATGTGCGGGCTGCCATCGAGCCGGCTGACAGCGAGTTTGGCAGTGCGGGCGGGTACGGCCGAAATGAAACTCTGCCACCAACCATCGGGTGCTGCGGTGTACCCCATAGAGCGCGACGCTACCCTCGCCGCCATGCAGATCGTGTCAGCACTGTTCGTCGAAAATTTCGAGATGCGCCAAGCCCCTGGGCCGTCGACGCGCATCGACCTCACAGGGGCGATGTTCTCGATGGCTGCACCATCCGAGGCACCAGTCACGCTCTCACCACATCTCGTAGCATTGATCTATTGCACGCCAACCGAGGCCGGCAACGGTGTGTTCGAAGTGGTGTTCCGCAAGGGCATGGCGGGGGACGACGAGCAGATCGCCCGCAACGTCAGCCCGTTCACTGTCGATCCCGGCAAGTTCACATACCGCCTGGTGAAAGGCGAATTGGAGTTCACCGATTACGGCCAGATCTTCGCTCACTGCCGCATCGACAAGGGCCCCTGGCACCTCGTGCCGTTTACTCTCCTGCCCCCTGTGGCCTGACCGCGGATACAGTCGGCATCGTGCCAACGACGCTGACCAACGAGCAACAAGTCGCAGCCATCTCATTGATCCGTGGCTTGGCCATGGACGCACCGTTGTATGCCAAGAGTGGGCACCAGGGCACCGCTATGGCGCTCGCTCCCTTGGCTCACGTGCTGTACAGCCGAGTGCTGCGCCACGATCCTGCCAACCCACACTGGCCCGACCGCGACCGATTCATCTTGTCGAATGGCCACGCGTCGATCCTGCAGTACTCGATGTTGTACCTCGCCGGCTACGGCCTCGAACTCGACGACATCAAAGGTTTTCGGCAGTGGGAATCGCTGACCCCGGGTCACCCCGAGGCACGTCACACGACCGGCGTCGAAGTCACCACCGGACCCCTTGGTCAAGGGTTCGCCAACGCTGTTGGCATGGCCATCGCCGAGCGTCGGCTGCGCACGCAGTTCGGTGACGACGTGATCAACCATCACACCTTCGTGGTCGCCGGCGACGGCTGCTTCGAGGAGGGCGTCAGCCACGAGGCCGCCTCGCTCGCCGGACACCAACGCCTCGGCAACTTGATCTGCATCTACGACGACAACCACATCACCATCGACGGCGATACGTCGCTGGCATACAGCGACGACGTCGGCAGGCGCTTTGAGGCATACGGGTGGAACGTCGTTCACCTCGGCGAGATGGCCGACGATTGCGACGCGCTCGAGGCAGCGCTCCTTACAGCCAAGGCCGTCGACGATCGGCCCTCGCTGCTCATCTTGCGCAGCCACATTGCCGCGCCCAGCCCGGACCTGACAGATCATCACGAAGCACATGGCAACCCGTTCACGGTCGAGCAGGTCAGCCGGACGAAGTCGGTCATGGGTATCCCCGACGAGCCCTACTGGGCGCCGGTTGATCTGGTTGCGGCGTATCGCGACCATTGCTCGGAGCGCGGCAGCAACGCATTCGACGCATGGTCGAAGCGCAAGGCTGCTTCCTCGCTCGACGAGACCGCGTGGCAGGCCTGTTGGGACGCAACGGGCATCGCTGGCTGGGAGTCCAATCTGCCCACTTTCGAGCAGGGCGACAAGATTGCAACACGCGTGGCCATCGAGAAGGCGTTCAATGCTTCACTCGACGGGGTGCCTGGCCTGCTGGCGGGCGCCGCCGACCTCACGGGCAACACCGGCACCAAGCTCACTGCACAGCAAGCTCAGTCGTACGATCACCCGGGCGGCCGACAGATGTACTACGGCATCCGCGAGCACGCCATGGGGTCGGCGATGGTCGGTATGGCCATGCATGGCGGCGTCATTCCTGCCGGCGGCACGTTCTTCGTCTTCCTCGACTACATGCGTCCAGCCGTTCGCCTCGCCGCACTCAGCAGCGCGAAGGTCGTCTTCGTGTGGACCCACGACTCGGTCGGTGTCGGCGAGGACGGCCCGACTCACCAACCGATCGAGCACATCGCCACGTTGCGAGCCATACCGGGTCTGCAGGTCATCCGTCCTGCCGACGCCAACGAGACCGTCGCAGCTTGGAAGGCAGCCGTGGCTCACGACGGCCCCACAGCACTGGTACTCAGCCGTCAGACGGTCACCGTGTGCACCGACGGCTCGGCGGTCGACAAAGGCGCCGCCGTGGTTCGCCAGGCCGAACACCCACAGGTGGTGCTGGTCGGCACCGGCAGCGAAGTCTCACTGTGCGTCGAGGCCGCCGAACAACTGGCATCGGCAGGTGTCCGCGCCACGGTCGTCAGCATGCCGTCGTGGGACCGTTTCGCGTCACAGAGCGCCAGCTACCAAGACGACGTCCTACCGGCAGAGCTGCCCGTCTTGTCGGTCGAGGCCGCTGTCACCTTCGGCTGGGAGCGCTACGCCGACGAGTCGATCGGTATCGACCGTTTCGGTTCCAGCGCTCCCGGGAATGTGGTGATGGAGAAGTTGGGAATCAACGTCGCCAACGTCGTGGCCGCTGCCACCCGACTGGCACAGTCAAAGGGGTAATCATGGATCGTCTCGCCCACCTGTATCACGAGTTCGGGCAAAGCCCGTGGCTCGACAACCTGAAACGTGGCTACATCACCTCGGGTCAGCTCAGCCACCTCGTCGACAAGGGCATTCGCGGCCTCACCAGCAATCCCACCATTTTTCAGAAAGCAATCCAAGGCTCTCCCGACTACGACGAGCAGTTCCGCACGCTGGCCGCTGCCGAGAACCCGGTCATCGAGAACTATTGGGCGATGGTGCTGGCCGACATCCACGGGGCCCTCGAGGTCTTTGCCGAGCTGTACCACGACAGTCACGGCGCCGATGGCTACGTCAGCGTCGAAGTCGATCCGGGGCTGGCGCACGACGGACCTGCCACGGAGATGGCCGCCCGCCACCTGCACGAACAGATTCGACGCCCCAATCTCATGGTCAAGATCCCGGCGACCGCCGAGGGCGTCAGCGCCATTCAGGCAATGGTGGCCGAAGGGCGAAGCATCAACGTCACCTTGATCTTTAGTCTTGACCGCTACCAGGACGTCATTGAAGCCTACATACGAGGTCTAGAGTTGTACGCCCTGCAACCAGCCGCCGACTTGTCGAAGGTCGCCAGTGTCGCCAGCTTCTTCATCAGCCGTGTCGACACCGAGATCGACCAACGCCTCGACACCATCGGCTCACCCGATGCCCTGGCGTTGCGCGGCAAGGGGGCAGTCGCCCAAGGCAAGTTGGCGTATCAACTCTTCCAGAAGGCCTTCAGCGGATCGCGGTGGGAAGCGCTCGCCGCCAAGGGGGCTGTGGTGCAGCGACCACTTTGGGCGAGCACGTCGACCAAGAACCCGGCGTATTGCGACACCATGTACGTCGACGAGCTGATCGGTCCCGACACCGTCAACACCTTGCCCGATGCGACGATCGAGGCGTTCGCCGACCACGGGCACCTCGTCCGGCGAGTCGACGCCGATCTCGACGAGGCCAGGGCCGCGTGGCGTGACTTGTCCGGCGTTGGTGTCGATCTCGACGATGTTGCCGACAAGCTCGAGCGCGACGGGGTTGCCAGTTTCCAGAAGAGCTTCGACGAACTGCTCGGCGCCCTCGAGACCAAGGCCACTGAATTACGAGCGTGAACGATTCGCCTATCGACAAACTGCTCGATGAAATGGACCTCGGTCGCAATCGCCGCCTCGCCCAGCAGTTGGTCGAATCGGCGTTCGAGCTCCTCAACGACCATCCGAGCCTGCTCGACCTGAAGATCGCCAGCGCGGCGTTGGAGGAGATGCGTGAAGCCTTCAAGATGTTCGCGCCGTTCCGCGACATCCCGAAGGTGACGATCTTCGGCTCGGCCAGAACGCAGATGGCCGATCCGCTGTACATGCACGCTCGCGACGTCGCCACGCGGCTCGCCGATGCGGGCTGGATGGTGGTGACCGGCGCTGGGCCGGGGATCATGCAGGCCGGCATGGAGGGTGCCGGGCGCGACAAGTCGATCGGCGTGTCGATCAGACTGCCGTTCGAACAGGGTGCCAACCCCGTGATCGCCGGCGATGTGAAGTACGTGAGCATGAAGTACTTCTTCACCCGCAAGCTGATGCTGATCAAGGAGAGCAAGGGCTTCGTCTGCCTGCCTGGCGGGTTCGGCACTCTCGACGAGACCTTCGAGTTGCTGACCCTGACCCAAACCGGCAAGGGCTTGCCAGTGCCGATCGTCTTCCTCGATACACCGGGTGATCCGTACTGGGAGACCGTGCACGATTTCGTCGGTCGGCAGTTGGTCGAGCGCGGGCTCGTGGCCGCCGCCGACACCGAGCTGTATCTCGTCACCGACGATTGTCAGGCAGCCGTCGACGAGGTGCTCGGCTTCTACAGGAACTACGACTCCATTCGCTACGTCGGCCAGACGGCGGTGATGCGTCTGAAGCAAGCCCCGACCGGCTCGCAGCTGGCCATGCTCAACGATCGATTCAGGCAGTTCTGCACCGACGGCGGGATCACGCGGGCCACGCCCTTCGAGCCTGAACGCCGCGAGCACGACAAACTCGACCTGGCACGGATCAGCTTCACGTTCGCAAACCACAGCAGCGGCGCATTGCGCGAACTGCTCGACACCGTCAACTCATTCGTCGATGTGTGAGCTGCCGCGCAGCAGGTGGATCGCTTTCTCGACGGCTCGACGAGCCTGGGTCAGGCGTTTGTCGTCGGGCGGGCGTGCCTGACCCTCGGCGCTGGCCTCGCGTAGCTGATCAAAGCTGACCTGGTCGAGATCGTCGGCCACCACCTGCAGGCGATCCACCAGATCGTCGTAGCGGCCGCTCACAAGGCCTCAGCGACGAGATCCATCGGATGTTTCACCGTGACCCCGGCGGCAGCGAGATGGAACGCACAGCCCGGATTGGCGCTGGCGACAACCTGCGGTCCGGCGCGCTCGATGGCCGCCAGCTTGCGATCGCGAATCTGGCCGGCCAGTTCGGGCTGCAAGGTCGAGTACGCCCCACCGGCCCCGCAGCACAGGCCCTCGTCGTCGAGTTCGACGATGTCGGCAACGGCTGCCAGCACTGTGCGAACCGGAAGGTGGGCGCGCTGAACGTGACGGAGATGGCACGGGTCCTGAATGGTCACAGGCCCGAGGCGTCGTCTCACCACCAAACGATCGACGAGCGGCGCGACGAACTCGCTGGCATCGCGCACGCGATCGCTGAACGCTCGGGCCTCGGTTGTGCCCAGCAGATGTCCGTAGTCCTTGAGCGCCGCACCGCAGCCCGCCGAATTGACCACGATGGGGGCGTCTCCCGGCATCGACCGCATGACTCGCCCCGCCAAGGCCTTGGCCTCATCGGTCAACCCGGCATGAATGTGCAGAGCCCCACAACACGCGCCGCCAGCTCTTGGTGGCTGATGGGTGGCCCCGACCGCCGTCAACACCTTGGCGGTGTTTCGATGGGTGTCGCGCTGCCAGGCATCCATGACGCAACCGGTGAACAACCAGGTCTCGTCGCCGGTCGATGCAGGCGCCGGGCCGCGCCGCACTGCCAAGCTCGGCAACCCCAAACGTTTCGGCACCAGCCGCATCCGTTGGGCGACTGCGAGCAGCGTCGAACCGACGAGCAGAAGGCGATGGTGGCCCAGCGCGCGATATCCGACTCGCTGCCACCACGGAGTCAGCCGCTTCTTGGCTGCCAACGTCTCGCGAGTGCCCTCCATGAGCTGCCCGAACGGAACACCGCTGGGGCAGGCCGGCTCGCATCCCCGGCACTGCACACACGTCTCCATGAAATGCACGAAGTCATTGCTGACCTCGGCATCGTCGAAATGAACCGCTCGCATCGCCGAGATTCGGCCGCGCGGCGACAGCGCCTCTTCGCCGGTGACGCGAAAGGTTGGGCAATGCGGCAAGCACAGCCCGCAACTCACGCATGTGCCCAAATCGTTGTCGTCGAGGTGAAGTTTCACGATGCTCCCAACGTACCCGTAACGTCGCAGCCAGCATGCCTGAGGGTCACACCATTCACCGAATTGCGCTCGATCACTCCAAGGTCTTGCGCGGCAAGCACGTCGCAGTGACCTCACCGCAAGGTCGCTTCGCCGCCGACGCGGTGCTCGTCGATGGAGCCCGGTTGAAGCGCTTGGAAGCGTATGGCAAGCACCTCTTCTACTTCTGGGGCAATGGCCTGGTCGGCCATGTGCACCTTGGCCTGTTCGGCAGGTTCCGTGTCTACCGTGGTCCCGGTCCGCTCGAGGCGCACACGACTCGGATGCGGTTGGCCGTGGCAACAACGACCATCGATCTCATCGGCCCGACGGACTGTACGCTCGGCACCGTTGACGACCGCGACCGCATCGTGCGCCGGCTGGGGCCTGATCCGCTGCGGGCCGACGCCGACCCTTCGAAGGTGTACGAGGCAATCGTCCGGCGCGTTGCCCCAATCGGGCAGTTGTTGCTCGACCAGAAGGTGATCAGCGGCATCGGAAACGTCTACCGAGCCGAGGCGCTCTTCGTCAATGCCATCAGTCCCAGGCGGCCAGGGAACCAGATCACGCCTGCCGACTTCGAGGGCCTCTGGGCCACGATCGTGCAGATGCTGCAACAGGGAGTGGCCGCCGACCGGATCGTCACGCTCGACCGCGACCTGTTCGATGTTCCGACAGGCATCACCCGTCGCGGCGACACGACCTACGTCTACCACCGCGACCTGTGCCTTCGCTGCGGTTCTCCCATACTCACGGTCGATCTCGGCGGTCGGCCGTGTTATTACTGCCCCGTGGACCAGCCTCGCTGACTATTGGGCGTGCCATTGCGGAGCATCGGACTCACCGCGCCAATATCGCAGCCGCAACTCGGCCTCGGTCGCCGCCGCTGGATTCGATCGCGCCGCGCGCAAACGCATCAGTGTGGCTGCGACCAACCGAAGCTCGGCGATCGCCTCGGCGACGGGATCACTTCGCAGCGACCGTCCATAGCCCTCAGCGAAGGCTTCATACGTTCCGGGCTCACCGCCCCACCGCTTCGTCCACGTCAACATCGGAGCGTGATCCCACGCAACCGGCCCGAAGCACAACAGATCCCAGTCGAGCATCACGGGTCCATCGGCGGATTGGATCACGTTGCCCGGGTGCACATCGCCATGGCAGACGACCGAAGCGCGAGTTCGTTGCTCGTTCAGCAATGGCAGCCCGCGCTCGATTGCGGCAGCAATGGCAGTTCGTGACCTCGTGTCGAGGTCGGCACCGACCTCGCCGATCAGCGATGCGAAGTCCCACCACGGGAAATCACCGCAGAACGGGACGGGATAGCCCGACGAAACCTCGCCGCGATCGATGCGATGCAACAGGGCAATCATCTCACCGACTGCGCGCCAGTCAATGGGGCCGCTCTCCTCCACCACGCCGATGGCAAACACGGCGTGATCCTCATGTACCAGCGGCTCGTCGCGCAGATAGGTGGGGACGCGTAGCCCGTGCCGGGTCAGCACGCTCGCCAGCCAGATCGCCTGCGACGCCGGAGCAGTGGGACGACTGATCCGCAACAGCACACCCTCGCCGGCCGTGAAGATCCCATTCATTCCCAGGCGAAGCAATTGCGGTTCGCCGAATCCCCAATGAATGGCAGCATGCTCGGCCGACCGAGTGAGCGACTCGAGCGTGCCTGGCGGTGCTGCGACGAACGGCAGCTCAGCCGAGGCTGACACCGGGATTGAGCCGTCCACTCGGATCGAATTCGGCCTTGATCCGCCTCGTGAGTTTCGTCACTGACGATTCGCGACGCTCGGTGACTGGCAGTACCTCGGCATGGTGAACGACCCCCACGCCGACCTCGGCCACAAAGTCACCGCTCAGCGACCCGATCGACGCAGGAGGAACGATCCGCCGGCTGCCCGTGGGCAGCGCTGGAGGGCCGTCACAGGCCGTCAGCGAACTCCCGGCTGCCTGGGCGGTGACATCGGCAGGATGACCCTCCAGGAGCGCCCAGAGTCGGGCACCGTTCCACAACACCGACGCTGGTCGATAGAGACGAGCGAACGTGGGAAATGGGTCCTCGGCATCGACCGTGAACCATTGCGAATGCAGCGGGCGCGGACGAGTGCGGATGATCACGTCGCCGAGGAAACCCAACGTGCCGCGGGCTCCGACCAGCAACCGACACAGATCGAAACCGCTGACGTTCTTCACCGTGGGTCCACCGGCCTGCACGACCTCACCACCGTCGGACACGTAGCAGGCCTGCAACAACACGTCGCGCACGGGTCCGTAGCCCAGCCGGCGCAAACCGCTGTGGCCAACCGACAGAGCACCACCGACCGTGCCACCAGGAGGCAGGGCGACACATTGCCCGACCTCGACGAGCGCGGCATCGACGTCGTCGACCGGTGTTCCCGCGCCACAGCGAAGCGTCATCTCATCGGCCTGGATCCACTCGATGCCCGATGGTGGCCGCACCGCTCGCACGCCGGCGACCGGGCCGCCGCGCTTACCGAGCCCGGTGATGGTCACCGGTCCCGTTGTGCCGACTTCGTCGGCGAACGCGGTCAGATCCACGCGCCCTCCGGTACATGCTGCAAGTCGCCACACGACGCCGGGGAAGGCAGCACCTTGTTGGGGTTGGCGAGGCCGGTGGTGTCGAACGATCGTCGCAAACGGGCCTGGGCATCGAGATCGACCGGGCTGAACATCAACGGCATGAAGTCGCGCTTTTCCAGACCGATTCCGTGCTCGCCCGACAACACGCCACCGGCCGCCACCGAAACGCGAACGATCTCCTCGCCGGCGGCATGCACACGATCCATCACTCCGGGTTCGCGTTTGTCGAACACCAGGAGCGGGTGCAGATTTCCATCACCGGCATGGAACACGTTCATGGCCAGGAGCTGATGACGTTCGACGATCTCGTAGACCTGCTTCAGCACGTCGGGCAGCCGTCGTCGCGGCACCACCGTGTCGTGCAGGTAGTAGTTGGGTTTGATCCGGGCAATGGCGCCGAAGGCGTTCTTGCGCCCCTTCCACAGCAACGCCCGCTCGGCCTCATCCTGGGCAATTCGAACCGTGCCGGCACCGTGTGCCTTGGCGATGTCAACGATCCGCTGCACGTCGGCCTCGAGCCCATTGGGCAGGCCGGCGACCTCGACCAACAGAATCGCTGCGGCGTCGGTCGGCAACCCGGCATGGATGTACTCCTCCACTGCACGGGTGCACAGTTGGTCCATCATCTCCAGCGCCGCTGGCACCATTCCTGCGGCGATGATCGCGCTCACCGTCTGCGCGCCGGCTTCGACGCTGCTGAAGTCCATCAGCATCGTGCGGACGGCCGGAGGGTTCTGCGTCAGTCGCACGCAGACCTTGGTGGCGATGCCACACATGCCCTCGCTACCCACGAACGCGCCACGCAGGTCGTAGCCCGCCGGCTCGGCCTCTTCACCGCCCAACTGCACGATCTCGCCATCGGGCAGCACGACCTCCAATCCCAGCACGTGGGCCGTGGTCACGCCGTCGGCGAGGCAATGTGGGCCACCAGAGTTGTTGGCCACATTGCCGCCTATCGAACAGCTCTGCTGGCTGCTCGGATCAGGAGCGAAGTGCAGACCGTGAACCGTCACCGCCCGAGTGAGATCGAGGTTCAACACGCCGGGCTCTACCCACGCCAGACGATTGACGGGATCAACCGACAGCACTCGGTTCATCTTTGTGGTGACGACCATGATCGCATCGTCGAGCGGCGTCGCCCCACCGGCGAGTCCCGTACCCGCGCCGCGTGCGACGAACGGTCGGCCGTGGCGAACAGCGATCTGCACGCAGGCCTGAACCTCGTCGGTGGTTGTGGGGAAACACACCACACCTGCATGGCCCTCGAGGTTCGATGCATCGCGCTTGTAGAGCGCCAGTTCTGTCTCGCCGACACGTACTCGATCCGGCGACAGCGCCGCGCCGAGGTCGGCGACGAGTTGCTCAGTCATGCGCGGCGACGACGGCGATCGTCACCGCGATCGCGAACCTGCTTCAGCACGATCACCTGACCGGGCTCGACCGGCCGTCCGTCAACCAGCACTTCGTCACCGTCGTCGAGGTCATCGGCAAGCGTCGTCGCACGGCCGTCGAGCCGCGCTCGCAGCTCGATCTCCTTCGCATGCATCGCTCTGCGCCCTTCCGAGAACGCATCGCGCACGCGACCCGTCACGCCATGCACGACGTGCTTCGGAGTCAAATGTGTCGCGGCCTGCTTCATCTTCCGTTTCGCCACACCAACGCCGGCAACACCGGCGACAGCGCCACCAACGAACCAGGTCATTCGCTTGATCATGCCGATCTCCGTTCCTTGCGACGCAGACGGCGCACCGCCCGCGATGTTCCTGTAGCCAGCGCCGCCGTCTTGATCATCGGAGCGCTGAGCGCTGCACGCGCGACTCTGCTTCCACCGGCGACTGCTCCGCTGATGGCCTCGGCCGAACCCAGCACCCGATCGAACCGGTCGAGGTCCTCACGAGCCTCGGCGATTGCGTACCTGGCGTCGTCGGTCGAGGCACGCAGCTCGGCCAGCAGTGGGCCGGTCTCTTGACGCAACGAAATGACCTCGTTGCGCAGCGATCGCATCGCGTCGAGGACGCGCAGCAACACCACGATCAGCGCGGTGAAGCCGATGCAGCACAGCACCGCTGCCAGCACAACGGCAAGTTCGCCTGCGGTCATTTGCGTTCGTCCATTCGCCTCGCCACGTCTGCCTCTGCTCCGTGTTCGCTCGGTGTGTAGTACTGCTTGTCGCGCAGCTCGTCCGGCAGATACTGCTGATCGACCCAACCCTGCGGATGGTCATGAGGGTAGTCGTAGCCGACCCCATGACCCAGTGATTGGGCGCCTTTGTAGTGCGCGTCACGCAGATGCGGCGGCACCTCACCCACCGCCCCGTTCTGGACATCGCCTCGCGCATTCCAGATAGCCAGTGCCGAGCTGTTGCTCTTCGGCGCGGTCGCTAGGTGAACTGCAGCCTGGCTGAGGTTCAGCTGCGCCTCGGGCAACCCGACATGCTCGACGGCTTGCGCTGCGGCCACCGCGACCAGCAAGGCCTGTGGATCGGCCATGCCGATGTCTTCGCTGGCGAAGATGACCATCCGGCGCGCGATGAAACGAGCGTCCTCGCCCGCCTCCAACATCCTGGCAAGGTAGTAGACGGCCGCCTGCGGGTCGCTGCCGCGCATGCTCTTGATGAAGGCGCTGATGACGTCGTAGTGATCGTCGCGGCCGTAGCGCAACGCACTGGTGCCCAGTGCTGCCTCGACGTGACTGAGTTCGACCGGATAAGGATCGGCGAGAGCGCACGCCACCTCCAGTGCCGTCAGGACCTGTCGTCCATCTCCTCCGGCCCGGTCGACGAGATGTTCGATTGCGGCGTCGGTTGCAGTCGTCGCCTCGGCCTGCAGACCCCGTCGTACCAGCACTTCGATCGCCTCACGGCTCAGTGGTTCCAGCCGGAACAGCGTGCTGCGGCTACGCAGCGGCGGGTTCACCTCGAAGAACGGGTTCTCGGTCGTGGCCCCGATCATGGTCAGCGTGCCGTCTTCCACCGCCGGCAGCAGGCCGTCCTGCTGAGCCTTGTTGAAGCGGTGGATCTCGTCGAGGAAGAGAATCGTGCCCCTACCGTGCTCGCCGATGCGCTGGCGAGCTCGCTCGATCACTTCACGCACGTCTTTGATCCCGGCGTTCACGGCGCTCATCTGCTCGAAGACACGCTTGGTGCTGCCGGCAACGGCAAGGGCCAACGTGGTCTTGCCGGTTCCGGGCGGACCCCAGAAGATCGCGCTCGTGAGGCGATCCTGCTCGACCAGGCGGCGCAGTGGCTTGCCGGGGCCGACCAGGTGCTCCTGACCCACAACGTCGTCGAGCGTACGCGGTCGCAGGCGAGCGGCCAATGGCGCATGGCTACGGAGGTGCTGCTCTGCGGCCGCAGTGAACAGATCGCTCATAGCGTTCCCAGCACTCGCTGGTACGCGGCGCGGCGCCATTCGACGACGTTGGCCACCATCCAATCGGGGGCCACCCAGCGCCAGCCGACGAACTCGCTGCCGTCGGGATTGGGAGTGATGTCCTCGTGCAACGCATCGAACAGGAACCACTTCTGCACCTGACCGCGGCGGCGGCCATCGCGACCGTGGTCGCGGATCACGTCGTCGGGCCATTCGTAGGCGACCCATTCGGGATACTCGACGCGGGCGACCACCTCCGCCTCCCCCAGGCCCGTTTCCTCCTTCAGCTCGCGCCACGCAGCGCTGATCGGCTCCTCACCCTGTTCGAGCCCGCCCTGGGGCAGTTGCCAGGTTCCAGCCACATCGGCGCGCTCGAACGCCATGATCTGTCTCATATCCGGGTGGCGAACCACGATCACCACACCCGCTCGAAACTGCTGACCACTCACCCCAGCCACGGTAGCCCCCTCCCCGTCCCCCATCCCGGCGTTTGATGACTGGCGCCCCGCATAGGGGCCGGAGTCGTCAAGCGCATCTGCGTGATCAAGGCGTCTGATGACTGGCGCCCCGCATAGGGGCCGCAACTCACAAACGCTGGGTCGGGAGGGCGAGGAATCGGCGGATGGTGGCTGCGATCTCGGCGTCGGTCATCCGCCAGGTGATCTCGATCGGTGTCCAGCCATCGAGGACGAGTTCGTTCTGGCGTCGAGCGTCGCTGTCGAGATCGGTGGCTAACATGTGCGATCCGAAACCGTTGCCTTCCAAGTAGAGCCGTCGATCCGGCCAGGCGAAGTCGATGCGATAGCGGTTCTTCCCCGTACCGCACCCGATGTTGGTGTGCTGGACGAGGCAGCCCGTATGCGTCGATGATTCGAGCGATGCGGCCTTCGAGCTCGCTCTCACCAGGGTCGTAACCCGGCAATCGCTTCGCGAGAACCTTCCTCAGTGTGGCGACAGACCGCCCCGGAGCCGGCCTGGTGCGGTCGACTCGCTCGCGGAGTGCCTCCAGGTTCAGCGATTTGAGCCGGAGAAACTCATCGACCACCTTGCCGAGTTCTGGGACCGTCATCGGACCGCTCAGGTCGATCACTGTTCGCAGCGGTGATGTGCAGAGCATCTCGTCTCGTCGGATCAGGTCGCCTTCTTCAAGCACGCCGGAGCGGTGGCAGACGACACCATCCAGCACGACTTGGTGGTCGAGATCCGTGATCACATGGATCTCATCCAAGTCGGCGCTCGCACTGCCCCCGAGCAACGGGAGCGCGGTCCAATGTGACGCAGCAACTCTGTCGACATGCGTCAGCAGCACCGCGCGAACCGCCTGTCGCCACGAGGGCGGCGCCCCGTTGACCACGGAAACGCCACGACGGACGTTGCGCAACCTGCCCACTTGCCTCTCGCGTTCCAGTTGACGTTTGGTTTGCCCAGCGGCCCGCGCTGTCTCGTTGGTGATCAAACCATCGTGACGTTCGGCCCAGCGAAATCGGTCCAATTCTCGCCCCTTCCCTCAGCGCTTGATGACGCACGCCCCAATCCGGGGCCGCGGTCGTCAAACGCGCCTGTTTGGTTGGCGGGGGAAGTCGCTGGTGGGGCGGACTGTATCGGCGCTATCGGAGCTATTGGCGCAGGGGCGCGGCCCGGCTATGCCTTGGGAGGCAGGGTGCGGATACCGAGGTCGACCAGTTGCTTGAGGTCGACCGGTGTGGGCGCATTGGTCATCGGATCCATGCCCGATTGTGTCTTCGGGAAGGCGATGACTTCGCGGATGTTCTCCTCACCCGCGAGGATTGCAACCAGTCGATCGATACCGAAGGCGAATCCGCCGTGTGGCGGAGCCCCGTAGCGGAACGGGTTGAGGAAGAAACCGAAGCGCTTGTCGGCTTCTTCGTCGCTGATACCGAGCAGGCGGAAGATGCGCGACTGCATCTCCGGCTGATGGATTCGAATCGATCCGGAGCCCAACTCCCAGCCGTTGAGGACGAGGTCGTAGGCCTGGCTGCGCACCTTCAACGGATCGGACTCGAGCAGATGCACGTCGTCGGGGTGCGGTTGCGTGAAGGGATGATGGCCAGGCTTGGGCCGACCTGAGGCCTCGTCGACTCCGACGAACAACGGGAAGTCGACTACCCACAGATAGCGATAGGGACCCTCGTGAACCGGGGGACGGCCGAGATCATTGCGCAGCGTGCCCAGCACCTCGCACGCCGTCGCCCACTGGTCGGCGACGATCAGCAACAAGTCGCCAGGCTGAGCGCCCAGGCGCTGGCTCAGCGCAGCCTGCTCAGGTTCGCCGAGGAACTTGACCACCGGCGACTCCAACGACCCATCCTCGGCAACCTTCAGCCACACCAGACCCTTGGCGCCTATCGACTTGGCTTTGTCGGTCAACGCGTCGAGCTTGTTGCGGCCATAGTCGGCGGCCTTGCCGACCGCATTGATGCCCTTGATCGTCGACGCGCCGGCAAACGCCTTGAACTCTGTCGCCGAGAACGCATCAGTGAGCTCGACCAATTCCATGTCGAAACGCATGTCGGGCTTGTCGCTGCCGAACCGGTTCATGGCGTCGTGCCATGTGATCTTGACGATGTCGCCAGGGTCCTGACCAGCGGACTTCGCGGCCGCAACGACCGCAGCGCCGATGGCCTGATGCACATCGTCCTGGCTCGCAAAGCTCATCTCGGCATCGAGCTGCATGAACTCGTACTGGCGGTCGGCGCGTAGATCCTCGTCTCGCAAGCAACGTGCCATTTGGTAGTAGCGGTCGATGCCGGCAACCATCAGCAACTGCTTGAACAGTTGCGGGCTCTGCGGCAAGGCATAGAACGAGCCGGGCTGCTGGCGGCTGGGAACGATGAACTCTCGCGCCCCTTCTGGGGTGCTCGGCACAAGCATGGGGGTCTCGACTTCGACGAATCCTTGCTCCTCCATTGCCGTACGGATGGCCGAGTTGGCAGCGGCACGGATCCGCAGGTTGCGCTGCATGCGCTCGCGACGGATGTCGAGATAGCGGTACTGCAGTCGAGTCGTCTCGGCGACCGTGTCGGCACGCTCGTTGATGGGGAACGGCGGTGCCTCTGCGGTGTTGAGGATCTCGACGAGACAGTCCTGCAGCTCAATTCCACCGGTCGGCAGACGGTCGTTGGTGCTGTCGTCCGGGCGGGCGGCGACCGTGCCAGTGACCCTGAGGACGTACTCGGGACGGACATCGACGGAATTGTCGACAACGCATTGAGTGACACCGGTGTGGTCGCGGAGGTCGACGAAGGCCAGCTTCTCGCCATGCTCGCGGCGGGTCGCGACCCAGCCACACAAACTGACCGTCTGGCCGATGTGCTCGGGTCGAAGGTGGCCGCACTGGTGGGTGCGCATGGATGTCGTGCTCATTGGCGCGCTTTCTTCAGGTAATCGATCAGGGTGCTGCGGGCGATGGTCTGCTGCCCGTCGTCGGTTCTCAGCGGGCGCACGGTAACAGCGCCTTCGGCGAGTTCATTGCTGCCGATGATCACCGCGACGCCGGCGCCGCTGCGGTCGGCGACCTTCATCTGCGCCTTCATGCTGCGATTCTCGTACGCCCGGTCCGCAGTGAGGCCGGCGGCGCGCAGTTCGGCCGTCAGTTGCAACGCTTCGACCCCCCCAGTGGTATCTACGACAAACGCGTCGAGCACCAACGGTTGCGCCGCTAACACGCCTTCGTCGTCGCAAGCCAGCAACGTGCGATCAAGGCCCAAAGCGAATCCGATCCCGTGAGTGGCGGGTCCACCGAGCGACTCGACGAGACCGTCGTAGCGCCCTCCACCGCCCAGAGCGTTCTGCGCCGAATCGAGCGTGCCGCCTTGGAACTCGAACGTGGTGTGGCGGTAGTAGTCGAGGCCGCGCACCAAGGTGTCGTCGATGGTGAACGGGATGCCGAGTGCGGTGATGCCGGTCTGCACCCGCTCGAAGTGAGCAGCCGCGTCGGCACTGTAGAAGTCGGCGATACGTGGCGCCGCGGCCACAATCGCGGCATCCGCTGGTCGTTTCGAATCGAGCACGCGCAACGCGTTCTTGTCGAGCGTGATCTGGCTCTCCGGCGAGAGTTGGTTGCGATGTGACTCGAAGTGGGCCTGCAAGGCAGCGACGTAACGGGCCCGATCGTCGGGCTCGCCGAGCGAGTTGAGCAGCAGGGTGACCTGGCTCAACCCGAGTGCTCGATAGAACTCCCAGCCGAGGGCCATCACTTCGACATCGAGGTACGGATCGTCGGCGCCGAGCACCTCGATGCCCACCTGATCGAACTGCCGATAGCGGCCGCGCTGCGGCTTCTCGTACCGGAACTGCGAACCCGTGTACCACACCTTCCATGGCGTCAGCGGCCGATGCTGCACGAACGCTCTACAGACCGATGCAGTGAGTTCTGGCCGCAGGGCGACGTGGCGCCCGCCCTTGTCGACAAAGTCGTACATCTCTTTGGTGACCACGTCGGTGGCGTCACCGATCCGCTGGAACACCCCGAGATCCTCGAGCATCGGCGAGATCACCTGACCATACCCCGCCGACTCGACGACATCGGCGAACACGGTGACGAACTGCCGCCAGCGAGCCGACTCGGGTGGCAGGATGTCGCGCATCCCTGGGCTGGTCTGGAATTCCGGCATCGTCTGCCAAGGCTACCGGCGGTGGTTGCCTGGTCAGCCGCCTTTACCGGGCACCAGGCGGTAGGCGTCGTACACAGCATCGATGTGCTTGATCGTGCGTAGCACGGACTCGAGATGGCTCGGGTCGGCCAATTCGAACTCGAAACGCATCTTGGCCACCCGGTCGCCGCCAGTGTGCGTGCTGCATGAGACGATGTTGACATGCTGCTCGCTGAGCGCGTTGGCGACGTCGCGCAACAACCGCGAACGGTCGAGCGCGACGACTTCGACACCAGCCCGGAAGATCGCCTTGGTGCGGTCGCCGTCCCAATCGACGTCGATCAATCGCGCTGCCTGGTCGCTCATCAGGCTTTCCGCGTTGGCGCAATCGGTGCGGTGCACCGAGACGCCGCGCCCACGTGTCACGAACCCGACGATGTCGTCGCCGGGAACCGGCGTACAGCACCGCGACAGTCGCACCAGAATGTCGTCGAGGCCCTCGACATGCACGCCGACGGTCGAGCGCGGGCGATTCGGCCTGTCTGGTCTGGTCGGTGAGACGACGGAGAACTGTTCGCCATCGGCGCCCTGTGAAAATCCGCGAGCCACCTTCTGGGCGATGGAGCGCGCCGAGATGTGGTGCTCGCCGATCGCCGCCAGCACCGAGTCGAGGTCGGCATACGAACTGGCGGTGATCTCGTCGCCCAGCACCTTGCTGTCCCAGATCCGCTGCAGCGGCAGGCCTTCGCGCCGAAACTCCTTGGTCAGTTCCTCGCGGCCTGCCTCGATCATGTCGACGCGTCGCTCGCGGCTGAACCATTGACGAATCTTGTTGCGGGCCCGAGGCGACGCGACGAACTGCAGCCAGTCGCGTGACGGTGCGGCTGACTCGACTTTCGAGGTGAAGATCTCGCATGTGTCGCCGCTGTGCAGCGTGGTTCCCAGCGGGACCAGCCTGCCGTTGATCTTGGCCCCGATGCAGGCGTGACCAACGTCGGTGTGCACCGCGTAGGCGAAATCGACGCTGGTCGAGCCGACCGGCAGCGGAATCACCCGTCCCTTCGGGGTGAAGACGAAGACCTCGTCTTGCTCGAGGTCGGTCTTCAGGTTCTCCATGAAGGCAGCCGGATCGGAGATGTCTGCCTGCCAGTCGATGATGCGGTTGAGCCAATCAATGTCGCTGCTACTCGTACCGTCGCCCTTGTAGGACCAGTGAGCGGCGACGCCCCACTCGGCACGTTGATGCATCTCGCGCGACCTGATCTGCACCTCGACGACCTTGCCGCCCGGGCCGATCACGGTCGTGTGCAAGCTCTGGTACAGGTTGAACTTCGGCATCGCGATGTAGTCCTTGAACCGGCCCACCACCGGCTTGTAACTGCC
>JANPBZ010000120.1:0-6178 GCA_031430695.1 Ilumatobacteraceae bacterium
CTCGGCGGCACGCAGTCGCTACACACCAACTCGATGGACGAGGCCATGGCCCTGCCGACCGAGCGGACCGCCCGCATCGCGTTGCGCACCCAACAGGTGATCGCCCATGAAACCAACGTCGCACATGTGGCCGACCCGCTCGGTGGCTCGTGGTTTGTCGAGCAACTCACCGACGAGGTCGAGCGCCAGGCCGAAGAACTGTTCGCCTACCTCGACGAGCTGGGGGGCGGCTCGATGCTCGAGGGGGCGATCAAGGGCATCGAGGACAACTGGTTCCAGGGCAAGATCGCCGATAGCGCCTACGACCTCGAGCGGCGGTTCAACACCGGTCGACGCATCGTCGTCGGCGTCAACGGGTTCACCGAGGGCAGCGAAGAGTCCCAGATACCGCTGCTCCAGATCACCAACGAGGACGAGACGAGACAACTGAAGCGCCTCGAACAGGTCCGGCACAACCGCGATCAGGCAGCCGTCGACGCCGCTCTGCGGCGCGTCGAGGCCGAGGCCGCCGACCCGGAGATCAACCTCATGCCGGGACTGATCGACGCCGTGGGCGTGTACGCCACGCTCGGCGAGGTCATGGCATCGCTCGGAACGGTGTTCGGGCGCCACGTCGAAGTACCGATCATCTGATGGCGATCTGATGGCTGCACAACGGATTCTCATCGCCAAGGTCGGCCTCGACGGTCACGATCGTGGCATCAAAGTGGTGGCGCGAATCCTGCGCGACGCAGGGTACGAAGTCATCTACACCGGCCTGTTCCAAACACCCGCGACCGTTGCTGCGGCAGCCGTCGACGAAGATGTCGATGCCATCGGCCTGTCAATGTTGTCGGGCGCGCACATGACGCTCGCCCCACTCGTCGTCGCCGAGACGCGGGCACGCGGCGTCGACATTCCGGTGATCGTCGGCGGGATCGTTCCCGATCCCGACATCATCAAGCTCAAAGAAGCGGGGATCGCCGCGGTGCTCACTCCGGGAGCAACCTCGGCTCAGATCGTCGCCGAAGTCGCCGCCGCCCTGGCAGCTGCCGCCAGCGCGTGAGCCGGTACGAGAGGGCGGCGATTGGCTTACCGGCAGCTATAGCACGACCAGAAGCCTTCAACGAACAGTTTCGATCGAACCGGGCAGCCCCGGAAGGCTACGTAGCGAAAAGGGGCTGCCCAGGTAGCGCCAACTAGGGGCCCAAGCAAGACCTGGAGCGCAGAACAACCAGGCGTTTGGTGACTGGCGCCCCGCATAGGGGCTCGAGTCGTCAAGCGCACCTGCGTGATCATTGCGTCTGATGACTGGCGCCCCGATGCGGGGCCGGAGTCGTCAAACGCTGCGTCGACTGGCGCCGATTGCCCTGATGGAGGATGGAACGCAAGACGGCGAGCTGGGCCACAACCTTGAGGATTTGATCACGCCATCAATCGAAGGGGGCCTTCTCACCCACGACCAACCATGCGTCAGTCGAGCGTGGAGGGGTCGGCGAGGAGGTCGGCGATCGTCTTGCAGAACGCCGCGGCCGGGGCTCCGTCGAAGACGCGATGATCCCAGGTGAGGCTGAGGGTCAGTCGCTTGGTCGTCGCAATGACACCATCGACAACGATCACATCGTCGCGGAGTCGACCAACGCCGAGGATCGCCGCGTTCGGCGGATTGATGACCGGGGTGAACATGTCGACCCCGAACATGCCGAGCGCTGACACCGAGAACGTGCCGCCTTCCAGTTCGTCGAGTTTCAACGAACCAGTGCGGGCGGCCTCGGCAAGGCGAGTGGTCTCGGCACTAAGTGCCGCCAGGTCGAGGCGGTCGGTGTGTCGCACGACCGGCACCATCAGGCCATCGTCGAGCGCGACGGCCAGGCCAACGTGAATGTCGGGCAGCACAGCGATGCCATCGGCGGTGACTTGGGCATTGACATTGGGATGCTGCAGCAGCGCTCGGGCTACAGCAGCGACGACGTAGTCGGTGAACCCGACCGTGACGCCGTCCTGCTTGCGACCGGCACGATCGGCGACAACTGCGCTCATGTCGGCGTCCATCGCCAAGGTCAGCTGGGCCATCTCGCGCAGCGAGGCATGCATTCGCTTGGCGATCGTGGCGCGCATACCCGCCATTCGGATCATGCGGGTCGGGGTTTGTGAAGCGGGTGGCAGTTCGGGCGGCGCAGGTTGAGCGGGGACGGCGAGCGCGGGGGCCGTCACCGGGCCCGCCAACCGCTGACGCACATACGCGGCAACGCCGTCGCGGGTGATTCGATACTCGACCGGGTCGTAGGCGACAGCCGCGAGGTCGATGCCCAGCAGGTCGGCGAGATTGCGAGCGGCGACGCTGGCAACGACCTCTTCGCGGGTGCTGAACGTCATCCCCAGCGGGCGTGAAACGCAGGTACCGGCACTGATCGCGGCAGCGACGTCGTCGGACACAATGCGACCGCCGGGCCCAGTACCCGCGACCATTCCGATGTCGATCCCAGCCTCGGAAGCGACCCGTTTGGCATTCGGAGAAGCCAACAGACGACCGTCAACCGTTCGAGCCTGTGGCACGCTCGGTACAGACGACTCAACGGGTCGAGCGGGGCCTGACGCAGCCGCGGCCACAGCAGCAGCGGGCGCAGCGGCCGGTGGGACCTCCCCCGGGGCGAGGTACACGGCGATCACAGCACCACATGCGTAGGCCTGCCCGGGTTGACCAATGTGGTGCAGTCGCCCGTCGCCGCTACTTTCGACTTCGGTCTCGACCTTGTCCGTTTCGATGCGTACGACGGGTGTACCTGCTGCAACCTCGGCGTCGTCGGGAACGAGCCATTCGACGATGGTGCCTTCCTCCATCGTCAAGCCCAATTTCGGCATCCGGAACTCAACTGCCATGTCAATCCTCCGGAACGTCGAAACGTCGATCATGGGCGGCGCGAATCAATGCTTTCTCGACGTCGATCACCAACGGGCCGCTGTGGTCGATGGTCATTGTGACGATTGCTGCCGGGCCCACCCGGCGATCTCGTTCGCCATCGAATGCCAACATCCCAGGGCCTGCAAACACCACCGGTTCGCTCGACGCCAGCGCGCGCACCTCGGCCACATCGACAGTGGCGAACGAGCCCGGCATCAACGGCATGCGCACGCGCCGACCTCCCGGACCGAACCGCACGTACACACCACCCGGTTCGGTTCGATCGACCGGATGCAGACGACCGGCGACACTCGATAGCCCGGTGCTGGCCGGCGTCGCCGTTGCCGCGACGACATGCCGAATCGCCGACGCATCGACGACGGCACGTGCGCCGCTGAAGGCCGCGTCGATCAACGCCACCTCCACCAGGGCCATGTCGTCGCTGTGGCCGGCGACGGGATCTTCGATGTGCACGGCGATGCGCTTGGCCCGTTGCGCGACATCGACGATGGCCACCACCCCACATGCGACGAAGGCTGCCGCAGCGCCGGCCGACGAGCCGTCGATGGCCGTCGGGAAGACATTGTTGGTTCCTGTCGAGATTGCCACCAGCGGCACGTCGGGCCAGCCGATCACCGCATCACGGCATGTTCCATCGCCGCCCAAGATCACCACGGCCCCACAATGTTCTTTCCACATTCGAGACGCGGCGCGGACAGTGTCGAGACGCGACCCGGTCGGTTCTTCATCGAGCAGCTCAATGGGAATGGCGACTTCAAGTCCCTCGACTGCTCGGGCTGACAGCCCGCTGGCATCGTTGCCCAAGACGATCCGCGTCGCACCACATTCGGCTGCGGCAATCACGACCCGACGTATGATCCCGGCCTTGACCGTGTCGGGCGTGTGGCCAACGGCCGCGTGAAGGCGGCGAATGTCTTTGCCCGCCCATGGGTTGACAATGACGCCGACAGTCGACACGCGCTCAGCGACTCAGCAGTGGTCTGGCGACCGCTTCGCGAATACCTCGGGCAATGCTCTCGGCGTCGGGGACCCAGTGCTGCTCGAGAGCGGGAGCGAATGGCACCGGCGAGAACGGTCCGCCGACTCGCCCGACCGGGGCATCGAGGTAGTCGAACGCTTGCTCCTGGATCTGGGCGGCGATCTCAGCGCCCAGACCACCGAAACGAACCGCCTCGTGCACGATGACTGCGTGATTGGTTCGGCGAACCGAGCTCACGACCGCATCGATGTCGAATGGCTGCAGGGTGCGCGGGTCGATGACCTCGCATTGAATTCCCTCAGCCGCGAGAACCTCCGCTGCGGCGAGCGTGTCGTTGGCCATTTTCCCCCATGCAACAACCGTGACGTCGTTGCCTTCGCGGGCGACACGTGCCTGGCCGAGCGGGATCATGTATTGCTCCTCAGGCACATGACCGCTGGCGCCGAGCAGTCGCTTGTGCTTGACCATGACCGTCGGATTGTCTTCGCGGATGCAGGCGGTCATCAAGCCCTTCATGTCGTAGGCGTTCGACGGATACACCACCTTCAGGCCGGGGATGTGGCACAGGATTGCTTCCAAGCTCTGGCTGTGCTGCGCCGCTGCCGACAAGCCTGCACCACCGGTGGTGGTGATGGTCAGTGGAATGGTGGCTCCACCGCCGAACATGTACTTCAACTTCGCGGCTTGATTGACGATCTGGTCCATGGCGACGCAGATGAAGTCCATGAACATCAGATCGACGATTGGGCGCAAACCACACACCGCAGCGCCGAGCCCGAGGCCGATGATGGCCTGCTCGCTGATCGGTGTGTCAACAACCCGGTCCTCGCCGAACTGCTCTTGCAGACCGGCGAATGTGTGGAAAACACCACCGAAGGCGCCGACATCCTCGCCAGCCACGAACACGTCGGGGTTGGCCGCCATCTCGCCGCGGATTGCCTCGTTGAAGGCGACGGCGTAGGACTTCTTGCGTTCCTCGCTCATCGCAGACCGCCGGTGTACACATCGACGAGGAGCTGCGACGGATCTGGCAATGGGCTCTCCTCGGCGAACACGATTGCCGCGTCGATGTCGGCGCGTAGCTCGGTCCAGATGGCTTCGATCTGTTCAGTGCTAGCAGTGCCCTGCTCGATCAGGCGCTCCTCGAAGGAGAAGATCGGATCACGTGCTTTCCAGTCGTCGACCTCGGCATCGGGCCGATACTTCAGACCGAGGTTCTGAATGCCGTGGTGATTGTAGAAACGGTATGTCTTGGCTTCGATCAGGGCTGGTCCCTCGCCTCGCCGTGCACGAGCCACCGCCTCGGACGCTGCCTCGTGTACGGCAACCACATCCATGCCGTCGACGATCACACCCGGCATTCCATAGCCGGCGGCACGATCGACGATGTCGGTGATGGCCATCGTCTTGCTGCGTGGGGTGAACTCCCCGTATTCGTTGTTCTCGCAGGCGAACACGATCGGCAACTTCAGCGCGCATGCCATGTTGGCGGCTTCGTGGAACGCACCGATGTTGGTCGCACCATCGCCGAAGAACGTGACCGCGACCTGACCCTTCTTGCGGTACTTGTCGGCGAAGGCCGCGCCGACGGCAATCGGTGAACCGGCGCCGACGATCCCGTTGGCGCCGAGCATGCCGAGGTCGAGGTCGCAGATGTGCATCGACCCGCCTTTGCCCTTGTTGTAGCCGGTGGCCTTGCCCATCAACTCGGCCATCATGCGGTTGAAGTCGCCGCCCTTGGCAACGAGGTGGCCGTGGCCGCGATGGGTCGAGGTGATCTGGTCGTCGTCGTTGAGCGCTGCGCAGACACCGGCCGCAACAGCTTCCTCACCGACGTAGAGGTGGAGGAATCCAGGAAGCCGCGCCGACTCGGCGAGCTTGCCGGCCGCTTCTTCGAAGAGGCGGATTCGGACCATGCGGCGATGCAGATCCATCTGCACGTCGGTGGAGAGGTGCATCAGTGCCTCCTGTGGTTCGTCGGTACGGTCATCATGCAGTTTGCCCTCTTGCCCAGCGCAGCGACCTACGCAGCAACTCGTAGAACACCGGGAGCTCCCACGAGCAGCGGTCGATGGTGGGCCAGTATTCCTTGACCGGGACCATGTCGTAGTGGCCTCGACAGTGGCCCAAGGTGTTGTACAGCACGCCACCCCCTCCGAGGGGACGCAGGTACATCACCAGGTGTTGGGGGTCGCAGGCCGTCCAGTCGCTCTCCACGAAGCCGTTTGCCGTGCCCAAGTAGGTGGTGTGCAGGAGCGGCACCAATGAGGACCGATCGGGGTACTCGTTGAGGTACA
>JANPBZ010000121.1:0-86255 GCA_031430695.1 Ilumatobacteraceae bacterium
CGAAGGAGATGTGATGGATCGTCGCAGGACCGCTGTGGTGGCGATCGCTGTGGTCGTCGCGACATCGGTTGGCGGTTTCGTTGCGGGTTCGCGGATCACGTCGCCGGCCGAGGTGGCGTCACGTACCGCTGCGCCCGACCCGTCGTTGATCCTGGTGCCGGTCGAGGAGCGGGTCCTGTCGACCGAGGTAGTTACGCGTGGTACAGGGCGCTTCGGGTCACCGCAGAAGTTGTCGGTGCCGGCGTCTGCGCTCAAGCCAAGTGCCGGTCTCGTTGCCGAGTTGCCCGTCGCTGGCGCAGAGATCATCGAGGGTGGTGTGGTCGTGACCGGGTCCGGTCGTCCGTTGATCCTGCTGGTTGGGGCGCGGCCGATGTCGCGCGACCTGGGTCCTGGGTTGAGTGGTGATGACGTGCAGCAGTTGGAGGAGGCCCTGATGCGGTTGGGTTTCGACACGGGTCCAGTTGATGGCGTCTACGACGACATGACCGGAGCGGGTGTCGAAGGGTGGTATCTCGCCAACGGGTACTCGCCGTTCACTGCGACCAACGACCAACTCGCCGCGATTCGTGCTCGCGAAGCCGACCTGGCCGTGGCGGCGTTCGATGTGACGGCAGCGACCGATGCTGTCACGTCGGCGGAGGCTGCGCTCACGACGGCGCAGGTGGCGTCATCGACGGCGATTCGACGATCCGAGGCGAGCGTTCGCGGTGTGGACCGGGCGTCGCGGGAGGCTGACGCAGCCAATGTCCTCGCCTTGCGTGAGGTGGCGGCCAAGCAGTCGCTACTCAATGTTCTTCGGTCGGGCCGTCCAGCCACGCCGGCCACGCCCGCGCAGATTCGCGCTGCCGAGGCGGACCTTGCGGCAGCACGCACAAACGAGGCCGCCGTGCGCACCGCAGGGCAGCGCGCTATGGCGGACGCCCAGGCAGATGTCGATCAGGCACCGGCTCGGGTCGATGCTGCTAGAGCCGCTGGGGCGTCCGCAGACCAGGCAGCGGCCGCCGATGTCGCAGCCAAACAGGCCGCGTTCGACGCACTTGCGGCTGACCCGTCGGCGACCGCGGCACAGTTGACGGCAGCGCAATCCGATCTCACGACGGCGCAGGTGACCGCCGACAACGTTCATACAGCCGGGCTCCAGGCCATCGCCGACGCACAGGCATTCCTGATCAACGCGCCGAAGGTTCTCGAGCAAGTCCGTACACAATCTGCAGCGGACAACGATCTCGCGCTGGCCGCCATCGCAGCAAAGGAACTGGCCCTCGAAGATCTGAGGAACCCGCGGCCGCCGACATCGGGCGAGATCGCCGCCGCAGAGAACGATCTGGCGATCGCGGTCGCCAACACCGAAACCGTCCGCCTCGCGGGCGAGCGTTCCGTCGACGATGCCACGACCGCCGCAGCTGACGGAACCGCCGAGGTCCCCGTCGCCGGAGCAGCCGTCGTGGCAGCCCAAGACAGTCTCGCCAACGCGAGATCGGGCCTGACGTCTCGTGCCGACATCGAGACGCTGGCGGCACGAGAGGCGGACCTGGCACATCGGCGTGCGGGTGTTCAGGTTCCTGCCGATGAGGTGGTGTTCGTCGCCTCTGGCCCGGTCCGTGTCGCGAATCTTCTCGTGGTCATCGGTGATCCGGTCGCGGGCGCGGTGATCACAGTGACTGATTCGGTCGTCCATGTCGACGCGGGACTGGCGCTCGCCGACGCGGGACTGGTGGCGGCCGGTATGACCGTTCGGCTTGACGAACCGGATCTCGGCATCGCTACCGAGGGGATGGTTGCATTCGTGGCCCCCGCTCCGGGGACCAACGGTGTCGACGGGTTCCACGTCTATGTGGCTGTTGACGTCGCGGCGCCACCCGCCAACCTGGTCGGCGCATCGGTGAGGTTGACGATCCCGGTCGAATCGAGCGGGAAATCGGTGCTGGCGGTGCCGGTCAGCGCGTTGACGTTGGCGGCCGACGGGTCGTCGCAGGTGCAACGCAGCGTCGACGGCACCACCGATTTCGTGACCGTCATCCCCGGCCTGTCCGCCGCCGGGTACGTCGGGATCACTGCAACAACGAACGACCTGCACCGGGGTGATCTGGTCGTGATCGGCGTCGATCAACCTGCCACCCTGCCAGCCGACACCGGTTCGCCTGCACCCGATGCGACGTCCCCAGCCGTCACGATTCCCACTACCGAAACCACAGCCGTGTCGTCGGGTGGCTCCGGTGGCTGACGGCGACAGGCTCGCGCCAGCCGTCATCTCATTGACCTCACTGGGCAAGCAGTTCGATTCCGACCCGCCGGTCGACGCGCTCGTCGATGTGAACCTGACCGTCGAAGCGGGTGAATGGGTCGCCGTCGTCGGGCCGTCCGGTTCTGGCAAGTCGACGCTGTTGAACATCATTGGTTGCCTCGACACGCCGACTTCGGGCTCCTACCAGTTCGAAGGGATCGAGGTCGCCGAGCTCAGTGACAAGCAACGAGCCGGTCTGCGTTGCCGCGGGATCGGGTTCGTCTTCCAGTCGTTCCACTTGCTCGGACATCGCACCGTCATCGAGAACGTGATGCTCGCCGACATCTACCGAATGGCGCCCGCCCACGATCGGCGAACTCGGGCTGCGGCAGCGCTCGATACCGTCGGCCTCGGTCACCGCACCGAGTTCTTTCCCACCCGGCTGTCCGGCGGCGAACGCCAGCGGGTCGCCATCGCCCGGGCGCTCACCGGATCACCGCGGCTGCTGCTGTGCGACGAGCCGACAGGCAACCTCGACTCGACGACCACTGCGACGGTGCTCGAGTTGTTCGCCGAGTTGAATCGACAAGGCAAGACGATTGTGATGATCACCCACGAGCACGACGTGGCCGAGCGAGCAGGACGGCGAGTGGGCATCACCGACGGCATGCTGACCGAGGCCCACCGATGAGGACGTTCAGGCGCATCCGTCAAAGCCTCGCCGCAGAGGAGACGCTCGTCGCGCCTTCGGGCATGACGATCCGCGATCTGGCCAACGAAGCCACCGCCGGGCTCTTCGCGCGACCCGGACGCACGGTCCTGACCGTGTTCGGAACGGTCATCGGTCTGGCATCCCTGGTCGCCACACTCGGTCTGTCTCGAACCGCTGGCAACCAGATCGTCGGACGGTTCGACGAACTCGCTGCAACCGAGATCGTCGTCAGCCCCAAGCCGTCCGCGACCACGACGATGACCGACGCGCTGCCGTGGGATGCCCCGGCGCGTCTGGGCCGCCTCGATGGTGTCGCCGCTGTTGGCAGTCTGAGCACGCTCGACGTCGGCTCTCGGCTCGTCGCCGCCTCGCCGGTGAGCGATCCTCAGAACCAGACCGCGTTCAAACTGACCGTCAGTGCAGCCTCTCCGGGACTGTTCCGCGCTGTCCGAGCCCAACTGCGCACTGGCAGGACCATCGACGCCGCCCAATCCGAGCGGGCCGAACGGGTCGCCGTGCTCGGACCGAATGCCGCCGAACGGCTCGGCATCAGCCGCGTCGACCAGCTACCAGCAATCACGATCGGCGACGACGTCTACCTCGTGATTGGCATCCTCGCCAGTGTTGCCCGGCAACCCGACCTGCTCGGCGCGGTCATCATTCCCGAAGGCACCGCGCAGCGCCACTACCGGCTCGCCAATCCCGGTCTCGTCGTCGTCGAGACCGACATCGGCGCGGCCTCGCTGATCGCCCGACAGACACCGATCGCGCTCCGCCCGGACAACCCGCGCAGCCTCAAAGTCGTGTCGCCACCCGAACCCAAACGCGTGCGCGACGCCGTGCAGAACGATCTCGATCTGCTGTTCCTGCTCCTCGGCGGCGTGTCGCTCCTCGTCGGCGCGATCGGCATCGCCAACGTCACTCTCGTGTCAGTCATCGAACGCACTGGCGAGATCGGTCTGCGTCGTGCTCTCGGTGCGTCACGTCGACACATCGGGCAGCAGTTCTTGCTCGAGAGCACCACCGTTGGTTTCGTCGGCGGGGTTCTCGGTGCGAGCCTCGGCGCCCTCGTCGTTGTCGTCGTCAGCGCCTACCAACAATGGACTCCGGTGCTCGATCCGCTCGCCCCGTTCCTCGCACCTGTCGTCGGAGGTCTCACCGGCCTCGTCTCCGGCACCTATCCCGCGTTGCGAGCGACGCGACTCGAGCCGGTCGAAGCGTTGCGCTCAGGAACGTGACGAGCCCTGCGCGAAGCACGTCGGCTCACCGGCCCTGCAGGTGGAGCCGACTTTGGATGCGGTCGAGCTGTGCCGGGGGCTCTTCCACACCGGAATGCGCGGAATGTTCCCGTTCGTGTCCGGAGCGATCTCGAGCGTTCTGCCGATGGCAGCGTCCACCGGCCAGATCACTGGGGGGCGCGGTCGACGAAGAGGTCCTTCGGCCCTAGCCGCCGTCCCATGAATCCATGAGTCTCACAGTATGCGACTGGAGATCACCCGTCGGGCCGAGTTGGCGATTCGGGCATTGGCCCTGCTGGGGCGGTCATCGGGGCGCGTGAAGGCGTCGGAGCTGGCCGAACGGTTGGGGACCACGGTCTCATTCGTGCCGCAGGTCCTCGGTCCGCTCGTGCGAGCAGGCTGGGTGCAGTCCGATCCCGGGCCGACGGGCGGCTACCGCTGCCGGGCCCTGCTGAGCGAGGTCAATGTGCTGCAGGTGATCGAGGCTGTGGACGGGGCGACCGACATCGGGCGTTGCGTGGTTGCTGATCGACCATGCCAGGCAGCTGAACCGTGCGTGCTGCACCTGGCGTGGGGCCAGGCGCGAACCGAGCTTGTCGCTGTGCTGCAGTCGACGCCGATGTCTGGTGTCGAAGCGGCGGTCGCGTGATGTCGGCGACTCACGTAGAGCGTGACGTGGATGTGCGAGCTGGATGGCGCGCCGTGGCCCTACCGAGCGAGCACGGTGGCTGGGGGTTGACCTTGGAGCCCGTGTTGCTCGGTCTGGTCGTTGCCTGGTCGGGTGCCGGTGTGGCGTTGGGGGTGGCGGCGTTCACTGCGTTCCTGGTGCGGACGCCACTCAAGTTGGTGGCCGTCGACCTTCGTCGAAGGCGTTGGCTCAACAGATCTCGCCTCGCGCTTTGGTTCACGATGGTGGAGCTGAGCGTGCTCGGGTCGACCGTCGCACTGGCGGTCGTACTGGCGGGGTGGTCATGGCTGGCTCCAGTGGTTGTTGCCGGTCCGCTGGTCGCGGTCGAGTTGTCATTCGACGTTCGAAGCCGCGGCCGCCGACTGGTGCCGGAGCTGTGCGGGGCAATCGGTATCACTGCGGTCGCAGCATCGATCGTGCTGGCAGCGGGGCAGGGCAGAGGGCTGGCCGCCGGTGTCTGGCTCGTGTTGGCCGCTCGCGCTGTCGGTGCGATCCCGTTCGTCCGAATTCAAATCCTGCGTCTGCGCCGCGGTCAGGGGCCGGTGTGGCAGAGCGACCTGGCGCAGGTGGTGAGCGTCACAGTCGCGACGTCGGCGGTCTTCGCCGATCGCCGGCTGCTGCTCGGCCTAGTGGGAGTCGTCATGTTGGCAGCGGCGCAGTCCGTGTGGGTGCGTCGTGCGCCGATACCGGCGAAGCAGGTGGGTCTGCGACAGATGGGCATCGGGCTCGCACTGGTCGCAGTGACGGCTGTGGGCGTCCTGTGGTGAACCGATCGCGTACGTGTCTTTCGAGAAGGAGAAGCAAATGGTGAAGATCGATGTGTCGACGACGTTGGCCGAGGCGGTGGACGCGTTTCCCCAATTGGCGCGCGAGTTCGAGCGTCGGGGTCTGGACTACTGCTGCGGCGGTCGCCGCACGCTCGGCGAAGCGTGTGCGCTGATCGGCTTGGATCCGGAGGCGACCGTCGCCGAGCTCTCGGTAGCGGAAGCGACGTCGGGTGCAGCGGAGTGGGCGACGATGACCGCGGATGTCCTCGTCGCCCACCTCGAGGCCACTCATCACCGATATCTGTGGGACGAGATGCCCAGGGTCACCGCACTAGTCGACAAGATCGTGGCAGTCCACGGTGCCCGACATCCCGAGCTCGTCGCGGTTGCAGCATGCTTCGCGCAGGTGTGCGCGGATCTCGGGCCACACATGCTGAAAGAGGAGCGCATGTTGTTCCCGATGATCCGGGAGCTGGCGACCTCGACTGGCATGCCGTCGTTCCACTGCGGGTCGCTGCGGAACCCGATCTCGGTGATGTTGAGCGAGCACGACGCTGTTGGCGACCTGCTCACCCGGCTGCGCCACCTGACCGATGGCTACGCACCGCCGGCGGACGGCTGTGCCTCGTATGTGGCGTGCTTCGCGGCGATGGAGGAGCTGGAGGCCGACACTCACCTGCACATCCACAAGGAGAACAATGTGCTGTTTCCCCTGGTGGTGGACCTGGAAGCCGAACGGGCTGCGCTGGTGCGCGGATGATCGGAACCGCGAATCCGGACATCGTCGACCGCGACGACATCGAGCTGTTGGTACGCAACTTCTATCGAGACGCGGCGATGGACGATGTGCTCGGCCCGGTGTTCGAAGCCGCCCACGTGAACTGGAACGCGCACATCGCGACGCTGATCGAGTTCTGGGCCTGGCAGCTGCTCGGCGCGCCCGGATACGAGGGGCAACCCCTCCGAGCCCACGAACCTGTCCACGCACGGACACCGCTGTCGCATTCGCATTACGAACGGTGGATCGAACTCTTCTGTGACAGCATCGACGCGTCGTTCCAGGGACCGCTTGCCGAGGTCGCGAAGGGGCGGGGACGCAAGATGGCGGCGGCCATGGAACGCTTGATGTCGGGCGTGTCTGCCAGTGGCGCGGCACCGATCGAACCGATGTGGCGGCACGGAGATGGTGCCTGACACGACCCGGAACGTCGCCGCTCCGGTCGGATCTAGGGTGTCGGCGTGAGAGGTTCTGCAAACCGTCTGGATCGCCGTGGTCTGGTGTGGGGTGTTGTCGGCGTCGCGGTCGTGATCGCACTGACGTTCATCGGCAGCGATCGTCTCGTCTGGTTCGACGCGGCGCTCGTCGGCTACCTGTTCGGCCTCATCTTCGCCGTGTTCGGCGTGGTGTATCGGTACACGGTCTGGTTGCGGCGGCCGTCGACGGCAATGCTCAACCGGCGGGGCTGGGATGCGTTCCGGCAACGCAAGGCACGCAACGTCGCGGCGCTACCGTCGCTCGTCGCGACACAGCTGCTGACGCAAGGGTTCATCCGTCGACGGTCTCGGGCGCGCTGGCTCGCCCACCAGTTCGTGTTCTGGGGGTGCATCCTCGCCGGCCTGGTGACCATCCCGCTCACACTCGGCTTGTTGCACTTCGAGAGCGTCGGACAGCAGGCCGACCGATACCAGGTGTACATCTCGCGTGTCGGGACCCTCCACTTCGATGCCGAAAGCATTCTCGGCTGGCTCATCTTCCACGCCCTCGACATCGCCGCCGTCCTCGTGCTCGCCGGGGTGTTCATCTTCCTCCGCAGGCGGCTACGTGATCCGGGAGCGATGGCGACAGAACGCTCCGGCGACTTCCTCGCTCTCGCTGGCCTGTTCGCGGTCTCGGTCTCCGGTCTGTTCTTGACGGTTTCGAGCATGTGGCTCGAGGGCCGCTTCTACTCGGCGCTGAACACGATCCATGCACTGACCGTGATCCTCGGGTTGATGTACCTGCCGTTCGGGAAGCTGTTCCACATCTTCCAACGCCCCGGCAACCTCGGTGTCGCCTACTACAAGCGCGCCAACGCCGAAGGCGAGCCCGCAGTCTGCCGACGTTGCGGCGATCCGTTCGCCAGCGCCCAGCAGATCGCAGATCTCAAAGAAGTGCTCCCGCAGGTCGGGTTCGACTATTCGATCGATGGTGGCGGCAACTACCAGGACACCTGCCCCCGATGCCGGCGCGCACATGTCACCCTCGCCCAATCGGCTCGGGTAGGAGGGTTCGGCTGATGGCACGACCACCGATCACCGACGACGAGCTCATCGCCCGATACGGGCCGCACCTCAACGAAGCCCCTCCTGGTGGATGGGATGCCGGTCTCCAGATCGACAAGGTCGTGAACACGCACTGCTGCTTCTGTGGTCAGCAGTGCGGCATCAAGCTCAAGGTCCATGACAACGCGGTGGTCGGGTTCGAGCCGTGGTACGACTTCCCGTTCAACGAGGGCAAGCTCTGCCCGAAGGGTGTGAAGCGCTACCTGCAGGGCGGCCATCCCGATCGGCTGCTGCACCCGATGGAACGCGACGACACGGCACCTGGCGGGTTCCGCAACATCACGTGGGACCAGGCGCTCGATCGTGTCGTGTCCGAGATCCGACGAATCCAGGCCGAGCATGGCGACGACGCATTCGCAATGTTGTCCGGTGTGTCGCTGACGAACGAGAAGAGCTACCTCGTCGGCAAGTTCGCCCGACTCGCGTTGCACACTGCCAACCTCGACTACAACGGCCGGTACTGCATGGTGTCGGCCGGAACCGGGAACAAGAAGGCGCTCGGCGTCGATCGGGCACCGAACCCGTGGAGCGACATCCCGCTCGCCGACGTGGTGTGGATCGCCGGATCGAACGTCGCCGAGACGTTCCCGATCACCACGAGCTACATCTGGCGGGCCCGCGATCGTGGCGCCAAGTTGATCGTGCAGGACCCACGCGTCGTGCCCCTCGCCCGCACGGCTGACTTGTTCCTACCGGTACGGCCTGGCACCGACTCGGCGCTGTTCGGCGCCGTACTGCACATCCTGATCAATCGCGACTGGCTCGATCACGATTTCATCGACGCGCACACCCTCAATTTCGACGAAGCGGCTGCAGCCGTCGCCGACATGACACCGACCTGGGCGGCCGGCATCACAGGCGTGCCGGCCGCTCGCATCGAGGAAGCCGCCGAGCTGTGGGGCACGTCGGCGACTGGAATGATGTTGCACGCTCGGGGCATCGAGCAGCACACCAAGGGCGTCGACAACGTGCTCGCCGCGATCAACCTCGGGCTCGCCACCGGCAAGTTCGGCAAGCCCGGCTGCGGTGTCTCGACGATCACCGGGCAGGGCAACGGCCAAGGCGGACGCGAGCACGGGCACAAGTGCGACCAGTTGCCGGGCAACCGAGACATCACCAACCCGGAACACCGAGCCGCCGTTGCCAAGGTGTGGAACTGTGACGAGTCCGACATCCCCGGCAAGGGCCTCCCGGCCCAAGAACTGATCGAAGCAATCCACGATGGGACGATCAAGGGACTGTTGTCGATCTGCTTCAACCCACTGGTGTCGGCGCCCGACTCCAACTTCACCCGTGAGTCGCTCGACAAGCTCGAGTTCTACGCGGTCATCGACTTCTTCCTCTCCGAATCCGGCCACCACGCCGACATCGTGCTGCCCGGATCACTGCACGAGGAGGACGAAGGCACTGCCACATCCGGCGAGGGGCGCATCATCAAGATCAACGCCGCTGTGACCCCGCCCGGCGAGGCCCGCCGCGACTGGGAGATCCTCCTCGACATCGCCGAACGGCTGGGCAAGAGTGAGTACTTCGCCTACACGAACACCGAGGATATCTTCGACGAACTCTGCCGGGCCAGCACCGGCGGCACCGCCGACTACACCGGCGCCACGTGGCAACGCATCGAGGACGAGATGGGTCTGTTCTGGCCGATCCCTGAAGCCGGTCACCCCGGCACTCCTCGACTGTACGAAGGCGGCCGGTTCTACCACCCCGACGGCAAAGCCCGCTTCCACGCAGTGCCGTACAAGTTGTCGGCCGAGGTCGTCGATGCCGACTACCCGGTGTTGTTGACCACGGGTCGGGTCGTGTCGCAGTACCTATCCGGCACTCAGACTCGGCGCATCGCGGCACTCGTCGCCCAGTACCCGGAACCGTTGTGCGAGATGCATCCCACGCTCGCCGAACCGTTAGGCATCGCCGACGGCGACCTCGTCACGGTGACGTCTCGGCGCGGCACGATCACGCTGCCGGCGCACGTGGTCAACACCATTCGACCCGACACCGTGTTCATCCCATACCACTGGCCGGGGGAGAAGGCAGCGAACCAGCTCACCAACCGCGCGGTCGACCCGCTGTCGAAGATGCCCGAGTTCAAGGTTGCCGCCGTTCGCGTCGAACGCGCCGGCGGGCACGCCGCCACCACCGACGCTCGCGACCTCGAACTGCACGGGGAGCGGCCATGAGCGCTGGGCACTTCGGCATCGACGATCACCCGGTGTTCGTGATCGACCAGAGCCGCTGCATCGGCTGTGAAGCCTGTGTGCAGGCCTGCGCCGAATGTGGCACGCACCGTGGACAGTCGCTGATCCACCTCGAACGCGTTGATCGTTCGACCAGCACACAGGCAGCGCCAATGGTGTGCATGCATTGTGAGGACCCGACGTGCGCGCAGGTGTGCCCCGCCGATGCGATCAAGCAGACCGAGGAAGGCATCGTCCAGTCCGCGCTCAAGCCTCGCTGCATCGGTTGCTCCAACTGCGTGCTTGCCTGCCCGTTCGGGGTACCCAAGTACGTCTCCGAATTCGACCAGATGATGAAGTGCGACATGTGCACGGACCGCACCTCCGAAGGCCTCACGCCGATGTGCGCATCCGTGTGCCCAAGTGAAGCACTCTGGTACGGCACGATCGAGGAGTTCAACGACACCCGCCGCGGGTCGCTGTTCCGCGACTTCATGTTCGGCCGTCAAGAGGTCCGCACCAAGGTATACACCGTCATCGACGACGCGCTCGGCGGCCCGCTCGACGTGCTCGCAGGGGTCGCGACGACGTGGCTCGACGACCCCTTCGGCCTCGTTCAAGTGCAGGCCCCAACGTGAACGACCGCAGCGATCCGGTACCCGTCGCGCCACCATGGAAGCGCGACTTCCCCTACGAAGTGCTGTCCGAGGAGGAAGTCACCCGTCGCGAGTTCGCCCGCTTCCTCGTCCTTGGCGCCGGCACCATGGCAGCGGCAAACGTTGGGCTCGCCGTGTGGACCGAGCTGCGCAGCATCAACGCCGGCGAACCACGCCCGATCATCGAACTCGCTGCCGTCGAAATCGGCGGCACCTTCTTGTTCCACTACCCAGGTGACGACGACCCGGCGATCCTCGTCCGTCTCACCGACACCGAGGCCGTCGCGTTCAGTCAGAAATGTACCCACCTCGGCTGTGTCGTCTACTACGAGCCCGACGCCCAGCGCTGGCACTGCCCGTGCCACGGAGGCAACTTCGAAGCGAGTACCGGTGCGGTCATCTCCGGCCCACCCACCCGACCACTCGGCCGCATCGACCTCGAAGTCCGCGACGACGGCATGATCTGGGCGCTCGGGCGCCAGACATGAGGACCTCCGCCCGCGGGCGTCGCACTTCGTCTGCCGTTGCGCTCTACGTGATCATCCTCGTCGCGTTCCAAGTGTTCCTGATCACCGTTGCTGTCGAAGCGTTCCAGACCGACGCCGAGTCACTCGCCTGGGCGACCGCTGGAGTCTCTGTCGCCCTCTTCGCCGCCGCCGCGGCCTTCCTGCGCTACTTACGACCGTGACCGCCGGCCCCGCGACCCGGCCCGAATCACGGCCCCGCGCCAACCCGGTCGCGACGCTCTTCCCCGGCTACTTCGCGCTGGTGATGGCAACCGGGATCGTCGCTATTGCCGCGGTCCAACAAGAGATCGTCTGGCTCGCCGAAAGCCTCTACGTCGTCGCCGCAGTTGCGTACGTTGTGCTCGTCGTGCTGATCGTGATCCGGCTCTTCGTGTTCACCACGCAATTCATCGCCGACCTGACCAGCCATGCGAAAGGATTCGCGTTCCTCACCATCGTCGCCGGGACCAACGTCCTCGGCAGCGCCTCGGCGCTGATCCATGGCTGGTGGACCCTGGCCGAGATCCTGTGGTGGTGCAGCCTGCCGATGTACGTGCTTCTCGTGTACTCGACTCTGGTCGCCGACGTGCTGCGCCACGACAAGCCGGGCCTGGGTGCCGGCATCAACGGCTCGTGGTTCCTGCTCACCGTTTCCACCGAGTCGATCGCTGTGCTCGGCGCACTGCTGCTCGGTCACGACCCGAACGATCTCCTCGCCTTCGCCTGCATCGCCGCGTTCTGCCTCGGCCTCGTGCTCTACCTGATCGTCATGACCATGGTCTTCCTGCGCTGGACTTTCCAACCGCTCGAACCTACTGAGGCTGACCCGCCGGCATGGATCGCCGCCGGTGCGGTAGCGATCACCGTCCTCGCCGGCTCCAACCTCCTTGCAACCCGCACCGTGTCACCCCGCGTCGACCGGCTCGCACCACTCATCGAAGGTCTCGTGACACTGGCATGGGCCACCGCCACCTTCTGGTTCCCCCTCATGATTGCGATCGGCGTCTGGCGCCACATCGTCCGCAAGATTCCGCTCCGCTACCACCCGTCCTACTGGGCGTTGGTCTTCCCCTTGGGCATGTATGGCGTGTCGACGTTCAAGATGCGCACCGTCGTGGAGCTCGACGCACTCGAGTGGGCCCCCAAGATCACATTCGCTGTCGCGCTGGCCGCATGGACCGCGGCCTTCGCCGGCTTGCTCGTCCAAGGATCTCGCGCTGCACTGCGATGGCGCACGCCTGAGCCCGTCGACACGTAGCCGGGTCAGTCTTCGTCGCAGCTCGGCGGATCGTTGATGTCGCACCACACGGACTCGGCGCCGCTGTGGCCGGCGAGGACGACCGTGGTGACGGACCCGGCCGAAGCAGCGAGCAGGAGCACTGTCATGCCGACGGTGCCCATCGAGGCAGCGACAGCGTGGCGCCATCCGTGTTGCGGCGGCGTTCGATGAACCAGGGGATCAGGATGAACGCAGCCAGGATGACGAAGAAGATGATGGCGAACACCTGAGCGGTCTCGCCTGCTTCGGCGTGATCTTCCCATCGGGCCTCGGCGGCGCCGCCTTGTGTGGCGGTGATCTGTTCTTCGAAGCTCTCCCCGGCGCTCGCGGCGAGGATCGCTCCGACCGTGCCGACGAACCCGAGAACGAGAAACGCCCATCGATAGCGCTGGTTCCAGGACGGTTTGATGACCATGATCACCACCCGATCGCGACAAGCGGGAGGAGCACCGCTGGGATGTGAACGAGGAGTGGGTGGGCGGGTATTCCGAAGAAGGATCGCATCGATGCAGCGTGCACGCGGCCGATCAGAGCCTTCCAGGGGACAAGGTCCCCGTCAGTGCAGTTGGTCGTCGAAATCGATGCGCATCACGACCCTGCGGACGCTAGATCGGCTGACCTCGCTGAACCCGGCGGCGGCGAAGACACTGCGGCTACCGACGTGAAGCTCTCCCCAGGTGATGTCCTGGCCGGGCGTGGTGATCATCGGGTAGCCCTCGAGGGCGCAGGCGCCGCGCTGACGGGCGAAGTCGACGGATGCGCGGGCGAGCGCCCGACTGACGCCGCGGCGCCGGAACCCCGTGCGGGTGACGAAACAGGTCACCGCCCAGACGCCGTCGTCGGTCTTGTCCTCCGACCGTCCTACCCATGGCACGCGGGTCAGCAGCAGGCGAAGGTAGGCGGTGCGCGGCTCGACCGCGCACCAGCCGGCGGGCTCGCCGTCGAGGTAGGCGATGAGGCCGCTCGTCGTGTCCGACTCCGGGTGCCCGCAGTCGGTCTGCTGGCGGAGCCGGAAGGCGCGTTCTTCGACTGGGACCGAGCGCCACTCCATGTCCCGAATCTTCTAGTGCTGGCACTGGCATCTGGACGTGTCCCCACGCGTGCCGAACACAGCCTGCAGATCCTCCCAGCTCGCCTCATTGGCGGGCACGACTCTGATTTCGGGCATGGTCGAGGTGCTGGCCATGCGGGCAACTGTAAGGCGCCCCCGGCCTTGGCACTTGTCTGTCGATGCGAGGGCTGAATGTTTGCATTTCGCGGTTCGGGGGTACAGAGCCTGAGAAACGAGGTGCGGGTGTCTGTGGTGATGGCGCGACGACTGATGCTTGACGACGCTCCAGCGACCCTGTCGGAACGCACGATTCCTGATGATGTGGCTGTGTCAAGGACCACGTGACGGCGTGACCGAGTCTCGACGTCCAGTTGGATTTTGGCCCGGTATCGGGCTGTTTGCTGTGGCGGTGTTCGGACTCAGCTATGTGGCGGTCGTCTTGGCCCCGGAACGGCTGGCAACGGCGGTGTGGTGGCCGGCGGCTGGGTTGTCGGTGGCTGTCGTTGCCAAGCATTGGCGGTATCGCAGGTGGCTGGTCGGCGTCGTGGTCGTGGCCTCAGGCGCCGCGAACATTCTCGGCGACCGGGGCGTCGGCCTCTCGATGTGCTTTGCGGTCTCGAACGGGCTCGAGGCTGCGGTCGCCGGGCGGATACTGACTCGCCGGTCGGGCCGACCCCAGTTGCGCGTGTTGGAAGATGTGTGGCGATTGATTGCTGCAGCTGCGGCGGGTGCGGTTGTCATCGCTACCGGCGCAGCGACGGCGGTGGTGGCACTCGGGGACGGCAGCTTCCTGTCCGTCTGGCGGTTGGTCGCGGCCTCGCACGGTGCCGCAGTGCTGGTCATTGCGCCATTGTCGATGGCTGTCGATGCTCACCCGATCGGCAACCTCGCCGAACGTGTGGGTCAGTGGGCGGTCACGTTGGCCATGCTGTTCGTCGTGTTCGCGCCAGTTGGCTCGGTGCCGCTGCCTTTCATGGTCTTGCCCGCAGCGGTATGGGGCGCTCTCCGATTTGGTGCACGAACAGCGACGTTGCAGCTTTTCGTTCTTTCGGTGGTCGCCGTGCTGTTCACCTCTGACGGGCGCGGACCGTTCCATACCGTCGGCGGGGTCATACACAGCCCCAACACGACCGGCGCGTTGACCCAGTTGTTCCTGATCTCGTCAGCACTGCTGCTCCTCCCGCTTGCCGTCGTGGTTGCGCAACGCGCCGCCGCGCTGAAGGAGATTTCGTCAAGAGAAGACATGTTCCGGCAGGGCTTCACGCAATCACTGCTGGGCATGATGCTGTTACGGCGAGTGGGCGGAACCCTCCGTGTCGCCGAGTTCAACGATCGAGCTGTCGCGATGTTTGGCACGACTGCTGAGCAACTGATCGACGGCGACTGGTTGGACATTGTTCGGGACGGCGTCGTCGGCGACGGGCCTGAACCCGGCAAGTCATGGCGCGGCGAAGTCCGCCTCAACGTGCACCACGCGACCCGTTGGCTGGATGTCGCTGTGTCACCGATGATGTCGTTGGCGAATACGGACATGTTCACGGTGCAACTTGTCGATGTCACTCATCGCCACGAATTGGAGGCCTCCCTGTCCGTTCGCGCCTCGTCGGACAGTTTGACCGGCCTGGCCAATCGCGCCTACTTCCTGGAGCGGCTCGCCGAGCGGCTCGCCGCCGCCGATAGCGCGAGCTTTGTTGCGCTGCTGTTCTTGGACCTCGACGACTTCAAGGACATCAACGACTCAGCGGGCCACTTGACCGGCGACGAGGTGCTCGTGGAGGTCGCGATTCGTTTGGCGACGATCATCCGCCCCGGCGACGTGCTGGCTCGTTTCGGTGGGGACGAGTTCGTCGTGCTGTGTGACGCGTTGACATGTGCTGCGCAGGCGGAAGCGATCGCGTCTCGCCTGATCGAAGCCGTCGGTCACTCGGTGGAGGTGTGTGGCATCAGCTACCCGGTAGGACTGAGCATCGGTATCGCGCTCAGTGCACCGGGCAGCAAGATCGACGACTTGATGAGCAACGCGGACACTGCGATGTACGCATCGAAGGTGGCCGGCAAGAACAGGATGACGACGTTCTCCGAAGAACACCGAGCGCACGCCATCCGCACCGTTCGGCTGCAATCTGAACTCCGCCGAGCGCTCGAACTGAACGAGTTCGTGCTGTATGTACAACCGATCGTCGACCTCGCCAACGACGCAATAGTCGGTGGCGAGGCGCTGGTCCGCTGGCAGCATCCAACGCAGGGCCTTCTCTACCCCGACGAATGGCTCGACGTCGCCGAGGCGACCGGACTGATGCCGGCGCTCGGAGGATGGGTGCTCGACACCGCATGTCACATTGCAGCTGACTGGCCGTCTGTCGATGCCGGGAGCGTTCCTCGGCGAATCCACGTCAATGTGTCGGCTCGCCAACTGGACAGCGGCAACTTTGGAGAGACCATCGAGCAGGCCCTGCGCGCAGCACACTTGAGGCCCGATCGGCTGACGATCGAGTTCACCGAAACACATCTCGCCCGAATCCGTCCGGAGTTGCTCGACGATCTGAGGCTCCTGAGCACGACCGGAGTTGGCCTCGCCGCCGATGACTTCGGCACCGGGTACAGCCCGCTGACCAAGATCACGGAACTGCCCCTCGACATGGTCAAGATCGACAAGCAGTTTGTCGCGGGGATGCTCCACGACCGGCCCAGCATGGCCGTCGTGCAAGCACTCGTCGGCCTCGGCAAAGCACTGTCGCTGGATGTCGTCGCCGAAGGAGTGGAAACCAGCGAGCAGGCCGAGGCGCTCCGACGGGTCGGGTGCCCGAGCGGACAGGGTTACCTGTGGAGCCCGGCCGTTCCACCCCATCGCTTCTTGGAGCTCCTCGCCGCACAGCGTGTACCTGCGTCGGACGCGGATCGGCGTGGTCGTCTTAGAGAGGGCGCTTGGCGGCCTTGACGATGGCGCTGTGCACACCGTCGCCGACGGTGTTGGTGAGGGTGATCGACACGTCGACGAACCCGGCGTCGCGGAGACCGACCTCGTACTCGCCGATCGGCAGCGCCCCCGCGATGCAGCCGACGTACGATCCGCGCTCCAGACGCTCCTCGGCTGTGAGGTGGTCGTCCGTGACGACGTCGCTGACACCGATCCGGCCGCCGGTCCGCAGCACGCGGTGCATCTCGGCGAAAACGGCCGGCTTGTCGGGTGAGAGGTTGATGACGCAGTTGGAGATGATCACGTCGACGGATGCGTCGGGCAACGGGATCGCCTCGATGTGTCCGTGCAGGAACTCGACGTTGGTGGCACCGGCCTCCGTGGCGTTGCGGCGGGCGAGGTCGAGCATCTCTGGGGTCATGTCGAGGCCATAGACGTAGCCGGTTGGCCCGACGCGCTTGGCCGAGAGCAGTACATCAATCCCTCCGCCCGAGCCCAGGTCGAGCACGATCTCGCCAGGCGCGAGGTCGGCAACGGCGGCGGGATTGCCACAGCCCAGGCTGGCGAGTGCGGCGGCGTCGGGGAGCTGCGTGAGGTCGTCGTAGTGCACGGTGCCCCAGTGGGTGTTTTCCGGACCGCAGCACGACGACTGGCCCGAATCGGCGACCTTGGCCGCTGCGGCGTAGTGCTCTTGCACCTGGACGTGAATGGGGTTGCGAACGTTGGTCATCGTGTCCTCCGTGTGGTTGTTGGCGTTGGTGTGCATGCGAGTGCTTGTCGGCGTGTCACAGCGCCGCGATGCCGGCTTTGAGCGCGGCGAGGCCCGAGGAGCTGACGCAGTAGCGGGTGCGTGGGCCTTCGATCTCTCCTTGGATCAGACCGGCTTCACGGAGGATGCGCAAGTGCTCCGAAACTGTCGACTGGGCGAGCGTCAGTTCGGCGACGACATCGCCGGTGATGCAGGCCTGGTGTGCGTCGAGAACTCGGAGGATCCTGACCCGGGTGGGGTGACCCAATGCCTTCGCCATCGCCGCGAGCGCCTCGTCGTCGGGCACGGCCACGTTCCCTGGGGGCGCCACGACGTCGCAGCACTCCTCGACGATGGCCTCGCGGCGAGAGCGTGTGGAGGTAGTGCTCATGGTTGTCGGCTTTCTTGATGTGTGTTGCGTTCGGGCAGTGGATAGAAGCGGCGCTGTGCCCACAGCGCGACGTAGACGAGTCCGACGAGGACCGGGACCTCGATGAGCGGGCCGACGACACCGGCGAGCGCCTGTCCGGACGACACGCCGAACACGCCAATGGCGACCGCGATCGCCAGTTCGAAGTTGTTACCTGCCGCCGTGAACGCGATCGATGCGTTGCGGTCGTACGGAATCCGCATCTTCATCCCGGCGTAGAAACTACCGAACCACATGATCGCGAAGTAGGCGAGCAACGGGAGTGCGATACGAGCAACGTCGAGTGGTTGGTTGGTGATCCGGTCGCCCTGGAGGGCGAACAGGATGACGATCGTGAACAGCAGCCCGTAGAGCGCGACGGGGCCGATCTTGGGCAGGAACCGCTGCTCGTACCACTCGGTGCCCTTCGCTCGCTCGCCGAAGGTGCGGGTGAGGAAGCCGGCGAGCAGCGGGACGCCGAGAAAGATGAGCACCGACTTGGCGATCTCCCAAACGGTGACGTCGATACCATCGCTGTCGAGGCCGAGCCAGCCCGGGAGCAGTGCGAGGTAGAAGTAGCCGAGCAGCGAGTAGGCCACGATCTGGAAGAACGAGTTGATCGCCACGAGCACGGCCGCGAGTTCGCGATTGCCGCACGCCAGGTCGTTCCAGATCAGCACCATCGCGATGCAGCGGGCCAGCCCGACGATGATCAACCCAGTGCGGTACTCGGGCAGATCGGGCAGCATCAGCCAGGCGAGCGCGAACATCACGGCCGGCCCGATCAACCAGTTGAGCACCAGCGACATCACCAGCGATGGGCGATCGCCCATGACCGTGCCGATCGATCGATAGCGGACCTTTGCCAGGACCGGGTACATCATCGCGAACAGTCCGAGCGCTATCGGCAACGACACCGTGTCGATCTTGACCTTCTCGAGCTGATCGTTGAGATCCGGAAAGGCGCGTCCCAGCACGATGCCCACGACCACCGCGGCTCCGATCCATACGGGAAGCAGGCGATCCAATGTCGACAGATGAGGCCTTGTCACCTGACCCTCGTGTCCGGCCGTGACAACTGCTGCTGGCTTGTCCATCACGGCTCCAAGTTCTGGGTGATCGTTGATCGACGAACAACGATTAGACTACCACCGTGCAAACCTCTCCGGCAACGGCTCCCAGTGTGTTGTTCCTCTGTGTCCACAACGCGGGACGTTCCCAGATGGCAGCCGGCTGGCTCCGCCACCTTGCACGCGACCGGGTCGCTGTCTACTCGGGTGGCTCCGCACCGGCGTCGGAGATCAATCCGTCTGCGATTGCAGCGATGGCCGAGGTCGGCATCGACATCACCGCCGAGTTCCCCAAGCCGTGGACCGACGAGGTCGTCCGTGCCGCCGACGTGGTCATCACGATGGGCTGCGGTGATACGTGTCCGGTGTTCCTGGGCAAGCGCTACGAAGACTGGGATCTCACCGACCCCGCCCATCAGGACGTCGCTGCCGTCCGGCCGATTCGAGACGAGATCCGTCGGCGGGTCGAGACGCTGCTCACGTCGCTCGACGTCGACGTCGTGTAGGAGCTTCGGTCGAGAGGATCGCGATCAGTGAGGACGCAGGTCCAGTCGTCGCAGCAACTGGGCGTTGGCCGCGACGATGATCGTCGACAATGACATCGCGATATCGGCGACAGCCGGCGGGATGGTGATGCCCGCGAAGCTGAGTGCGCTGGCCGCGACGGGGATGGCAGCGAGGTTGTAGCCGGCGCCCCAGACGAGGTTCTGGATCATCTTGCGGTAGCTGGCGGTGTAGAGGTCGATCACGCCGATCACCGAGCGCGGGTCGTCGGAGGCCAGCACGACACCGGCGGATTCGATGGCGACATCCGTACCGGCGCCGATGGCAGTACCGACATCGGCGCCGGCGAGCGCGGGCGCGTCGTTGACGCCGTCGCCGATCATGGCGACGCGTAGACCGACCTCGCTGTTGCCGCGCGGCGACGGTGGCGTCCTTTTCGGCGGGGAGGACCTCGGCGAAGACCTCGTCGATGCCGAGCTCGGTGGCGACGTCAGCTGAGCGTGACGGTCGTAGCAGTCAAGGACGGCCGCGCCGACGTGCAGTGTGCGATCGACGAGGCGACCGAGGTGCTACAGGGCGTCGGCGCTGACGTGCATCATCAGATCCTCAGTGGCGATCCAACCGATGAGCTGCTGACCTATCTTGGACGCCACAAGCCCGACCTGGTCGTACTGGGCACCCGCGGCCTGACCGGTGTTCGCCGTTTGGTGATCGGCTTCGCAGAACCCGCAGCCGGAGGCTGACACCGTTCAGGCAGGAGCGAACCTCAGCCGACGACAACGGTTGGTGCGCCGAGTACGGCGCGTACCCACACGGTTGACCCAATACCGATGCCGAGCGCGTTGAACTCGCTGCGCGTCAGCGTCACGAGCACGATCTGATCGTCACTGGTCACATCGACTCGAACCTCGAAGCCCACGCGCACGACACGACTGATCCGTCCGATCGTGGCCTGGCCAGGATCGCTGGTGCGCAGCTCGAGATCGTGCGGGCGTACGAGCCTGTTGTCCAGCTCCGTGACGGGGCCGAGGAACCGCATCACGAACTGGTTGGCCGGGCGGTCGTAGAGATCGTCGGGCGTCCCGATCTGCTCGATACGACCCTCGTTGATCACGACGATCTCATCGGCGACCTCGAGGGCTTCCTCTTGATCGTGGGTGACGAACACCGTCGTGACGTGCACCTCGTCGTGGAGGCGTCGCAACCAATCGCGCAACTCCTTGCGCACCTTCGCATCGAGCGCGCCGAACGGCTCGTCGAGCAGCAGCACTGAGGGCTCGACAGCCAGCGCCCGAGCCAAAGCCATGCGCTGACGCTGGCCGCCGGACAGCTGTGATGGCAGCCGGTCGGCGAATTGGCGGAGGTGCACGAGGTCGAGCAATTCGTCCACTCGCTGCCGAACCTCGTCCTTCGGACGTTTGCGGATCTCCAGTCCGAATGCCACGTTGCGGCGCACCGACAGATGCTTGAACGCCGCGTAGTGCTGGAACACGAACCCGACGTTGCGTCGCTGCGGCGAAAGATGAGTAGCGTCGACGCCCTCGATGTGCACGGTTCCCGTGTCGGCATGCTCGAGACCGGCGATGATGCGCAACAGCGTCGACTTGCCTCCTCCGCTGGGTCCCAGCAGTGCCGTCAGTTGCCCCGTGGGGATGGTCACGGTCACGTCGTCGAGCGCTACGAAGTCGCCGAAACGCCTCCCTACGCCTGCAACTTCGATGCTCATCGTTTGTTCTCCCCTGGGCGGATGATGGACACGACCACGATGCAGGCCACTGACACGATGGCCAGCAGGAACGCGGTCGCGTACGCTCCGCCCTTGTCGAAGTTGAGGTACTTCTCCTCCACGACCAACGTGGCCGTGCGTGTCTTGCCGAGCACATTCCCTGACACGACCTTGACGGCTCCGAACTCGCCGAGCGAGCGTGCCAGGCTCAACACGACGCCGTATACGACAGCCCACTTGATCGACGGCAGGGTGATACGGCGGAATGTCTGCAGTGCGTTGGCGCCGAGGCTGAACGCGGCCTGTTCCTGTTCGAAGCCGATCTCCTCCAGCACTGGCACCACCTCGCGGATCATCAGCGGCAGCGAGACGAACACCGTTGCCAGCACGATGCCGGGTGTTGCGAAGATGATCTCGAAGCCGGCATCCTCCAGGGTCGGCCCGGCCCAGCCGTTGCGACCGCCGTACACGAGTATCAGCGCGAGACCGACCACGACCGGCGAGACCGACAGCGGTATGTCGAGCAGTGCATTCAGCAGTGCCTTGCCGCGGAAGTTGTACCGCACGAGCAGGATCGAGATGCCGACGCCGAACACGGTGTTGATGATCACCGAGATCACCGCAACCTTGACCGTGAGGCGCAGCGCGTGGGTGATGTCGGGGTCGCCGAGGATGTCGCTGAGGTTGGAGAAGCCGCCTTCGACCGTGTTCCTGACCACGAGCCACAACGGCCAGGCGATCAGCATGACCAGGTACGAAACTACGACCACCCGCATTGCGTTGCGCGTGACGGCGGCGCGTAGATCGCGCGGCCGCCGGGCGCGGGTCGATGCAGTCAACGGGACCAGCGCTTCACCCACGACGGGCTGCCACCTTCTGCAGCACGTTGAATGCCACGATCGTGACGAACGAGATTGCCAGAAGCACCGTCGCTACGGCGGCCGCGCCCGTGCGGTTGTCGTTCTCGATGCTGCTGAGAATTCGCACCGACGTGACTTCGGTCTTCAGTGGAAGGTTGCCCGACAACAGCACCAGTGATCCGTACTCGCTGACCGCACGAGCGAAAGACAGCGCCGCACCGGCGGCGATCGCTGGAGTGAGAGCCGGCAGGATGATTCGTCGGAAGGTCGTCAACCGGCTGGCCCCGAGCGAGGCAGCGGCCTCTTCTGCGTCGCGGTCGAGTTCGGAGAGCACCGGCTGAACCGTGCGCACGACGAACGGCAACGTGACGAAGAGGAAGGCCAGGAACACCGCCGGCCGCTTGTTGGCGACATCGATGCCCACCGGGCTGTCTGGACCGTAGAGCGACAACAGGACCAGTCCGGCCACGATCGTCGGCAGCGCGAAGGGAACATCGATCAACACTTCGAGAATGCGCTTGCCGACAAATCGATCGCGCACCAGCACCCAGGCGATCAGTGTGCCCATCGCGATGTTGATCACCGTGACGACCGCAGCTGCAGTAACCGTGAGTCGAATGGCTGCGGCCGTCTGCTCGTTGGTGATCGAGCTCCAGAACTTGGCCCACCCGCCGTCGGTCGAGGTGACCACGACCGCGACCAGCGGAATCAGCACCAGGAGGCTGAACCAGAGCATGGCAACGCCTAGACCGAGGCCGGAGACGGTCGAGAGCCCTCCCGACCGTCTCGACCTGCGCACGTGCGTCGCACGGCTGACCATCGGTACCGCTGCCCTCAAGAGGCCTTCCCGCTCTCGAGGATGATCTTGGTGATGATTCCGGCGTCCTCGTCGAAGAACTTCTTCGACAACGAACTCCAGCTCTCGAAGTCCTTTTCGACTGTCAGCAGGTTCGGGACGGCAGGGAAGGGATCGGTTGGGTCGTTAGCACCTTCGACCTCGCCGTAGTCGACACCATCGATGATCGGACGGAATCCCTTCTTGGCGAACTCCCGTTGTCCATCGATGCTGAGCACGAAGTCGAGCCATTCGGTGGCCTTCGGATTGGCATCGATCAAAATGGCGCCAGGGTTCTCGATCAGGACTGTTGTGTCGGGGATGATGTAGTCGAACTCCTCGCCGGCTTGGTGAGCGAGGATCGCCTCGTTCTCGTAGGCCATCAGCACGTCGCCCGTGCCGCCGAGGAACGCGGCCGTGGCGTCGCGGCCGCTGTTGGGAAGCGCCACCACGTTGGCGAAGAACGCCTTCAGATACGCCTCTGCGTCGGCCTCGCTACCTCCAGCGGTGATCACTTGACCCCAGCCGGCCAGGGCGTTCCACCGAGCTGCTCCCGACGACGCCGGATTGGGTGTCACGATCTCGACGCCGGGCTTCACCAGATCGTCCCACGTCAGGATGTTCTTCGGATTGCCCGAACGCACTGCGAAGACGACGATCGACGACGAGACGACGCCCTTGTTGGATCCGGCGTTCCAGTCCTCGGCAACCAGTCCGTTGTCGACGAGGCGCGTCACGTCGCTGGCGACCGAGAAGTGCACGTAGTCGGCCTCGAGCCCGTCGACAACAGCGCGGCTCTGGTCGCCGGACGCGCCGTACGACGTCTCGAACTCGATGTCGGCCCCCGCCGGGGTCTTCGCCCACGCATCGGCGATTGCCACGTTGGCGGCCTCGGGCACGGCGAACCCGACGATGCTGATCTTGTTGTCGCTGGGTGTCGCGGTAGGAGTGGTGTCTGCACCGTCGGCAGCCGACGCCGCGCCGCAGGCCGACAGCGCGATCGCAGTCGCAACGGTGAAGTACAGGGCGCTTCTGAAGGGGGTTGGCATCGAGCAGATACTACCGAATGTTGATCAGATTAGTCAACAATTCGTGAAAGGCGATTCCAACTTGTGAAACCGCGACGACCTCACCGTGTCGAGAGCGCAGCGCTCACCGTGGCGCGGATGGGGTCGACGGTCACGGTGGTTTCGTTGGCGAAACGTGTCATCGCAGTCGCGTCGCCGATGACGGCGGGAATGCCGAGCTCGCGGGCAATGATCGCGGCGTGAGATGCGAGTCCGCCGGTGGTGGTGACGAGCGCCCCAGCGTGCGAGAGGATCGTGTTCCACGACGGACTGGTGAATCGTGTGATGACCACATCGCCAGGCTCGATCACGTTGAGTGCCGTAGCTGGATCGCTGACCACGACGGCTCGGCCCGTATACGCCAGCATGCCGATCCCGATCGCGCCGGCAGGATCGCTGCTCATGTGGTCGGCCGCAGCGAGTTGTGCGGAACCCATCAGCGAGAGCGATCGTGGCAGCGCGCTGAGCGGTGGGATGGCGAACTCGGGCCCGAGGGTCTGAGGTGCCTCGAGCCGTGATAGACGAGCCCGGTCGGCTTGTCGCTGGGCGATCTCGGCGGACCGAGGTCGGTTGCCTGTCTGCAGGCAGGCGATCAGTTCCTCTGTGGTCATCTCGATGGCGAGGTCGGGCGGGTCAAGGACAAGTCGCCGGCCGGCTTCGAGCATGGCGCGTCGCAGGAGGCCCATCGGCCACGCACCAGTGATGGCTCCGTTGTCGTCGCGAAGCGGTACTGCGGCGCGTGCGTCCTCAACGAGGTGACGCAGTTCCTCGTGGCATTCGCTTGGCACGAGCGGTCGCAAATCGAGGGGCTCGAGTTCATCGGTCGTGGATCGCGTTGCCGGGTGACGTGACAGCTCGACCCATGCCTGACTGTCGAGGTCGTAGCCAGTCACGAGCTGCCACGGAGGCGGCTGAACCGTGCCGGCCGACAAAGGCGAGGCCCCAATGAGCGCGCGCATCGCTGTGGCCGGGGTGATTCCCCACTCTGAGCATCGAGCGATGAGCAGACCGATCGGCAGCAGATCGTCACCGTGAAGTTCGAAGTGACGAAGGTATCCGTCGACGGCCAATGCCCGGCACGCTCGCACGTGGTCGATCAGTTGATCCGACGTCAACGATGCCGGATCGATGGACTGCACCCGCTCGTTGCGTTCGCACCAAGTTGCCCGCTCGTCGTCGAACCAGGCGGTGGCTGCCGCCCGCCACGGCCGCGTTTCGAGAGCGCGTCGAGCTGCGCGGTTGCGACGGCGGAACTCGGGATGCAGCCGCGCCATCAGCCACACTGCTGCAGCGGGCGGCTGGCGCCGCATTTGGCGCGGTCCAGCGAGCGGAACCGGCGTGATGTAGAGGTGACCATGCACATAGGCGACATCGAGACCGCGGGCCAATACCCCGTAGCGGGCCATGTACGTAGCCATTCCGGGCGGGCACGTCTCGGCGTACAGAAGTTGGTACTCCGCGGTCAGCGCTCCGGGAAAGTGGTCAGAGAGGCTCATCCAGCCGCCCTTGCCCGGCGGCTCGAAATTGAACTCGTCAACGGTGATGGTCATGTCGGATCCTTCATGGTCGTGGAAACTGGCTCCGTGCGGCCGGAGCGGCGCGGTTGTTGCGGATTCGTGGCGTTGATCAATGCGTCTACCGCCCACAGTGACGCGTCCACGGCTTCGTCGACGTCGAGTTCTTGCCGATCGGTCAGCTCGACTACTGCGACCGAGCCGCTGACGAGCAGCAACATGGAGATCAACCGTTGCCCAGGCTGCGACTGCGGATCGATGCCGAAGCGGCTGAGGTATCCGGACAACTCCCGCCGACTGGCGTCAAGGCGGGCTCGCCGCATCGCTCGTCCGGCGCTGGAGGACATCTGATGGCGCAATAGAGGGAGGTTCTTTGAGAAGTCGTGCCACATCGCTCGCTGAAATGCGGCGAAGTCATCGTCGCCGTCCCGAGTCGGCGCCTGCCCGTCACTGAGTGCTCGCCGAGACGGTTCTGCCGCTGCAGCGACGAGCAGGTCATCCTTGGTGGGAAAGTAACGGTAGATCGTTGCCAACGACACACCGCTGTGTCGGGCGACGGCGGGCACCGACAACTCGTCCAACGAACCGTCGGCCACGAGTTCGAGCACCGATCCGAGCACCTTGCGCCGAGTGTGTTCCCGATGTTCGTCACGCAATCCCACGCGAGCATTGTGCCTTAATGAGATGATCATGTCAAGATGATATGATCATCTTGCTTTCAAGATTCGCAGATCACACGGCGCCGTTGACGCTGGTTCTGATCGAGTACAGCGATGTTGTTGCGGTGATGAAGAGGCGGTTGCGCTGCGGGCCGCCGAAGGTGAGGTTGGCGGCCGCCTCCGGCAGGTGCAGTTTGCCGACCAAGGTGCCGTCGGGGTCGAAGCAGTGCACACCATCTCCGACGGCGGCCCACACGCGTCCGGCGTCGTCGAGACGAATGCCATCGAAATGGCCAGCCGAACATTCGGCAAACAGCCGGCCGGTGCCGAGCACCGCGTGTTCGTCGACCGAGAAGACCCGGATGTGGTTCCGCAGCGAATCGGCGATGTAGACGTGTGACTCGTCGAGCGAGAACGCAAGACCGTTGGGTCGCTCGAAGTCATCGCCCACTGTGCTGACAGAGCCTGTCGCGGGATCGCATCGGTACACATTGCAGCGGCCGATTTCACTCGTGGCGCGGTGCCCCTCGTAGTCGCTGTCGATTCCGTATGCCGGATCGGTGAACCAGATGGATCCGTCGGATCGCACCACGAGGTCGTTCGGACTGTTCAGCTGCTTGCCGTCGAAGCGGTCGGCGATGACGCTGACTGATCCATCGTGTTCGGTTCGGCTGACGCGGCGATTGCGGTGTTCGCACGTGACCAGACGACCCTGCGCGTCGAGTGTGTTTCCGTTGGAGTAGCCGGCCGGCTCCCGGAACGGGCCGACGTTGCCGGTCATCTCGTCCCAACGCAGCATGCGGTCGTTGGGTATGTCACTCCACACCACGTACCGACCAGCAGGCACGTAGACGGGGCCCTCCGCCCAGCGGCAGCCGTCGTAGAGCCGTTCGATCCGGGAGTCGCCGCGGCACGCCGCGAACCGCTCGTCGATGACCTCGAACCGTGCTGCGATTGTCTCTGGCATGGCCCTCCCTCGATGCCGCAGATGCTACGGCTTCGACGGGTTACCGGGGCTAGAAGCGCTCGACGGTGGTGGTGTGCCTGGCAAATCGCGGCATCGTGAGCGCTGACAACGCGATCATCGCACCGGCGATCACCGCGAGCCAGGCCATCGATGATTCGAGGGCGAGCGAGCGCTCGAACGACGATGTCTGTACGGCCCCGACGAAGCCGGCGATCCCGAGAACGGTGCCGAAGAAGGTCGCGCCGCTCCGGGAGTGAGTGGCGCCAGCGATCAGCAAGCAGAGGCCGAGGGCAATCTCGACCAAGCCCAGGGTCGTGGTATGCGTGAACCACAGCACGGTGACGACCGGTTCTGACATCGAACTGTCGAGGCCTCCGCGCGTGATTGCGATCAATCCGACCACGAGCAGTACGAGGCCGCCGATGGCCGTGATGATTGCATCGGGTGCCCAGCGCGTCGTGTACGCAACGCGAACCTGACCGGCCGGGATCGCCGGAGCGGGCGCGAGGATCTCGCCCTCGACGGGTACTTCGATGGACATGGGGGGCGTCTCGATGATGGTGTCGGTTCGTTCGTGAAGTGGACCCTCTGTGTGCGTCATCGCTGTTCTCTCCAGACTGTCTTGTTGACTGCTGAAATCGAGAAGTTCCCCATCAACCTCGCTTCTAAACAAGCTGGCCCGATCGGAACCTCACAGCGGCGGACGGCGCTTTGACGAGATCAGACCGGTGTCGAAGCCGGCCTGATGGAGACCTCCGCGGAATCGCGCGTGCTCGATCTTCAAGCAGCGGTCCATCACGGCGGTGCGGCCTGCACTGGTGACGATCTCGACCGCTTCGGGGGAGTGCAAGCCGAGCTGCGCCCAGAACGTGCGCGTGCCCGGTATCGCCACGACTTCGGCAGCGACGGCCGGCAGCTCGCTGGCCCTGCGGAACACGTCGACCAGATCCGGAACGCCCGGAAGGTCGGCGAGTGTTGGGTAGACCGGCCGCCCGAGGACCTCGCCTCCTCTGGGATTCACGAACCACACGTCATCGAACGCGCAGCTCGAAGACAAGAGGTACGTGGCAACGAAGTAGCTCGCCCGGCTGGGGTCGGCCGACATCCCGACGACGGCCACCGACGACGTGGACCGGATGATCTCCAAACGCTCGCGCGCGGTGGGGTTGTGCCAGGCGGTCATCCGACCACCTCGGTCGCGATGCTCAACGCTTGCTCGATGTCCCAGATGATGTCGTCGGCATCCTCGATGCCGACCGAGATGCGGATCAGATCCGGCGGCACGCCTCCCGCTTCGAGCGCCGAGTCGGAGAGTTGCCGATGCGTGGTGCTGGCCGGGTGAATGACCAGCGTGCGCGTATCGCCGATGTTGGCCAGATGACTGCACAGTTCCAACGCCTCGATGAACGCCTGTCCGGCGACGCGACCGCCGGCGACTCCGAACGAGAACACAGCGCCCGGACCCAGCGGGAGGTAGCGGGCGGCACGATCGTGATGAGGGTGATCCGCAAGGCCTGCCCAACGGACCCACGACACGCCGGGATTTCGAGACAAGGCATCGGCGACAGCGCGAGCGTTGGCGAGATGAGCATCCATTCGCTGCGGGAGCGTCTCGACGCCCTGCATGAGCAGGAATGCGTTGAACGGTGCCAGTGTCGGCCCGACATCGCGGAGCTGTTCGGCGCGCAGCCTGGTGCAGAACGCGAACTCGCCGAAGTTGTTCCACCACGACAAGCCGCCATATGACGGCACCGGTTCGGTCATCCGCGGGAAGTTGCCGTTGCCCCAATCGAAGCGACCTGATTCGATCACCACGCCGCCGAGGGAGGTGCCATGGCCTCCGAGGAACTTCGTTGCCGAATGCACAACGATGTCGGCACCCCATTCGATTGGCCGGCACAGGTACGGAGTCGCCACCGTTGCATCGACGACGAGTGGAATTCCAGCTTGATGGGCGACTGCCGCGAGACCTTCGAGATCCGCTACGACACCGGACGGGTTGGCGACGACCTCGGTGTAGATCAGCTTGGTGTTCGGCTGTACGGCGGCGGCGAAGTCGGCGGGTTGATCGCCTGCCACGAACGTGGTCGCGACGCCGAACCGGGCCAGCGTTCCCTCGAGCAGCGTCCGCGTGCCGCCGTACAACTGCGCCGAGGAAACCACATGGTCGCCTGTCTCGCAGAGCGCGCTGATCGCCAGGAATTCAGCCGACTGACCGCTGGCCGTCGCCACCGCACCGATGCCGCCTTCGAGGCTGGCCAGTCGCTCCTCGAACGCGGCGACGGTGGGATTGCTGATGCGGCTGTAGACGTTGCCGTACTTCTGCAACGCGAAGAGATCGGCGGCGTCGGCGGTGTCTTCGAAGACGAAGCTCGTGGTCTGGAAGATCGGCACGGCGCGGGCGCCCGTGATCGGTTCGGGTCGTGCGCCGGCGTGAATTGCGCGCGTGCGAAAGCCCCATTCGCGTTCGGTGCGCTGTTCGGGAGACATGGGGCCGATTGTCGCGCGTGGCTGCCAACGTGGCTGTTGTGGAAGCATGAATCGCATATGACGATGGTGATACCGACCACTTCACACTGGGGCGCGTACGGCGTGCGCATCGTCAACGACGAGATCGTCGAGGTGATTCCGCACCCCGCTGACCCTGATCCCTCGCCGCTGCTCGGTGGCGTGGCGGGTGCGGCACGCCATCGAACGCGGGTCCAACGCCCTGCAATTCGACGTGGCTGGCTCGAGAACGGCGCAGGTCCGACAGATCGACGCGGCCGTGACGAGTTCGTCGAGGTCAGCTGGAGCGAGGCGGTCGAGGCGGTGGCGACGGAGCTGAATCGGGTACGTAGTCGGCATGGAAACGAGAGCATCTTCGGGGGCTCGTACGGCTGGGCCAGCGCCGGGATCTTTCACCACTCGCAGACACAACTCCAGCGCCTCCTGAACCTCATCGGCGGGTACACGCGGTCGATCAATTCGTACAGCAACGGCACCTCTGTCGTGTTGCTGCCGCACCTGGTCGGCAGTGCCGAAGAGGTGCTGCGCCAGCCAACCTCGTGGCCGACCATCATCGAGCACACCGACTTGGTTGTGGCGTTCGGTGGCATCCCGGCGAAGAACGTGTTCGTGACCCCGGGCGGGATGACCAAACATCGCACGCGGGACTACCTCGATCGTGCGGCGGCGCGGGGTGTGGAGTTCGCCCTCGTCAGTCCGGTGCGCAACGACCTGCCGCCGCAGATCCCGGCAAGGTGGTATGCGGTCGTGCCCGGCACGGACGTCGCACTGATGCTTGCGCTTGCTCACACCCTGCTGGTCGAGAACCTGGCCAACCGCGAGTTCCTCGACCGCTACACATTCGGCGCCGACATCTTCGAGTCGTATGTGCTCGGCACCCGCGACGGCGTACCGAAGGATGCAGAGTGGGCAAGCACCCGATGCCAGATCCCGGCCGACGAGATCCGCCAGTTGGCACGCCGGATGGCAGCGGTCCGCACCCTGGTGACCGTGACATGGTCGCTGCAACGCATCCCGCACGGCGAGCAACCAGTGTGGGCGGGGCTCGCGCTTGCTGCGCTCCTGGGCCAGATCGGCCTGCCCGGCGGAGGGTTCGGACATGGGTACGGTTCGATGGGCGACGTCGGTTCCACCGGCCCGTCGATTGGACTGCCGCACTTCTCGAAGGGTGGCAACAAGATCCGCACGTTCATACCGGTTGCGCGCATCGCCGACATGCTGCTGTCGCCCGGCGGGGAGTTCGCGTACGACGGTGGCACGTACACCTATCCCGACATCCGCCTGGTCTACTGGGCGGGTGGCAACCCGTTCCACCACCATCAGGACCTTGATCGCCTGCGGCGAGCCCTGGGTCGGGCCGACACGGTCGTCGTCAACGAGCCGTACTGGACATCGATGGCTCGGCATGCCGACATCGTGTTGCCGACCACGATCCCCATCGAGCGCGAGGATTTCGGTGCCGGGCGGCGTGACACACACCTGATCGCGATGCATCGGGCAACATCGGCGCCGGGCGAGGCGCTTGATGACTATGAGATCTTCCGTCTGATCGCGGAGCAGTTGGACGTCGGCCCGGCCTTCACCGAAGGCAGGACGGCTCGTCAATGGCTGGAACACCTCTACGAGAACTGGCGCGACAAGGTGGGCGACGTCGTTCCCGGGTTCGAGCAGTTCTGGGCGGAGGGTGGAATCGAGTTGCCCTTCGCCGAGGAGCACCGCACGATGTTCGAGCGGTTCCGTAGCGACCCCGAGCGGTACCGTCTCCGGACCCCGAGCGGTCGTATCGAGCTGGCCTCGGTCGTGATCGCCGGGTTCGGTTACGACGATTGCCCCGGCCATCCGGTCTGGATCGAACCCGACCACAGCCACGAAGGTTCGTATCCGCTGCACCTGATTGCCAACCAGCCTTCGACACGATTGCACGGCCAACTCGATGTCGGCGCAGCCAGCCTGGCCAGCAAGATCGGTGGGCGCGAACCGATCCTGATCAATCCGTTCGACGCGTTGGCCCGGGGCATCGACGACGGAGACATCGTGCGTATCTTCAACGGCCGTGGTGCGTGTCTGGCCGGCGCCGTGCACTCCACCGCGGTTCGGCAGGGTGTTGCGCAGTTGGCGACCGGGGCGTGGTACGACCCGCTGCGACTCGCCGACGGAACCACGATGTGTGTACACGGCAACCCGAATGCTGTGACCGAGGATCGACCGACGTCGCAACTGTCGCAGGGGTGCGCCGGCCAACAAGCACGCGTCGAGATCGAGAAGTTCGTCGGTCCGGTGCCGCCGATTCGAGCTCATGATCCGCCGACGTTGGTGGCCCGCACTGCGGTGGGGGAACCTAACGGGCGATGAGCACCGGGATGTCGGCGTCGCGCACCACGGTCCCGGCCGTCGAAGGAACCAGCAGTCGGCTGAACCAACTGCGATCGTGGGAGCCGACGACGATGACATCGGCCTGGTGGTGGTGGGCAGCGGCGATGATCGCGGAAGCGGGATCACCGACCTCGCCGACTACCTGGGGGTTTGGTAGATCCGCCTCGGTGGCGACATCGAGTGCAACCTGAATTGCCGCGTCGATCGGGGCGTTGTCGACCTCCGCCGCCGGCGGCTCGACAGATGGTGAATCGCTCTGCGACGGGCTGGTACCGGCTTCGGATTTGTGTGGAGCGAGCTTGACGACTCCCGACGGGGCCATGACGATCGGATAGCCGATTCCCCAGATCAAGGCGTCGCCGCCCCAGATCATCGGGGACTGATCGGCCACGTTCACCACGGTGTAGTGAGCGCTGTCGCCGAACAACTCGTACGCAATGCGCGCCGTTCTGATGGAGGACTCCGAATCGTCGACGGCAATCAGTACTTGTGTCATACCTGTCCGTACCCGAAGCGAGCGTCAGACAAACGCCGAACTCACTGCGTTGCGGTGAACTGCAGGTCGATCTCGACGTCGATCTTCTTGCCGAGGGCAAACTTGTCGATGCCGAGGGGCATGTTGAAGTCGATGCCGAAGTCGTCGCGCAGGATCTTCGCCGTGGCGATGAAGCCGCTGTGCAGCTTCCCATCGCCGGGGTGTTCGGCGGCACCGGTGAACTCGACGGCGAGCGTGACCGGCTTGGTGGTGCCGTTGATGGTCAGGTCGCCGTCGGCTTCGTACTCGTCGCTTCCCACCTCGCGAATCGCGGTTGACGTGAACGTGAGGGTGGGGTGTGTGTCGGCGGAGAAGAAGTCGGTCGACAGGAGATGAGCGTCGCGGTCGGCGTTGTTGGTGTCGATGCTGGCGATGTCGATCGTTGCGCCGAACCGCGTGTCGGCGAGGTCGTCGCCGACCGTCAGCCAGGCATCGACACCGTTGAACCGGCCGTGCACGTTGGTGAGACCGAGGTGCCGAACCTTGAAGTGGACGCCCGAGTGACTGGGATCCAATGCCCAGGTGCCAGTGGTGAGGGGAAGTGTCGCAAGCATGGTCTGCCTCCTTGTAAACGGAATGGAGTAATAGTACCGATAGTGACTATTACTTACAACACAGTCTCTTCGGTGTCCTGATCAGGTACATTGGCGGGGTGAGCATCGACGTCGTCGCGAACACCGAGAGCAGCGCCGATGCGTCTATCGATGTGCCGCATCGCGAGCTGCTCGAGTTGTCGGCGCGCTTCTCGCATTCGTTCCTCCGATGGGTCGACGCTGGCCCGGCCGGCGGACTCACCTTTCCCAGGCTTCGCCTGCTCGAGGCGCTGCATTGCCAGGGCCCCGCCAAGATGAAGACGTTGGCCGATGCGCTCGGCCTCAGCGCCCGCAACCTCACCGCCGTTGCCGACTCGCTGGAAGGCGAGGGCCTGTTGCGTCGCGTGGCTCACCCGAGCGATCGGCGAGCCACGCTGCTCGAACTGACTGACAATGGCCAGGCAGCCGCCGACGGGTCACTCGTACCCCGACTGATCGAGCTCAGCCGTCTGTTCGACGAGTTGTCGCCGACTGCACGCAACAATCTTCGCGGCACGCTCGCCACGCTGGTCGCAGCCATGGAGTCGGGTTGCGGCGCGCAGGTCGAGACCTGAGCCTGGTGCCCACCGCGCTGGCATCCGTTCGACGATCGGTCCTCGACCTATCGGTGCTCAACGATGGTCAGTCCAGCGCGGATGCGCTGCACACCACGACAGCGTTGGCCAAGCGTGCCGACGAGCTTGGCTACACCCGGTTCTGGGTCGCCGAGCATCACAACATGCCAAGCGTGGCGTGCACCTCCCCAGCCGTCCTGATTGCGCATCTGGCCGCGGTCACATCGAGCATCCGGGTCGGCTCCGGTGGCGTGATGCTGCCAAACCATGCACCGCTCGTGATTGCCGAACAGTTTGCAATGCTCGAGGGCCTGCATCCCGGGCGGATCGACCTCGGCATCGGTCGTGCCCCGGGAACCGACCAGCGCACCGCAGCGGTGTTGCGCGGGTCGTCCGACCGGCAGGGTGTCGACGACTTCCCCAACGACTTCCTCGACCTCATGGGGCTGCTCGGTGATCCGCGCACGACGACCGGTCTGTGGAATCAGTTCCTGGCGACACCGGCGGCTACGACGTCGCCCGAGATCTTTCTACTCGGCTCCAGCGGATACAGCGCACAACTTGCCGGGCATCTCGGGCTGCCCTTCGCGTTCGCCCATCACTTCGACACGGGCGGCACCATGCAAGCCACCGATCTGTACCACCAGTCGTTTCAGCCGTCGGTCGTGCTCGACGCGCCACACATGATCGTGACCGCCAACGTGCTCGCGGCCGACTCGAAGGAAGATGCAGACTGGCATTCGGCCCCAGGTCGACTGACGTCGCTCGGACGCCGAACGGGTCGGTTCATCCGCCTGCCGTCGCCGCAGGATGCCGCGGTCCATCCCGACCTCGAAGAGGCCAATCGCTTGCCGAGCAGCAGGATCGTCGGTGAAGTGTCGGTCGTCATCCGTGAACTGGAAGAGCTCGTCTCGCGTACCGGGGCAAACGAGTTGATGGTGACCTCGGTTGCCTACGACCTGTCGGCTCGGATCCGCAGCATCGAACTGCTCGCCGAACATTGGATCGGGCCAGACGTCGCCACGGCAAGCTGATGCTCGACGGACGAGCCGCCGCCCACATCGCCGACGTGTACCAGCTCGGCGGTGACGCCGTGTTGTCCGGGCCCGTCGCTCGGAGAGAAGTCGGCCAAGTGTGGCAACTGACGACCTCGCGCGGGACGTGGGCGGTGAAGGCGCCTTTCGAGGCGCCATCCACTGAGGAAGTCAACGACGATGCCGCGTTCCAGGACGGGGTCTTCGATGCTGGAGTCTCGATGCCGCAGGTGGTGCGTAGGCGGCATGGCGATGTGCTCGCCGATCGACTGGGAGGACGTTGGCCTCGCCGACCCCAGTCAGGAGCTCGGCCTGGTGCTGTTCGAGTTCGGCTGCGGCGAGGCCGCCCGCGCCAGAGCCTTGTACGACGCCTATCTCGAAGCCGGTGGACCAGGTCGAATTGACCGGCCAGGTAACTTCTCGATGGTCATTGCCAAGATCGCCCACATCGGTGAGATCTCGTGCGCGCGATGGCTCGACCCGGCACGCGCTCGCGAGCAGCAACGCAATGAAGGCCGCATCGACGAGGTCGTCACTCAGGGCATCACCCGCCGCATGGTTCGACGAGATGGTCGCCGCTGTCTCACACTGAGAAGTCGGGCGAATCTCGTCACCGTGGACGCGGCTATCCGGCGAGATGCTCGCCGAACCCACCGGCGCCGGTACTGACGATGCTCGGCGAGATCGTCGTTCACGGTGACGACATCAGGCGCCCGCTGGGCCTCGTCGGCGACGTCGCACCCGAGGTGGTCATCGCCTGCTTGGAGTTGTACCAGGGCGCCAGCTTTCCCATGGGGACCAAGAAGCGGATCGACGGTCTGCGCCTTGTTGCCGCCGATGTCGGCTGGTCGCACGGCGCAGGTCCCGAGGTAACCGGTCCTGAGCTGCCGATGGGGATGGCGATGACCGGTCGGATCGCCGGGCTCGGTGAGCTCGGCGGCAAAGGATTGGCCACGCTGCGCCAACAAATGACAACGAGCAGCTGATTCCTATCGCGCTGTGTTGGATCCGGTTGGGGGTGGCTTGGCCGTGCTGTCGCGGATGACGAGTTCTGTCGGAAGCAGTACGTGATGCACTTGCGTGGTCGTGCCACTTCGCGATTGCGCGATCGCTGCGGTCAGCGCGGCCGCGGCGGCGTGACCTTTGGCGGCGACGTCTTGGCGCACGGTCGTCAGCGCCGGGCGCATGCGTTGGGCCAGGGGATTGTCGTCGAACCCGACCACGGAGAGGTCGTCGGGCACGCTGAGGCCACGTGCGGACGCGGCTTGCACGACGCCGTAGGCGATGACATCGCTGAAGCACAGGATCGCGGTTGGCCGCTCCGGCTTGTCGAGCAGGATCCCTGCAGCCTCGTTGGCCGATTCCTTTCCTGAGCCCTCGTCGGAATGCCATTCCTGGAACACCGTCGGCTCGATCCCCGCGGCGTGCAGTGCGTCGAGCCAGCCGAGCATGCGTTGCCTGACGACGTGACCGTCGGCCGCCGAGACCGGGTCGTCGACGATCCCATTCGGGCCGAGGATGCTGGTCGTGACGATGTCGATCCGCCGGTGGCCAAGGTCGACGAGGTGTTGGGCGGCAAGACGCGCGCCGGACCTGTCGTCGATGTTGATGCTGGGCACTCCCGGCCATGGCGCTTGATCGACGAAGACGAGTGGCAACTTGCGACGTCGCAACCAATCGACAGCGGTCGACTGGGTGTTGCACGAATAGACGAGTGCGCCGTCCATCGGCACGTCACGGGCGGGGATCATCTCGGGCCGCTCCGATGCCGACAGCAGTGTCAGGGCGAGCCCAGTCGGACGCAGTTCCTCGGCGATTGCGCCCAGGAAGGTCGTCGCCACCTCGTCGGTGAATGCGTTCCGGAGCGAGTCCGTCAGCAGGACGCCGACAGCTCCTGTCGTACCCCGCGCCAGGGCGCGTGCGGAGGGATCGGGGCCGGCGTAGCCGAGTTCTTCGGCGGCGGTCAGAATTCGGCCGCGTAGCTCTGCGGACAATTGGTCTGGCCGGGAGAACGCATTCGACACGGTCATGCGACTCACGCCAACCCGATCAGCGATCGTCTGCAGTGTCACTCTCGCCACTCCACGAGTCTGGTCTGAATTCGCGGCGAAACCCGGATCGATCACATTTTCATGATCGATCCGGGTTTCCGTTGGGGGATCAACGTTGGTGATCGGTTATCGCCGCAGCGCGGGCCGCAATCCGATCGCCGGCAGGTGGGCGGGGCGGCGGATCCTGGCGAGTGCCCACCGATGGCGCCGACGTGGCTCAGTGATGGGTTGCACCGGGGCATTCGGCAATGCGCTGTAGGCGACGCTGTGCAGCGAATTCTGCGAGTACCGGTCGGCGAGCGTGAAGAACGATTCCATGTCAAGACTCCCATACTTTCTGTAGCGGTATAGTTAATGGTTACTGTACCGGTCAAGTCAGTGAATTCAAGTCATTTCGATGTGATGCGTGTCATACGTCGCTCGCCGAGGTGAGGTCGACGGTCTCGGAGAAGTTGTCGGGTAGCACCAGCTGCTCACGCTGGTGCTCTTGTCGAACCGCGATGATGATCACCTGCAGCGCGCCGGACACGGGCACGGCGAGCAGCGCCCCGAGAATGCCGAACACTTCAACCGCAACGAGCACGCTCAACAGGATCCCCAGCGGGTTGACGTTGACCTTGCGAGCCATGATCCACGGGTACAGCACCCCGTTCTCGATCTGCTGGTAGATCACGAAGAAGACCACCGAGATCAGACCGGCCGTTGGCGAATGAAGGTACGACGCGATCACGCTCACCGCTGCCCCGATCGTTGCCCCCACCATCGGGATGAGGTCGGCGACGGCGACGAACAGGGCCAGCACCACCGGGCTCGGTACGCCAAGCGAGACGAGGAAGACGAAAGCAGCTACACCGGCGATGAGGCTGATGATGAGGTTGCCGATGACGTAGCCACTGACGGCGCCGGCAGCGTCGGTGGCAATTCGCTGTGCCGCGGAGCGTCGTCGGTACGGAATGATGTTCTGTGCGGTACGTCCGATTGCCGCTGACTGGCTGATGAACAGGAACGTCAGCAGGGTGATGGTGACGAATGCGAACGCAACGCTCGCGACTGTCTGTGCCGCCTCGAACGACGAATCGCTCAAGCGGTCCGCGGCGTCGGCGAGCTTGGCTTCGTTGGACTGGATGTAGCTCTCGATGTGCAGCTTGTGCACGATGTTGCCGATCGGACCCTTGCCGTCTGCGGCGTCGTGCACGGCGCCGGGAAGATCCGTGATGATGTGCACGAGCTGTGTCCTCACCGGCATCACGAACAGGGCGATCACACCGAGCAAAACCAGCAGCGTCGCGGCAACCACCGTGCCGGTGGCCAGGCTGCGCCGACCGCCCAGACGGCGCTCCAACCGGCCGACCAGCGGTGCGAGCACGATGGCCATGAATCCGGCGATGCAGATCCACATCACGATGCGCCCAGCAGCGAGCAGCAGAACGCTCGCGACGTAGGTCGCGACGACGACGCCGACGGTACCAACGATCGTTCGCCACGGAACGTCCGACCATGAGGCGACTCTGCTGATTGCGGACGGCTCGGTGAACTCGTGGTGTCGCGGCGCGCCGTTTCCCGGGGGGTATCCGGGAATGTAGAGCCCCTCGTGATCTGGGCCCTCTGACGTGGGGTGCACGAAATCAATTCTTCCCGCAGCCAGCTTGATTCAAACTCAGGGTGCCGACTCGGCTCACCGCACCGAGTTGTTTAGGGCTGTCGGGCACGGGGTATTCACACAGACACTTGTCCGCTCGGCACCTCCCGCCGAGCGGTCCTCAACAAAATCAAACCTCCAAAGGAGAAGTGTCATGTCGTTCACCGAAGGTCCGCTCCACGAACGCAGCGATATCATCGTCCAGCCGCCTGCTGCGACGGTTGTCGAAGTGCCCAGCAACGGCCAGGTCGCCGTACCAGTCGCCGTACCAGTCGCCGCAGTCGCGGGTGGGCAAGTGCGCACGGCCTCCGCCTCGCGGTTCGCCCCAGACGCAATCGTCGCCGCGATTGCCGGTCTCGTCATCTTGGTCGTCGGCCTGATCGCGATCGTTCGTGGTGGGTTTGACGGAGAGATGTCGGATCCCGTCGTCGAGGTACTCGGGTTTGCTCACACCACCGTGCTGGGTTTGATCGAGATCGCGATTGGCGGTGCATTGCTGATCAGCGGTGCCACTCGGTCGCGCAGCGGCGAGATCTTCTTCGGCAGTGTGCTCGGCATCGCCGGGTTCGTCGGTGCCGTGCAGTCGGAGTCCTTCGTCGAATCACTCGCGCTCGAATCGTCAATGGCGTGGCTCGCAGTGTTGACCGCAGTTGTCGTGGTGCTGTGTGCCCTGCTGCTGCCGCGCTATGCGCGGAGCTCGACGACGATCGAGCACGTGTAGTTCAGGCGCATCCAGAAACGAGGCGGCCGTTCAACGGCCGCCTCGTTTCGCGTCTACGCCTCTCTCACTACCAAGCTCGCAGCTACCAGGCGGCGCGTCGACGGCGGCAGCGGATGCTGACCCGGCCGCCAGAGATACTCGTGGCAATGTCGTCCATGAGGTGACGCACAATGCCCAGACCTCGGCCCGAAGACTCGTGCGAGCCGGCGACCGTCCATGTCTCGGGCCGTAGCAGTTGGCTTCCAGGATTGGTGGCGCCGCCGGCGACTTCGAGCTCCCACCACCCTGGATCTGCGACGTCGAGGAAGACGACCATGGTCGATCCATCGCCATGCTCGATGATGTTGGTAGCCAGTTCACTGACGACCAAGGAATAGTCACTGATCAGTTCGTCCGCCGCTCCGTACAGGCGCAATGTCTCACTGACGAACCGGCGCGCGAGGTGCGCGCTGCTGGGTATTGCATCGAAGCTTCGTTGCTCGCGGTCGACAGCGCGGGCGTTCATGTCAGCGAGGTGATCGGACATCGTCGCGAAATCGTATCCAGCGCGCTGCGTCGGCCTCGCGCATGCTGAAGTGGGTCGGAGCGTCACCGGAAAAGCTGTAGCGCCATCTCATTGGCCACCTTGATACCCGGGTCGGCGCCCGGCGAAACCTGTCTTGTGAGGTTTCGCGAGAGGAGTTCGCGGGTACCAGAGGAGTGCACGAGGTGTGCACGCTCGCCCGGGGCGCATGCGAGAGGAGACACATACTGCCAGCCGATATCTGGACGTTTCCGCCAACTGCGGAGTCGGTTCGTTTCCTCGTCGGCTATGACGTCGAGGCCACCGATGGACGTGTCGGCGAGATCGACGAGAACTCCTTGCAGGCGGATTCGTCGTTCATCGTCGTCGACACCGGATGGTGGATCTTCGAGAGGAAGCGGCTCATCCCGTCGGGGCTCATCAGCTCGATCAGCGGTCCCGAACACACGATCTACCTGTCCTTGAGCAAACGCGAGGTGAACGCCGCGCCGGCCTACAGGCCGATCGAGCATTCGTGCGAATCCGGCCGATACAACGACTACTACGGCACGTGAGTGACCGTTCCGCCTGAGGAGTTGCCGCGCGTCGGGACTCCGAAGCGGCGCGGCCGCCTCCAGACTTTTGTCGACACCTCGGCTACGGTCGGGGACGTGGCAGGCACCGAGGACGATCTGTTGTGGCGCAATCCAGCGCGTGTCGTCTCAGGGCTGCTGAACGTCATGTCGGCGAATCTCGGCGGTGATCTCGTCGTGTGGGCCAGCGTCGACAACGCCACAGGACTCGTGACCATCATTGATCTGGCGGATCCGCTTGCCTCTGCGCAAGAGTTGTCGGACCTTTTGCGACGCACCGGGGCGGTGGCTCCAAACGCGCTAAGTGCCCGCGTGTCCGAGTTCGACCAGCCGCTGCTGGTTCCGCATGTCGATCTTGCTGACTATCCAGCCGACGCACTCCCGGAGCCGTGGCCCGAATACTTCGCGGCCCACCCCGTCCATGGGCTGATCGCCGTTCCGATACGGCTCGACGAGGCTGTGACCGGTGTGCTTTTCGCCTTCCGACGCACAACAGTGGAGCCCTACACCGCGGATGACCTTCGGTTCGTGGAGACTGGCGCTTTCCGCTTGGCAGGCCAGCCGGCGAATGCCTCGATCGCCGATGACCGTGCCGCGGCCAGTCAGGTCGTGGTGCGATGGCTCGCCGGGCAGCGTCGCCGGTTCCGACCGCGAGAACTGCTCCTCGGTGCCGGAGTGCCAGCGTTGACGACCGCAGTGCTCCTGCCCCTAGAGGATTCCGCCAAGTACCGACCCGGCGTGCTGCTGTTGCTGGGAATCGTCGTGGCCGCTGTGGTCGCGGGCGCACGGGCCGCGGCGTTGTCGGGAGCGTTGAGCGCATTGGCATTGTGGTGGGCCTTCACACCCGTGGAGCGGTCGTGGAGCATCGCGAGCCGAGGTGACGTGTTCGGAATTGCTTTGTTTCTTGCCGCGGCCGCCGGGGTGGTCTTGCTGGAGTATCGGCTCGAGCAGATTCGCGAGTCCGAACGCCTCGAGCGTCAGCTCAGCGAGACGCTGCTCGACCAGTCGCCGATCGCGATGGCGGTGTTCGACCACCAACTTCGATACCAACGTGTGAACCAGCCGATGGCCAAGATGAACGGCCTCACCCCTGCCGAGCACGTCGGATTGCGGCCGGGAGACCTCAGCCCGATGGCTGGCCAGTTGTACGAGCACTTGCTCCGGAGGGTCCGAGACAGCGGGCAGCCGATCACCGATCATGAGTTGACCATACGGATGCCGGAGATTGGATTGGAGCGGCACTGGAAGGTGAACTACCAACCCTTGCGTGACGGCGGGTCGGAGGTCGTCGGCATCGGCGCGGCAGTGACCGACGTCACCAACGAGATCGTCTCGCGGCGACAGGCGGAACGGCTGCTGCAATTGTCGGAGTCGCTGACCACCGCCCTCGACGAGCAACAGATCGCTGAGTGCGTCTGCTCGTTCCTGGTCGACACCTTTCAAGGCCGAGCGACGGTCGCGCTGCGCGAGAATGACCTTCTTGTCGTCGCGGCGCTTGCTGGGTTCGGTGAGGACGATGCTGCGCAATGGCTTGGATCAAGAGTCATGCTGCTCGAGGATGGCCCGATCTCCGAGGCGGCTCGCACCAACACGCCCGTCGTGCTGCCGGGGCCGGCGGACATTGATCGACGGTATCCGACGCTGGGGGTATCGCGATCCGCGTCGCGCGATCAAGCCAGCCTGTCGATGCCGCTTCGAGCCGACCGCACGGGCCATGCCGTCGGCGTCATGCACATCGGTTGGGCCGCCCCACGTCCGATCACTGAGTCGATGACCACCCTTGCCGGAACGGTTTCCTCGCTCGTCACACTGGCTCTTGCTCGAATTGTCGCCACACACGATGCGCACGAGATCGAGTTCCGGCATGCGCTCGACGCGATGCTCGACGATGTAGTCGTCGCTCGGGCTGTCAGGGACGACAACGGGGAGATCGTCGACTTCGTCATCGAGTTCGTCAACAGCCACGATTCGAGCGGTGCCAGACGCGGCAGCGACGGCCTGGTTGGTCACCTGGTCTGCGAGATCAATCCCGATCTACGCGCGTCGGGCATGCTCGATCGGTTCCGCGATGTCGTCGAGACCGGCACGCCGTACCAGGGACACCGCGTCCAGTACGCCGACACTCCCAACTCACCAGACGATGGGGGTGACGGGAATCGGCAGCAGGTGTACTGGACGACACAGGTCGCCAAGTTCGGCGACGGCTACATCTCCGCATCGCGCGACGTCACCGAGATCGTTGTTGCGGAGGAAGCAACACGCGCCGCAGCGGTGCAGGCCGCGGCTGAGCGCACGGCGATCGTTTTGTTGCAGGCGGCCGCGCTTCCAACCACGCTTCCGCAGCTACCCGGTGTGCGCATCGCCGCAGTGTACGAGCCGGCCGATCCGCGCCAGCCCGTGGGAGGCGACTGGTACGACGTCTTCTCGCTCAACGACGACCGCGTGGCCCTGGTGATTGCCGATGTGGCCGGTCACGGTCACCGAGCAGCGGTCTTCATGGTGCAGGTGCGGAACATCTTCAGGGCGATTGCCACCGAACACACCGAGCCCGACGACGTGTTGATTCGCGCCAACGATGTGACCGCGAGGCTGAACGAACCCGACGGACCATTCGTCACCTGTTGTTACGCGGTGCTCGATATCAGTGCGCGCACACTGCGCTGGGCACAGGCCGGCCATTTCTCGCCGATGATCGTGCTGGCCGACGGAACCTCGACCTACCTCGACGAGCGGCCGGGCGCACCGCTGGCACTGTTCGAGGGGCAACGCTACGTGTCGTCGTCAATCGAGGTGCGCCCGGGTGATCGGGTGTTGATGTTCACCGATGGACTCGTCGAGCGTCGACGCGAACACCTCGACATCGGGCTCGCCCGGCTCGCGGAACTCGCTGCATCTCATGCCCAACTGCCGCCGGACGACTTCGTCAAGACCCTTGCAGCCTCTGTGACCGGGCGATTCGACGACCTGGCGTTGGTGTGTGTCGACTTCGTGGGCTAGTCATCCGTTGGGCCGGGCCATAGCCAGTAGCGATTCGACGATGGTTGCCGACGAATCTCCACTGTGGTGCTCCATCAATTCCGCCAATGACACGCCCTGCTCCTCGGCTTGGCGTACCAGTGTGCTGGCGGCGTCGTAGCCGATTCGCGGCGCAAGTGCCGTCACGATCGCCGGCGACCGTTCAGCGTTGCGTCTCATGCGGTCCTGATCGACCTCGACGCCGCGAATGCATCGAGTATCGAGCAGCGTGATGGCGTTGGCCAGCAGATGAATCGACGAGAGCAGGCTGCGCGCGGTCACGGGCATGGCCGTGTTGAGTTGCAGCGTCGACATGGTCGCCGCGAAGGTGATCGTTGCGTCGTTTCCGACGACTTGGGCGGCTACCTGTTGGACCATCTCGGGAATCACAGGATTCACTTTGCCGGGCATGATCGAGCTTCCTGCTTGCAACGCTGGGAGTGTGATCTCCGCCAGACCACCGTTGGGGCCCGACCCGAGCAGTCGAAGGTCGCCGGCAATCTTGTGCAGCGTGAGCGCGACGACTTTCAACACTGCGGCGGCCTCGACCATCGCATCCTGGCTCGACTGAGCTTCGAAGTGATTGCTCGCCTCGGAAAAGGTGCATCCCGTTCGATCGCTCAACCGTGCGGCGACCAAGGAGCCGAAGCCAGCTGGTGCGTTCAAGCCGGTTCCCACAGCGGTTCCCCCAATGGGAAGCTCGGCCAGGCGGGGCAGCAGAGAGGTGACTCGCTGCGCCGACAGTTCGATGCCGCGTGCCCATCCACCGACCTCTTGCCCGAACGTGATGGGCACAGCGTCCATCAGGTGAGTGCGCGCCATCTTGACCGTATTGACATGACGATTGGAGAGATCGATCAACGAGCGCCGCAACGAGTCGAGCGCCGGGAGCAGCGCGGCGGTGAGCTGCACGACGGCGGCGATGCGAGCCGCGGATGGAAAGGTGTCGTTCGACGACTGCGAGGCGTTGACGTGATCGTTGGGATGCACCTCACGGCCGATGACTTCCGAGGCCCGATTGGCGATGTCCTCGTTCATGTTCATGTTGGTACTGGTGCCCGAGCCGGTCTGGAAAACATCGACAGGAAACTGATCGGCCATTCCTCCGCTCACGACTTCGTCGGCAGCCTGCTGGATAGCGGCGCCGACCAGCGGATCGATCACCCCGAGGTCACTGTTGACCGCAGCGCACTCCGCTTTGATCATCGCCAGCGCTTCGATCATGGTCGGCGGAATCCGATCACCTGACACGGGGAAGTTCTCGATTGCCTTTCGGGTCTGTTCTCCCCACCGGTCAGGCGTTGCTGGTTCAGGCGTGAGTGGTGCTGCCGAAGTCGTGGCCATGATTCCTCGCTCCTTCGAATGAACAACCGCTGACGCTATCGATCCCGATGATCAACCCGCTGTGTATGAATCGTTGGCATGTCGGGTACATCATCGGCACACGACCCGAAAGTGAGCTGATATGTCGAGTGCCCTGAGAAACGCCGCAGAGTCGACCGCCCACGCGCTGGCAGACCTTGTTGACGGTGCCCGCGACAGGATCGAGGAGCTGCCTCCGATTGCGCGTGCTCGCCGGAAGCAGCACAGGACGCGGTGGTCGGTTGTGGGGATCGTCGGTCTTGTGGCCGTGGTGCTGATCGCCCGCCGGATGCGACACGTCGACCGACTCGAGCCCACGATTGCTCATCTCGACGAACCGAGCCTCGCAGCCAGCTGAGCTCGTCTGGTCAGCTGTCCACGAGGCTCAGCGCGGTGACGTCGGAGATGCCCTTGATCCTCGTCAGGCGCTTCACGTGCGCCTCGGAGTTAGGCCATGCCTCGGTACTGGTGAGCAACGTGACGACTCCGTCGTTCACTGCCAGATCCTTCAATGCCGGGTCGCGTCGCAGCACCGGATCGGCTGTCACAGCTGCGCGTACCTTGGCCTCGGTGATCAATTCCGACACTGGTCGGGTCTGGCGCTGAGAGATTGCGCGACGTAGAAACTCGGACCATCGCACGACGTCCTTGCGGTTGACCCACGCGGCCGAGGCCAGCGCGGCAATCCACATCGGGCGAATTCGTCGGGTCACGACTCGGGGGATCATGAGCGTCCTTTCATTGCATGTTCGGTCATTGCGAAATCGGCCTTGCGGGCGGCGTTTCGGCCGGTCTTGGCGGCCACGGCGCGAGCGGCTTCGATCGTGGAGTCGGCGCCGGCGTTGGCCATACCACCGGCCCAGTCGGCCAGATGGGAACGTACGAACCAGTGGTACTTCTCGAGGAGTCCGGTCTGACGCGAGGAGCTCACCTTGCTGCTTCGGTCGGTGCGGTCGAGCACGGTCGAGGCGCCGTTGTTTGCTTTGCTGGATGGCATGAACGACTCCTTCGGGTGGCCACCGAACCTGGCGGTACGACGGTGGTACCCATGCTGGTGTGCCCTCAAACGCCGCAGCCCAACCAGTCTCAGGGCGTGTTCGATTCGCCCTCTCGCAGATGACCGCGCAACTCGGCAAGGCTCGAGGCGATCAACCGCCCGACATGTACCTGGCTGGTACCGATCTTCTGGGCGATCTGCGCTTGGCTGAGCTCCTCGAAAAATCGTAGGTACAAGATCTGGCGTTGGCGCGGGCGAAGTCGATCGAGCAGTCCGGATATGACCTGACGATTCAGGACGGCCTCCAGATTTGCCTCGACGGCCGGAGTTCCCTTCCCCGATTCATCCAGTGCATGGGGACGATATGCGTTGTTCGCTTCCAATGCCTCGATGACCGCTTCTTCCGGCAACCGCATGCGCGCCGCGATTTCGGATACCCGTGGCGATCGACGCAACTCCTTCGCCAACGTCTCGCTGGTCGCGTTGACCGCCGGTCGCAGATCCTTGGCCCGCCGAGAGACGTGGACGCCCCACGTGTGATCGCGGAAATAGCGGCGAAGTTCGCCCATGATGGTCGGCGTCGCATACGCGCCGAACGGCACGCCGTGGGTCGGGTCGAACCGGTCGATGGCATTGAGGAGTCCGATGCGCGCTACTTGCACGAGATCGTCGAACGGCTCGCCTCGATCGGCAAAGCGGCGAGCACCCCGCGTCGCAAGCCATGAAGTGCGCTCGGCAATTGCGTCGCGAAGGTCGATGTCGCGGGTGGCCAGGAAGCGCTCGAGCGAGTCCTGCAGCCATCCTTCGTCATTTTCCGGATATCTGGACACCGAGCTCACGGGATCGAGACGTGCGTCACTGCCGCCCAAATTTGGGCACGATCGTCGACCAGTTCGATACCGTGCTGTGTAGCCACGCCAGCGAGCACGGTTCGGCACAGGAGCAAGTCAGGGTGCTCGGCGTCGAAGCTTTCGATGGCAGTCTGTCCCCGCACCCTGAATTCCTGCGCCTCGACAACGAATTCGACCTCGATCGACTGCCCGTCGCCGTGCTCGATGAGGGCGAGCAATACCTCGCTGACGGCGATCGTGATGTCTTCGATCTCGTCAACGGTGAAGCCGGCCATCCCGGCGATTCCGCTTGCCGCCAAGCGTAGTACGCGAGACAGCGTGGGATCAGGTGGTAAGCGGAGGAGAACCGGACCGACTGCGGTGGGCTCATCCACGACTGGGCTCGATAGAGAAGTGCTCGGTCGTGCCCGTGATCTCGAGCAGTCGAAGGACTTCCGGCCGCACACCTCGCAGGACGACCATCGCATCGCGAGCCTTTGCTCGACGGCTCGCGCCGAGCAGGCTGCGAAGGCCGGAAGAGTCGATGAAGAAGACATCGCCGAGGTCGATGATGACTGGGCCGTCGTTCTCGCGCTCGAGCAGGGCCGCTTCGAGAATTGGGCGTCCGGCTACGTCGATGTCTCCATGGACGACGATGACGCCGGCCGGACCACTGTCGACAGTGAGCGAATCATGGTTTCCCATCTCAGTCACGTGACCCTCCTGATGGCTGAATTGTGGATTGATCGGGGTTTCTGGGAGCACACGCTACGTGCAGGAGCCGAGAACGCCGTTGATGGCCCGACAAACAGCAAGCTACCGAGCTTTTTCTCAGGGAGATGTTTAGGTCGCAGACGAATGCGGTACTAGTGGCGGCACATACCGATTTCCACAAGGGAGGGCAGAGTGAGCGACGAGCGGTTCGACCGAGAAATGAGTCGTCAGCTCCACTCCGCCCACATGATCCTGTCTCGTCGTTACCCGTCCCCAACGGCGACAGGCACCGGGTCGGGGCGACGGTCCTAGCTTCTCGCCGGGACTGTCGCCGTGACCTCAACCGAACTTGATCTCGCTGGTAGACCCCCTCAGCGAGCGCTGAGCCCCCATTCAGCGATCCGAACGTGCCCGGCCCGATCCGTCCCCGGGCTGGGCACGTTTGCGAATGCCCGACAGCTCAGGGACGGGCACCCCTGGCCTTCAGCCACCAGCGTGCGACTTGACGGCCTGCCACGGGGTGGTGTGGCTGTGAACCGTGAGGTCGACTGATTGATGTCGGCATCGATTCCCACCATGTTGGTATTGCCGTGATGCAGGTTGTTGTGCTTGAACCGCCAGATCCATGAACTTGCGCCGAGCAGGTCGCCGGTGTAACAAGCAAGTCTGTTGACGGTGCGCGAGGTGCTGAACGAGGCGTGGTTTGCGTCATGGAACACGCATGTTGCCGCAGCGATCAGGGCAACGATCATCACGATCGCCGACGCGAGCTTCAGCAGGATCGGCGACGGCACCATGACCAAGGACCAGTAGCTACCGATGGCTGCTGCCGCGATCACGATCGCCTTGACGTGGAGTTGTCGGCGGGCGACAACGAGCTCTCTCGCAGTCGGCCGCATCGCCTCTGTCAGTAGCCGTTGATCGTCATCCAAACGTTCAACGGATGCGCCAATGGTCTGCATGACTCGCTCCTTCGACATCGGCCGAGACGGCCTGCCGAGGTTTGGAGCGGGCATGCCGCGCGTGGTTCGAGCGGCAAACCTCACAATACCGGGCACACGGCGTTGTCGTTCCGCACACACTTGCGACGTGTCTTCCTGGTTCAGTCGATGCTGCGCCTGGTAGGGTCTCTTTACGTTCTCGCAGTGCACGATTCGGCCCAGACCATGCCGCCCGCTCTGTGATGGAAGTGGAAGGCATGGTCAACGTGACACAGCACGGCGCGGCTTTGGATCGCGCAGTTTGAACGCCGAGCAGTCGACACGAATTGCGGTGGCATTTGCGCGTGCTGTGTCAAATGCACCCGCTGCGGGGCTGTGCACCGCATGCGTCGAGGTGTTGCTGGTGTCGGGTGCTGGGATCACCGTGATGGGTGCAGGGCAATCAGGGCTGCTGTGCGTGTCGAGTCAGCGAATGGCGGCGCTCGAGGATCTACAGTTCACGATGGGTGTGGGTCCGTGTCAAGACGCATATCAGTCCGGTCGGCCGGTGCACGCGCCTCGGCTCGACCATTCCGTTGTGGGCCGATGGCCGGCCTTTGTCGATATGGCTCGTGACACAGGGATCGGCGCGGTTTTTGCCTATCCTTTGGCCGCAAACGGCGCGAAGATTGGTGTGATGACGCTCTATCAGGAACTCGAAGGCGAGCTCACCGCGACCCAACACGACGACAGCATCGCGGTCGCCAAGGTACTGACCGAGACGGTGCTCAGCCTGCAGGATGCCGCCCCGGATGGTGTCCTCGCCGACGGACTAGAAGAAGCGGTCGCGTATCGAGCCCAGATACACCAGGCGTCGGGAATGGTGTCGATCCAGCTCGGTGTGCAAGTCGACGAGGCACTCGTGCGGATTCGAGCCCACGCATTTGCAGGTGGTCAACCAGTCGGTGACGTGGCAGCGGATATTGTCGCCCGCCGATTGCGGCTGGCGGACGACAGACAGCAACAAGGAGAAGGGGTGTAACACTTGTGACAACCGATGCCGAGCTGAGAGCCCTGAATCGACAGGCGCTCACCGCAACAACCTTTGTCGAGATCGTCGACACCCTTGTCGATGCTTTCGACGTGATCGAAGTGCTGACCCAACTGACATCTCGCAGCATCGAGCTGCTGGAAGCATCTGCTGCAGGAATCCTGCTGGCCGACTCCGACGGGCAGCTCCGGGTGATCGGGGCGTCGACCGAGCAGGTCGGACTACTGGAGCTGTTCCAGATCCAGAACGACGAGGGTCCCTGCCTCGACTGCTTCCACACCGGAACCATGATCAGCGAAGCCAATCTCACTGAGTCGTCGACTTGGCCGCGGTTTGCAGCCGAGAGCCTTCTGGCCGGGTACCCCTCGGTGTGTGCGGTGCCGCTACGGCTGAGGGATGTGATCCTCGGCTGCCTCAACCTGTTCATGTCCGAACCCGTTGCACTTGCTGACGCTGAGATTTCGCTGGCCCAGGCTCTTGCAGATGTTGCCAGCATCGCCATCGTTCAAGATCAGGCCACCCGTGAAGCGGCCATCCGCGAGGGGCACCTTCAGCACGCACTCAGCAGCCGCATTGTCATCGAGCAGGCCAAAGGCATGCTTGCCGAGCGCATCGGCATTGATATGGACGACGCGTTCGCACGGCTGCGGTCGTTCGCCAGAAACAACAATCGAGGTCTCACCGAGGTCGCCGAAGCGCTGGTCGCCGGGACGATCAGCCTCGATTCGTTCAACGATCGGCGAGCGTCCACCGATCGCCGCCTGCCACCGGCTCCGCCCGGACCCAACACCCGCAATCTCTGACCGCCGGGGCAGTGTTTGCGAGACCTGGTTGTGCCGCTGGGAGGTGGGGTGTACGGTACTGGCACGAGCGAATCCCGCTCCAGCCGCGTGGCTCCAGTCCCTGGTTGCGCCCTCGAAATGAGGAGAACCATCGTGCGCACACGGGACATGCGTGCAAAGCCCGCAACAACGTCAGTGGTCTTCGAGATGATTCTCGAGACCGACCCGCACTTTTCGGTCAGGGTGTCGCGACGAGATCGTCATCGTGTGGTTCGGATCGGTGGAGAACTCGACGTGGCCACCCGCAACAGGGTGCGCAGAGCGTGTCTCGGCGGTCGCAAGGAAGTCGTGGTCGAAATGGCCGAGATGACCTTCATGGACTGCTCCGGTTACGGCGCACTGGTTGCGGCGCGCCGGGTGCTGCAGGCGCATGGCGGCTCCCTGACGTTGCAGAATCAGGCAGGGCAACCGGCTGAACTGCTGGCGATGCTGGCACGCCACGAAGCCCGCAACTGACTGCAACACCCGTCGCCCGAGCGGCGCCTACATATCGATGGCGTTGCGCGTGGTCTCGATGAGCTCGGCGAACTCGTCGAGTTCGGCGCCGCCGATCGAACCGTAGATCGGCAGCAGAATTGTCGACGTCAGCCGCTCCGCTTCGGCCCTCGCCTCGCGAGCTGCCACCGGGTCGCCGAACGGGCCGATCCAGCCGAGATGTTCGGCCCAGACCGGGCCGCTACGTGGCAGGGGAGCGGGTGACGCGATGACGGCGTCGAGCGGGGTGATTCCGCAGGCGTTGACCGCGATGATGTGGGCGCCGCCGCGCAGTTCGCGCAACACATGGATGGTGAGTGCCACGCGTGCACCGACGTCGTCGGGCTGCGGTTGTGCCCTCCAGCCGGCAAAGACCGCTCCGATCGATGCGTCAGCGGCGTCAGCGATCTGTCGACCCAGTTCGTCCAGTCGGGCCATGCGTGCGGGGTCGAACTTGGCAAGTTCGGCCGTACCCCATTCGCAGCACAGGTTGGCGTACGCATCGGCCACCTGCCGGTGAGTGAGCCCGGCCGGAAGGGATTCCCATGCGGCGCGGACCCGATCGGGTGCCAGAAAGGCGAGACCCGATGCGGCGACGTCGGCATCGCCATCGCCCAGCACGCCGGCTCGCCCGACGATCCACAGGTCGCCGCCCGACGACAGTCCGAGTTCGGCAGCAAGCCGATCGGTCGGCGCCCCGGTCATCCAGCCACGGACGAACTGCTGGATGGGCTTCAACACCCGCTCGACTTGGTCGGCGATGGTCATGGTGGTCATCGGTCGGACCTTCCCTTCATGGTTGTGTCTTCAGCCCCGAGCGGCGGGAGCGACGGTGTCGTGCCAGCGAATCCAGGCGTCGAGGTGCTGCCCAGGCGTCGTATAGCCGCCACCTGCCGTCGACACTCGAAGGTGCGTCGCGCCAAGTGCGCGAAACGCAGTGGCCGTGTCGATCCACGTCTGCGGATCGTCGTCGGTCTTGATGCGCATTCCGCACTCGATGCCCAACTTCCCGGGGTCGCGGCCCGCCGCGGTGGCGTAGCCGCGAAGGCGATCGAGCGCGTCGGCCAGCATGTCGCCTGGCGGAAACTGCGGCATCCAACCGTCGGCGAGACGGCCGGTGCGTTCGAGGACCTTCTCGACGAGGTTGCCGACGAACGATCCCATCCAGATGGGGATCGGCCGTTGCACGGGCGGCGGGTTCAGGCCGATGCGATCGAGATGGTGCCACGTGCCGTCGAAGGTGACGAGTTCTTGAGTCCAGAGCTGACGCATGACCGTGATCTGTTCCTCGATGCGGCGGCCGCGGTTCGAGAATTCCTGCTCCAGGGCCTCGTACTCCATCCAGTTCCGCCCGATGCCGACGCCGAGACGCAGACGTCCTCCGGTCAACAGGTCGAGTTCGGCGGCCTGCTTGGCGAGCAGCACGGTTTGGCGCTGGGTGCTGATGACGATCGACGTAGCGAGTTCGATGCGGGTGGTGACCGCTCCTAGGAACGTGAGGAGCACGAGCGGCTCGTGACACGGCACGTCGTAGGTGTGGACCTTCTCGCCCGGTCGTTGGCGATCGGGGTGGCCGCCGACGACGTGATCGTTGGTCAGCACTGCGTCGAATCCGGCACCTTCGAGCGACTGCGCCATGTCCTTCAGGAACGCGGGATCCTGGCCGACGTCGTCTGTGATGAGGATGGTCCCGAGTCGCACGAATCAGCAACGTAGCAAGTGACAGCCGCTCAACCCCGAGCCAGCAGTCCCAGCAACTCCTCGACATCGTCGACGCAGCGCACACCGAGTGCTGCGAGCGCTGGGCGGGCGTCGATCGGGAGCCCATGCCCAGTGTCCTGGTTGAGGATGCCGCCCATGTAGATCTTCCCGGCCCAGCGCTCGTGGCGAGCATCGTTGGCGAGGTGCTGGCCGAGCGCCAATGCGTTGCCGTTGTACACGCCGAGCACGATGGCATCGGCATCTTCTTCGTTCGCGGCTCGCACGATGCTGTCGATCGGTGCGTTGGCGCCCAGCAGAATCACCTCGGCTCCGGCATTCGGCAGAACACGCGCCAGAGCGTCGCGCACCAGATCGTGAACTTCGAGCACGGCCAGCACGACACGAACGCCATCGAGGCGCGGCGCGACAGCGTTGAGTCGTTCGGCGAGGTGGCGCACGTGTGACGCCTTCCACGGCTCCAAGCCGGCGATGTCGGTCGGCGCGGCGAGATCGACACGACGCTCGAGGTCGGGCATGGTCGTGCGGCGCAATGCGAGCAAGACCTGGGCCGCATCGCCCACGTCGATTCCGTCGTCTTCGAGTACTGCAAGTGCCCGGTCACGGAACTCGATTGCATGGCTCGCGGCCATCGCGCCCAGTCGTTCGAGGCGCGCCCAGTCGAAGAGGGCAGGCGATTGACGCACCTCGCGTTCGATCTCGCGGGCCAGCAGATGGACCTCGACGATCTCGGCAGCACTCGGAATGCGCTCCGCCTCGGTGAGCGGTACGGGATTCACCGCGTGGCCAGTGGGTCGACGCAACTGCAGTGCGATGTCGCACGTGAGTTGTGTTGCAACGGCCGCAGTGTTGTGGACGCGGTCGCCTGGGCGATGATCGACCGTGTTGCCGTAGATCATCGACCCGATGGAGTCGCCGCCACGGAGGTCGTCGAGTGCGAAGTGCACGACGGCACGGCACTCGGGATTCTGGATCGTGTTGCCGAAACAGTGGGCCAGACGCGCACCGATCAACTCTTCGACGACGTACAGTTCGAGCGCGGCCCAGCCGACGTATGCGCCAAAGTGCGATGCCTGGGTTGCCGAGCCGTCCTCGAGGTTCGAGTGGGCCAGCGCTCCGTGCTCTCGCAGCGCGCCGATCGCGGCGATGGCCCGTACCGTCTCCTCGGTGACCAGGATCTCGTCGGAGCCACCGAGCAGGTCGTAGGCGGTGTACTGACCGACGTTGCCGATCGTGTTGACGCCGGCCGACAACGCCCGAAGTGTGTTCTGGAAACCCGCCGGGAATCCGATCATGTAGTCGCCGAGGTGTGGCTGGATCGGCGCGGCCTCGCCCAGTCGCCGCCACTCGTCGGGGCCGATGCGAGGCCCGGTCTCCTTGACGGTGAGATGGCGTTCGGTCTCGGGCACGCCCATCGCCCGATCGAGAGCCAATCCGAACCGGTCGACAGTGAAACCCTGCTCAGCGAGGCCGGCGTTGACCTCGACGAGCGCCGCTTCGGTCGCCGCCCACGTCGAGAGCCCGACGTGCATGTGGTACATCACCCGGCCTTCGTCGCGGCATCGTCGCTTGTACTCGGCCTCCGAAGTCGCGTGATTCGCGCGCAGGAACGCCGTTGGCGGCGCGGGTGGTGGTGCAGCGTGGCGGCCTTCGGCGATCAGCTGAGCGCCGGTGAGCATGCGGGCCACGGGATCAATCTATGTGAAGAAAGCGGGAAGGAGTACGACTGCAGCGTGAAGGATCCGTGAGATTCACCGACGAAGCGGCGAGCGGCGCGTACAACGAGGCCATGAGTGATTTCATCTTCATCGCCGTGACGATCGTGTTCTTCGCGATCTGCTCGTGTACGTCAAGTGGTGCGACAAGATCGAGCATGACACCTGACCTTCAGCGTTGCGGCGGAGCGCCGCCGGCCCCAGAAATCTTGGCATCGGCGTCGCGTAGGCGTGTGGCGATGCCCTTCAAGATGTTGCGGGTGACCGAAGGAGACGTGAACAAGAACTCGGTGAATTCGGCGTGCCCGATGATCTCGAGGGCGATGTCGGTCTCGGCGGTGATCGTCGCTGTCTGGGCCCCACCATCGAGGAGCGAGATCTCACCGAAGAAGTCACCTGGCCCGAGAGATGCAATCGCCATGCCGTCGATGGTGACACTGACCGTCCCTTCGGTGATGACCGCAAAGTGGTGTCCGATGGCCCCTTGCCGAGCGACGACTGTTCCCGAGGGCAAACGCAGTCCCGTGGTCAGCCGGGCGATGCTCTTCAACTCCTTGGCGTTGCAGAGCGAGAACAGCGGTACCTGTGAGAGCACGCTATTGAGGGAATCTTTGCCAGCCATGACTGTCTCCTCTGAGTGATTGCCAGCGGCAGGCTACAACGTCGTCAGCCCGGCAGCATCGGACTCTTGTCGGCCAGGTCTCTCCCCAACATCACGACCACCGTTGCTTCACCCAGCGCCGCCGGGCCGCCGGTGATCGAGACGGGTACCGGCATGCGGGTGGCGGTGATGCCGCCCATCACCCGACCGACAGACGCGGCGACGTCGGCGCCGGCCGGAAGGACGTACACCTTGCTGGCATCGAGGCGATCCTCGATGCCAGCGGCGTTGGTCGCGTCGGCGACCTGGAATCCTCTGGCGGCGAGCTCCTGACCGAGCAACGCCGCTGCACCGTTCACGTTCGAGGCGTTGGCGACGATGATGGTCGCGCCCTCGGTGATCAACGGGATCGTCGTGCTGGTGGTGGTCGGGGGAATCGTGGTCGTCGAGGTGGTGGTTGTACTGGTACTGGTGGTCGGCGGCGGGATCGTGGTTGTCGTCGTCGTGGTTGGTGCAGTGGTCGACGTCGTGGTGGTCGCGATGTCGGGCAGCGCGCCGGGCCCGAAGGTGCACGCGGTCAGCAGAGCCACGAGTGATGTCGTCAACGTCAATCTCCCGGCCACGCGCCCATCCTGTCGACTCGCCACGATGCAGACAAGTCAGCCCGAGGTTGTCGGTCGTTTTCAAAACTGATTCTCAACATCGCGACGGTTGTTCTTTGACGACCGTGCCCGATACTGCGGTAGCCGACAGTGCTGTTGTTTCGAATTCCGCGTCGAACTCGACGGCGGTCGTGCAGCCACTGACCGCTGCCGCATTCGAGGGACTGGGCACCTGTTCGCTGATGCCCGAGATGACCGCGGGCCAATTTCTGCTTGATCAGCAATTCGATCGCAGTGACATCACCGAGGACTATCCCGGTCACCCGATGCGGCTGGGCCTGCGCGTGATCGACCAATCGTGTGCCCCCGTGCTCGGCGCGACGGTCGAGATCTGGCATGCCGACGCGACGGGTGACTATTCGGCGTTCACCGACAATGGTGGTGGCAAGGACGAAGGCACGACATTCTTGCGTGGCACGAAAACTGCCGACGACAGCGGCATCGTCGAATTCCTCACTGTCTATCCCGGCTGGTATTCGGGGCGTGCCGTGCACATCCACCTCCGGGTTCATCTCGCCGACTCGACGGTGCTGACCTCGCAGATGTTCTTCGACGACGACTACACGGCCAGCGTGTACTCCGCAGCGCCGTACGCCGAGTTCGGTGCTGCCGACACGTCGAGCGAAGCCGATGGCATCGCCGGCGACCCCGAGGCAGAAGGCACGCTGTTGCACACGTCGGCGGGGGAGACCGTGAAGGGAACCGGCACGCTCGCCCTGCTGAACCTCGGCATCGATCCCGCGGCGCGATAAGGGCTGGATGAGCTCAAATTCAGGCGTCGGCCGCTTTATGCGGCACCTCGTTTGGGTGGGCCGGTGGTCATGATGTGTCCGTCGGGGAGTGTGATGCTCAGTTCCCGGTTCGGTCCCATCGTGATGATCCAGCCGTTGTGGTGGATGTTCTGGTGGTGCTGGCGTCGCAGATGCTTGTGTAACCGACGTGCCCATAGCAGGCGTAGTTCGCTTTCCACTCCACCGAGATGATGGTCTTGCGTGTCTCGTCGGTGATCGAACGAGCCGACACCGGTCGGGCCATGGCGGCATAGAACGTGCGCTCAGCCAACTCCAACACCCGACACATCGCTGCCACCGCGAAACGCCGGCGATGCTGGTCGATGAACGCAATCGTCACCGCAGGTGCGGGTCGTTCTCCCGTGCGAAAAAAGTGGTGGCTGCCTTGAGGATCTCGATTGTCCGTTGCTGCCCGAGCCGCCGGCCTGTCATGGCACAAGATCGGCGCCCTCCTGTCGGCACCTCAAACCCAAGCCGCCCAGCAAGCGCTACGGAACTGTCGTCGAAGCCTCCTGACCGCCGAGCCGATCTATCGACTGGCAGAATATGGCGCTCGTCAGCCGTCGAAGCACAGCTTCGGGCGAACCGGGCAGCCCCAGAAGGCGACGTAGCGAAATGGCGCTGCCCAGTTCATCGGTACCCAGCGCCGAGTGGCAGTTCGGCGCTATCTGGCGTTGGTCCACGGCGTTTGATGACTTGCGCCCCGCATAGGGGCTCGAGTCGTCAAGCGCACCTGCGTGATCATTGCGTCTGATGACTGGCGCCCCGATGCGGGGCCGGAGTCGTCAAACGTTGCGTCGACTAGCGCCGAATGCCCTACAAGGGGCGGGTTCGCAACCGTCGGACTGGCAGCGAGTTCTTCCACACTCAATCAAAGGGAAGACAGACGTTCGCCAAGTCTGGCGGGCCGGGAGGACGCTCGACGAAATGCCTCGTGATTGCCACTGGCGCTCTGCGAAACCATCGGATAATCTACAACCATATGGTTGTAGATGAGCGACGAACAGACCTGCTGCTCCATGCGCTCGCCGATTCGACACGGCGCGACATCGTCCGGCTGGTGCTACGGGGCGAGCACTCTGTGTCGGACCTGTCCCGGCGTTACCCGATGAGCTTCGCCGCCGTGCAGAAGCACGTCGCCGTTCTCGAGCGGGCCGATCTCATCACCAAACACCAGCGAGGCCGCGAGCGAATCGTGCGGGGGCGGATCGACACCGTACGCGACGTCAACCGCCTGCTCGACGAGCTCGAGGCCAGCTGGCGTGACCGTATGCAACGCTTCAGCGACGTCCTCGCCGAACCTGACGAAGGAGACACACCATGACCGTGACCGATGTCCGCAAGGACCCGACCGCTCTCACCATGACGATCACGAGCGAGTGGGATGCCCCGATCGCGACCGTCTGGCAACTGTGGGCCGACCCCCGCAAGCTCGAACGCTGGTGGGGCCCGCCCACCTACCCAGCGACCGTCATCGAGCACGACCTCTGCCCGGGTGGGAAGGTCAGCTACTTCATGACAAGCCCTGAGGGCGCGCAGTATCACGGATGGTGGAAGATCGTCACCGTCGACGAACCGCACCGCCTCGACTTCGAAGACGGTTTCGCCGACACAGAGGGCAACCCCAACGAGGCGATGCCGACGACACAGTCCACCGTCACGTTTGTCGCGCTGCCGAGTGGCGCCACGCGCATGCTCATCGAGGCGCGGTTCCCGTCGCGTCAGGCGATGGACCAGATGATCGAGATGGGGATGGAGGAAGGTCTCGCCGGCGCCATGAGCCAGATCGACGCCATCCTCGCCTCCGCCTGACCGTTTGCCCGGTTCAGGGGGAGACAGTGGGCCTCGGGAGTGACAGAATCACGGCCACGACTCACAGGGGGTAGTTCATGGCGATGGATTTGGTCATCGAGGTCGACAATCGGCCGGGCTCGCTTGCCAAGATCGCGGCCGCGATCAGCGACGCGGGCGTCAACCTCGCCGCAGCGACCTGCGTCGGGATAGGTGACCGCGCCGAGTTGCACATCCTCGTGCCATATGCCGAAGCCGCGAGGCACGCGTTGGCCATCACTCACCAAGCAGTCGTGACCCGAGAACGCGAGGTGGTGGTGGTCGAGGTGGAAGACCGCCCGGGTGCCTTGGCCGATCTCGCCAGAATTGTCGCTGAAGCTGGAGTCGACCTCGACCTGGTCTACGTCGCGACGAACAACCGCGTCGTGTTCGGGTCGAAGGATCTCGATGGCCTCAAGGCTGCGCTCGGTCAGAAGCACTGACGAGCATCGGCTCATGTGCCAGAGAATGTGCCAGAGAACGTGACGGTGGCGAAACGGATCATCTCGGTTGTCGGCTGCCACGCCGAAGGAGAGCAAGGCGATGTGATCACCGGCGGGGTCCTTCCGCCGGCCGGTGACACGATGATGAGCAAGAAGCTGGCATTCGAACGCGATCACGACGACATCCGGCGGATGCTGATCTGTGAGCCGCGTGGTTCGGTTGCCCGCCACGTCAACCTGATCGTGCCATCGACACGCGACGATTGTGCGGCTGGCGCGATCGTGATGGAGCCGACCGAGTATCCGCCGATGTCGGGCTCCAACACGATGTGCATCGCCACCGTGTTGTTGGAGACCGGGGTGATTCCGATGGTCGAGCCGCAGACCCGGTTCCGTCTCGACATGCCGGCCGGGCCGATCGACATCGTCGCCGAGTGCAGCGCCGGCAAATGCGTGTCGGTCACGTTGAAGAATGTGCCGGCGTTCGCCTTCGCACTCGATGCTGTGCTGGAGTTGGCGGGACACGGCCCCATCGACATCGACATTGCCTACGGCGGCATGATCTATGCCATCGTCGACGCCGCCGCGTTGGGCTTCGAGATCGTCCCCGACGAAGCACGCGACCTCGCCGAGCTCGGCGAGAGGATCCGTGTCGCGGCCCGCGAACAGCATCCCGTCACCCACCCAGAGTTGCCGGACATCAAGAACGTGTCGATCGTGCAATTTGCCGGACCGCTGACGCATGACGGCAACCGGGTCAGCGCGCGCAACACCTGCATCGTCTCGCCCGGTCGCTCCGATCGCTCGCCGACGGGAACTGGTACCACAGCGCGCATGGCTGTGCTGCACGCGCGGGGTGTGTTGCAGGTCGGCGGCGGACTGACGCACTCGTCGATCATCGGATCGGAGTTCTACGGCATGATCGTCGGCGAGACCTCGGTCGGATCCTTACCGGCGATCGAGGCCACGATTCGCGGCAGGGCATGGATCACCGGCCTGCATCACTACTTCGTCGATGCCGATGATCCATGGCCCAGCGGTTATGTGCTCTCCGACACGTGGGGTATGTCGACGTCGGTGGCACAGCACTAACTGGCTTGGCTACGGCTGCCGACCGGTCCAGGCGACGAGCTGATCGATCAACGGCGCATAACTGCTGACGGCGACGGCATTGGCGAACGGTGCGTCGAACTGGAGGTTGGCCGGAGCCGTGGCCCTGAATGCGTCCCACATCGGTGTGCGGTCGGCCATCGGCAGATCACGGCGCATGGTGTCGAGCGCCAACTGACACACGTCGTCCTCCCAACGTGGCTGCTGACCGGTGGCCTTTGCCAGGTCCCAGGTATGGGTGGTGATTTCGCTGACGTACATCGCCAACACCTCTGCACCCGTCATGGTCGCCCACGGCAGCACGACCGTGCTGGCGAGCAGGGCGTCGTCGGACCACACATCGTCGACGGCGTCGGCTGCGGTCAACCAGTCGGCTGCCCAGTCGACATGTTCGACCACCGGGTCACCGAGCGAACCAGGAGCGAACGCTTCTTCGCCGCGGCCGATCCTGGCGACTCGGTGCAACACGAACACGAGGTGGTCGAGGAGCCCCTTCACGTTGTAGTCGTGGCATGGAGACGGAAGGTCGAGGTGTTCCGGGCGCACGCCGGCGATGATCGGGGTGGCGATGTCGACTGCCGCGACAAACTGCGACCGTGGATCGGTGGAGGTCGTACCAGGGGTAGGGAGTGGTTCTGTGGTCATGACAGGAGCATGTGCCCTGAAACAGGTCACCTTCTGTCCTGTTTATGTGGAAAGATTTTCGTATGCGCGCCGACCGCCTCGTGGCCATCCTGCTGATGCTGCAGACCAGGGGGCAGGTCACCGCCGTCGAGGTCGCAACCGAGCTGGAGATCTCGGAACGCACCGCCCGTCGTGACCTGGATTCATTGGGGGTAGCCGGGTTGCCTGTGTACTCGGTGCAGGGCCGGAACGGTGGCTGGCGACTGCTCGGCGATGGTCGAACCGATCTCAGTGGTCTGACTTCAACCGAGACCCAGGCGCTGTTCTTGCTGGCGGGGCCGAGAGCCACGACGCCCGAGCTGCGAGCCGCGTTACGCAAGCTGGTGCGGGCCCTTCCCGAGCCGTTTCGCGAGCGTGCCGAGGCTGCTTCGGCAGCCGTGGTGCACGACGCCACGAGTTGGAGCGGCTCGGGTATCGAGCGACCGACACCGGTCCATCTCGACGCCGTGCAGAGCGCGGTGATCGCCGGTCGCCAGATCGTGCTCGGATACATCGCCCGCGCAGGCGTGCCCACGACTCGCACCGTGCATCCTCTCGGCCTGGCCACCAAGAGCGGGTCCTGGTATCTCGTCGCCGAGACCGATGCCGGTCGCCGCACTTTCCGCGTCGACCGTATTCAGTCGGTCGAGATCACCGACGACCTCGTGATACGGCCGGAGGGTTTCGAGCTTGCCGATGCCTGGCAGATGATCACCACCGAGGTCGAGCACGTGCGTACCCCCATCGTGGTGCGTGCTCTCGTCGATCCGCAATCCATGTCGTGGTTGCGCCACACACTTGGTACCCGGCTGCGGATCGGCATGGCGATCGATGGCGGTCGTGTCGAAGTCGAGATCCGCAGTCACAGTGAGTATTCGGTGGCCGCTGAGCTTGCTGGCTTCGGAGGCTTCATCGAGGTACTCGAACCGGCAACTGTGCGCAGCCGGTTGGCAGTGATCGCAGCCGAACTCAGTGCCCTTTATGCCGGTACAGCGGCTTCAGCAAATTCGGCCATCGACGTGAATCGCCACGTCGGTGACACTTCGCCCGACGGTGTGGCCGTGGCCCCGGTGCCGCCCAGTTCGTGACGACGGTGGATCCACACCGAAGCCAGCCCCAGCGCGGCCGCGGGCTCGTGATCGTGGAACAGACTTTCGGCGACGTGCACGAGCCGATCGCGAGCGACGCCCAGGCGTGAGATCTCTTCGAACAGCCGGTCGAAGTGGCCTCGCCGCGGCTTGTACGAACCGACATCTTCTGCTGTCACAATCGCATCGAACGTCACGCCGAGACGCGGGTTGCTGGAGGCGAACGAAGCCCGATCGATGTTGCTGACGATGATCAACTTGAAACTCTTCGAGAGACGGGTCAACGAGTCGACCGAGTCGGGGAAAGCCGGCCAGTCCTTCACCGAATCGCCGTACGCCTTGGCATCGGCATCGGTCACCAGTGCACCCAGGTCGACGCCCACGCGGCGCAACGTCTCACCCAGGATCAGCGGGTACAGAACGTCAGGCATCTCGTCTTGAACAACCGATTCGTGCCGACCATGCGCGGCGATCAGCGCCTGATCGTCGAGTGTCAGCGCATTGCGTGTCGCCCATGGCCGCAAGGCGTTGGCGATGCCGGACTCCCAGTCGATGAGCGTGCCGTAGCAATCGAAGCTCAGCGCCTGGAATTGGTCGAAGTCGCTCATGCCGGTTTCGCACCCTTTCCGTGTTGGCGATACACCTTGCGCCGGGCCTGCTCGGATCGTTGCCGGACCCAACACCCGTCGAGATGGTCGTTGACCAGGCCCATCGCCTGCATGAACGCGTATACGGTGGTCGGCCCGACGAACGTCCAGCCGCGTCGCTTGAGATCCTTGGAAATTGCAGTCGAGGTGGCGGTCAGCGGCGGCAATTCCGTGGGCGGATCGACGAACGTCGCGTGCGGCCACATGTAGTTGGCGATCGAGCCGAACTCGTCGATCAGTTCGAGTGCGCGTGACGCGTTGTTGATCGTCGAGCGGATCTTGCCCTGATGGCGGACGATTCCCGCATCGCCGAGCAACCGGTCGACATCGTTCTCGTCGAAGTCGGCGACGAGTAGGGGGTCGAACCCGGCGAACGCTGTACGAAAGTTCTCGCGCTTGCGGAGAATGGTCAACCACGAAAGACCCGATTGGAACCCTTCGAGGCACAGCTTCTCGAACAGCCGATGGGCATCGCTGACGCCGAAGCCCCACTCGGTGTCGTGATAGGCGATGTAGTCGGGTGTGGACGATCCCCATGAGCAGCGGTCGTGTTTGTCGTCGCCTGCCACCACGTTCATCACGGCAGTCATCGTGGCATCCCCGACACATACGATGCGACTCATGACCACGCTGCCCTCGTATCGGGACCTTCCGAAGGTGAATGATCTGCCTGCCAGTTGGGGACTGTTGGGTTCGGGCGGCCCCGACTACTTCGGTTGCCTGAATCTGATGACACCCGAGAAGCTGGTGGCTGCGGCGCGGTTGGTCACTCGGGGAGCGGTCTTCGCGCTCAATTGGTCGGCCGAACTTCCGGATCCGCCGATGTTCGGCAGACTCAAGCACACCCATGAGGTTCTCGACCGTGCGACTGGCCACGACGACGTGTTGCACGGGTGGAACACTCAGTCGTCGTCTCAATGGGACGGCTTTCGCCACGTGAAGAACGTTCCCAACGGCTTCTACGACGGCGTCCCCGACGACGACCATGGCGTGGATCACTGGGCCCGCCGGGGCATTGCTGGGCGCGCCGTGCTGTGCGATGTCGGCCGCTGGCGAGCCGCGCAGGGACGACCGCTGCAGTATGGCGAGCCCGACGTGATCGAGCCCGACGACATCCTTGCCACGCTCGATGCACAGGGGTCGCCACTGGAGCACGGCGACGTTCTGTTGTTGCGCACCGGTTGGACAGAGTGGTACGAGACATCGACCGACGGGGCCATGCGGGCCGCTGCGGCCGACCGGGCGACGCTGAAGGCACCGGGATTGCCATCGGGAGAACGCACCGCCGAGTTCCTCTGGGATCTGCACATTGCCGCAATCGGGGCCGACAACCCCGCTGTCGAGGTGTGGCCGCAGGGAACGGGCCAGAACGCAGACGACGTCGCTGCACTGAAGGCGAATCATCCCGAACGCATGCACGAGGTGTTCGCCCACTCGTTGTTGCTGCCGATGCTGGGCATCCCACTCGGCGAGCTCTTCGACCTGTCGGCGCTCGCCGCCGATTGCGCCGCCGACGGTCGGTACGCATGCCTGTTCGTATCGGCTCCACTCAACATTCCGCACGGCGTAGCAACACCGCCGAACGCGTTGGCGATCAAGTAGCTGACATGACTTCGCTGCTGCCCGTTCACGATCTCAACACCTTCGTGTCGACCAGAGACGCCCTGCATCGTGTCGCCGAACACGTGCTGGCCAAGGCGCGATTCGTCGATGATCGCGAGATCAGGCTGACGGCCTTCGCCGGCGGGTTCGCCACGCCGATCCTCGACGGCGACACTCGGGTGCGGGTCGATGCCGACGATCTGGTCGTCGACGACAGCACGGGGTCGCGGCGTATCGGATTGACGACCATCGGCGAGGCTGCTGCATTCGTCGGTGTCGAACCCGGCTTCCCGAGTGAGTTGTACGAACCGGCAACGTCGTTCGATCCTGACGAGCCGTTGCATCTGGATCGAGGTGCCGCCGAGACGCTGGCAGCGTGGTACGCCGGTACCGCGGAGGTGCTCGACCTTTTCGCCACCGAGATCGCCGATGCGAATCCTTCGCCTCTCATCTTGTGGCCTGAACACTTCGATCAGGCCTTCTTCACCGAGGATTCCGATGCAGCTCGCCGGGCCAACTATGGGGCGTCGCCCGGCGACGAAGGCCATCCCGAGCCGTATCTCTACGTCGGCCCGTGGGGACCCACCGCTGACGACACGTTCTGGAATGCAGCGACTTTCAGCGGAGCAGTACTGCCGCTTTCACAACTCCTCGAAGCAGCGGATCCGAATCAGATCGCGCTGCGGTTCCTCCGCGCCGGTCGGGCGATTCTGGCGCCTCCCGACGGGGGGTGACGGATCCCCGTGTAGCTCTTGGTCATCTTGATCGGTTGACCTGCGAGTGTGACCGAGCGGCTGCCGTCGGGTTGCTCGACGTCGACGAGCATGCGGCGTGCCGCCACATGAGGATCGGCGAAGATGGCGGCCATGTCGTTGCCGGGGCGAGGTCTAGACGGCATGGTGGCTGAACCTGCAGGCCCACCCCGACGCTCGGGTCGACCTTGCCGATGGGGCGCGTCTGGTCACCGGCCGGGCCGCCTGCGGGCAGGAGCGGGAACGACTGTGGTCACGGTGGGGAGAGATCGACAAGAACCTGGACGCCTACGCAGCACGCCGCTCGACGGAGACCGCTGTCGTCATCTTGGAGCCGCGGCCGTGATGTGTTCCAAGCCGGGAGGGCGCTCATGACCGCCGAAACGAAGTTCGAACTGTCCAACGTGAACGTGAGGATCAAGATCTCGGGGCTCTGGACGTCGATGCTGTTCGTCTTCGCCTACGTCGACCTGTTCAGCCTCTATCGACCCGATTTCCGGGCCGACGTCGAGGCTGGCGAAATCGGCGGGTTCACCGTCAACCAGGCGTTCCTCTTGGGGACCACGGTCTATGTCGTGATCCCCAGTCTGATGGTGTTCTGCACACTCGTCGGCGACCACGAGTCAACCGAATCGCCAACATCGCGCTGAGCATCATGTATGCACTCACCGTCATCGCTGGCTCGATCGGCGAGTGGAACTACTACATCCTCGGCAGCGCCATCGAGATCGCACAGCTGGCGGCCATCGTCTACTACGCCTGGACCTGGCCGAAAGAACTCCACCAACCTCTACGACCTGGAGTTGATCCGCGCTGAGCCCAATGGAGGCTCGGGCAAATTGGGTGGCCTCTGGGTCTGATCTGGCTATCCGAGCATCCGCGGCACATCGTGCCGAGTCCAGATTCAGAACCCGGGTGCCCAGCAGGGCTGCACCCGATGCAGATAGTGATCGGCCGCATAGTTCAGGAACCTACGTGCGGCACGTATGCGGCAGGCGACATCGCGAAGCAAGACCGGCGCCGTCGGCGAACTTTCGGCCGCGGCGCGATACCACGCCGAACTCAATGTCTCGAGTGCGTCGAGACCGGGCGTGGCCGAACCGTGGTCGACGAGCAGGTTCAACTGGTCGTCGGTCATCCCAACCGATCTGCCGAGGTGCTCGGCCTGCGCGGACGACATTGTCTTGGCGCCGATGCTGTCGGGGAAGACACCTGCGCGAAACAGGGCGAGGTCGCCGAGTTGGCGCAGCAACACGATGTGGTCGAGCGGCTGGACCGCGTCGAGCCAATCGACGAGTTCGTCGAGGTCGAGACGGTCGGCCGGAACCGGTGTTGCCTCGGGCACCGCGAAGCTGGCCAGGAGTTGTGCGGTGAACTGCAGTCGCGCCGGTGCGTCCGCGAACTCGACGAGTGGTTCAACGTCGAAGACGGGCAGCCGACAGCCTGGTCCGGCCCACTCGTCGACCCAATCACTCGACATCAACTCGTCGGCGGCGCGATGAATGAGTACCGCGAAGAACAGCAATGGCGACACAGCGAACTGCTCGGCGCCCGTGCCGTGCAGGACCGACTCGACCACCTCTGGCCTGCGCAACACATCGTTGACGTGCCACGGTCGTCGGTCGAGCTCATCGCGCAAGGTGTCACCGTCGGTGTCGAGGGCACGCGCCAGCACGGCGAGATCCCCCTCCTGGAGATTCAAGCGCTGGCGTGTCATTGGTGTCACCTCCTGATCATCGTGCTGTCTTCATCGGCACAAGACCTCGCCCTGTTGAGCACAGTCTTACCGAGCCCGACTGCCAGGATGGGTTCATGATTGTTACAACTCCGTTCGCCGCTGGCGAGAAGGAGGCGTTGCAGACCTCGCTGCAGCGACATCGCGAGTTGATGTTGTGGAAGTTGGAGGGTTTGGACGACGAGGCGTTGCGGCGATCGCCGGTGCCGTCGGGCACCACGCTGCTCGGGCTCGTCAAGCATCTCGCTGCGGTGGAGTACGGATGGTTCTGCCTGACGTTCGGCCGCGACACCGAGCCGTTGCCCTTTGACGACGACGACGAGAACGCCGATCTGCGGATCGAGGTGGGCGAGACCACCGCCGACATCATCGCCTTCTACCGTCGGGCGTGGGCGGCAGCTGATCAAGTGATCGCTGAGGTCGATCTCGACGACACCGGGACGGCTTGGTTCGGCGATGTCGTATCGATGCGGTGGGTGCTCGTCCACATGGTCGAGGAGACGGCTCGTCACATGGGTCATGCCGATGTGGTCAGGGAACTGATCGACGGTGCGATCGGATACCGGCCGGAGGCGTAGACCGTGCGTTACTTGGCCCGCGTCGCGACTGCGACGACGATGCTCGGCATCGGTGCGTTGCACGCGATGTGGGGGAGGGGTTCGACGTTTCCGTTCGCGAATCGCGACGAACTGAACGACAGTGTGATCGGTCGGGACGCGACGCCTTCGGCAGGGGCGTGCTACGTCGTCGCCGGATTGTTGACTGTCGCAGGCGCCCTGGTCGCCGGCCTGCCCAGTCCACGCAGCCGGGTGCGCCGCCTCGGTGTCTGCACGGTCTCGATCACGCTCGCGGCCCGCGCCGTACTGGGGTTCTCCGGCAGGACCGAACTGGTCTCACCCGGCAGCGTGTCGCCCAGGTTCCGGCGGATGGACAAGCGGTATTTCTCGCCATTGTGCGCGGCATTAGCTGTTGGTGCGGCCACCTCGTTGCGCGGCTGAGCGCGTCAGGTCGAGCGCGGCGCGATCACGCTGAACACTGCGCCCTGCGGATCGTGAAACACCGCGAACGTGCCGGGCGGCACTTCAGTCGGTGGCACGGCGACCTTGCCACCCAATGGCTCGACCTTGGCAGCCGCCGCCTCGCAGTCGTCGACGGCGAAGTAGACCATCCAGTGATTGGGCAGATCCGCCGGCCACGAATCACCCTCCATCGGCAGCATTCCGGCGATGCCCCGGTCTCCGACACGGAACTCGGTGTAGTCAGCAGCACCTGCCATTGGCAACAGACCGGCGCTCCAACCGAATACAGCACCGTAGAACTCGACGGACCGCTGCGGATCGCGCGTTGTGAGCTCGTTCCAGCACCACGTGTTCGGATCGTTGACGATGCCGGCACCAAAGTGGGTTCTTGCCTGCCAGATCGAGAACATCGCCCCAGCCGGATCGGCGGCGACAGCCATGCGGCCGACGTCGAGCACGTCGAAGGGCTCGACCAGGACGCTGCCTCCGTCCGCCTTGATCGCCACGGCACTCTCATCCGCATCGGCGACGGTGATGTAGGTGGTCCACCACGGTGGCATGTCGGTGTTGATCTGCGGTCCCAACCCGGCCACCGGTTTGTTGTCGAGCAGGCACATCCTGTAACCGCCCGCTTCGGGAGGGCCCTCGTCGATCGTCCAACCGAACAGACCCGAATAGAACCGACTGGCGTCGACCGGGTCTGGTGTGCCGAGGTCGACCCATGAAGGTGTGCCGGGCTCGTACTTTGTCATCTCAGGCATCTCGTGCTCCTGTCGCTTGGAAATGCCCAAGGTATGACGACCCACGTGAGCCGTCAATGTCGCACGTACTGCTCGAGGTGATGAGCGCCGTCTCACCCTCGCCCCCAACCCGAGGTGCGTATGTGAGCTCCGGCCCCTATGCGGGGCGTGAGTCATCAAACGCCGCTGCGGTGCGCTGCGGTTATGGGTGTGGGAGGTGGGTCAGTACATTGCGCCGGACTTGGCTTCGGCCGGGCGGGCGCCGCGGGCGGTGGCCAGATCGGTGACCAGTGACCCCTTCATCGCCAGCATGTCGCTGGTGACGGTGATCATGCGGAAGCCCTGCTCGAGGCGTCGCTCGATCAGCGCCGCCGTCGCGTGGATACCTGGCACGATGCCAGCGCTGCGGCAGCCGGCGACGATGGTCGCCAGCGCATCATCGAACTTGCTCTCTCCGTCGTTGTTCCCGGGCGGCAACCCGAGCGTGATCGACAGGTCGGCCGGCCCCACGTAGATCGCATCGATGCCGGGAACCGCCAGGATGTCGTCGAGGTTGGCAATGGCTTCGACGGTCTCGATCATCGGGATGAGGGCGATTCCGTCGGTCGCCCAGTCGTAGTGATTGGGTCGACGCATGCCGGCAACTACGGGGCCGAAACTCCGAGCGCCCATCGGCGCATACCGGCCGTAGCGGACGACTGCTTGGGCCTCGGCTGCCGAGTTGACCATCGGGACGATGATGCCTTCGATGCCGGCATCGAGCATCTTGCCGATGATGCCGGGCTCGTTCCATGGCACGCGGGCGATGGGGGTTCCTCCGCCGAGCAGGATGGCCTGAGCCATCGCGACCGTTTGCTGGTAGTCGTTGACGCCGTGCTGGTTGTCGACGCACACGTAGTCGTACCCGACGCGTGCGACGGCCTCGGCGCTGATGATCGACGGGATGGCCAGCCATACACCGAGGGTGTCGCGCCCTTCGTTCCATTGGGTTCGCAAAGTGTCCATTGCTCGGTTCTAGCAAAGTTGACGCGGAACTGACCTACGCGACGACGATCGTTGCCGGTCGACCGGCGAGCACGTTGAGTGCGTTGTCGATGGCATGTGCGTACAGCCGCCGGCGGCCTTCAACAGTTGCCGATGCAACATGCGGAGTGACGATCACGTTGGGGTGATTCAACAGGGGATGTCCGACCGGAAGCGGCTCCGGATCGGTCACGTCGAGGCCGGCGCCGGCGACCCGGCCGGACTCCAGCGCGGCGAGTAGTGCGTCCTGATCGACCAACCCACCGCGGGCGCAGTTCACCAGGTACACGCCGCGCTTCATCGTCGCCAGTGAGGTCGCATTGATCATGTGGCGAGTTTCGGCGACGGCCGGCGCGTGCAGGGAGACGACGTCGGATTGCGCGAACACGCGGTCGAGGTCGGCGAGCTCACAGCCATCGGCTTCGCTGAGGTACGGGTCGTAGGCCAACACGGTCATCCCCATGGCCCTCGCTGCGCCACCGACTCGGCGGGCGATACGGCCGTAGCCCACCAGGCCGAGCACGGTGCCATCGAGTTCCAACGCAGTGCCGGTTGTCGCCCCGGGCAGGCCTTGGCGTGCCCGATCGGTCTGTGCCGGCAAGTTCTTCACGACGGCCAGCATGAGCATGAGGGTGTGCTCCGCCGTCGAGACCGACGGAGCGTCGGGGGCGTTGCAGACGATCACTCCGGCGGCGGTTGCCGCGGCCACGTCGACGTTGTCGTACCCGATGCCAATTCGAGAGATCACCTTCATGGTCGGGCCAAGGGCAAAGGCGCCAGCGTTCCAGGCTCGCTTGGCGCCGGCCAGCACAGCGTGTGCCGAGCCGAGCTGGCTGTCGTCGGGACCAACGGCGATCGCCCGTCCCTCGACGAGGTCTCGATACGCGTCGGGCAGTGGGTGGTCGAAGTACAGGATCGGAAGGTCTTGGTCCATCGCTCGCACCATATCCGGCGACACCTCGAGCCATGACAGTTCCACAAATACAGGGCGGCGGATATTGTGCGACCATGCTCGATCATTCCCGGTTCTTCCACGTTGGCATCCGAGTGACCGACATCGAGGCGGCGATGGTCGATATCGGCAGGCATGCCGGCGTCACCTGGGCATCGGTGCAGGACCGGCCGATGTCGGTGTGGCTGCCCGGCGCCGGCCAGACCCAGTTGCAGCTCGCACTCACGTATTCCGTCGAGGGACCTGTTCACCTCGAACTGCTGCAGGGGCCGGCAGGATCGATCTGGGACGGTCATGACGTGCCGGGCGCGCATCATTTCGGGTACTGGTCCGACGATGTCGGCGCCGATACCGCGACGATGCTGGCCGACGGGTACACGTTGGAGCTCGCCGCCGCATCGCCCGACGACGGCTACGGGAGATTCAGTTACGTGCGCTCACCATCGGGCTATCTCGTCGAGCCGGTCTCGATTGCCAGCAAACCGCGCTTCGAGCGGTGGTGGGCAGGGGGATCGCTGACCGATCCCGTGTCGTAGCCTGGGCCGGCCATGTCCGACCTGTCAGACCGCGCCAAGCGTCACCTGTGGATGCACTTCACCCGGCTCGGGGCGTACACCGAGACCGAGGTGCCGATCATCGCTCGTGGCGAGGGTTGCTATGTGTGGGATCAGCATGGCAAGCGATACCTCGACGGGTTGTCGGGGTTGTTCACCGTGCAAGCCGGACACGGTCGCGCCGAACTCGGCCAAGCGGCAGCTCGCCAAGCCGAGACGCTCGGCTACTTCCCTGCCTGGTCGTTCGCCCACGAACCGGCGATCGAGTTGGCGACACGCCTCGCCGCACTCGCACCGGGAGACCTCAACAGAGTGTTCCTGACACCGTCGGGCGGCGAAGCCATCGACACGGCCATCAAGCTGGCACGTCAGTACTTCAAGCTGCGCGGCGAGCCGTCGCGCACGAAGGTGATCTCCCGCTACCTCGCATACCACGGCACGTCGATCGGCGCCCTCAGCCTCACTGGAGTTCCGTCGATCAAGACGCCGTTCGAGCCGTTGATGCCTGGGGCGATCAAGGTGCAAACCCCGTACCGCTATCGCTGTCACGACTGTGGGCACCTCAATGCATGCACGCTGCGTTGCGCCGACGACCTCGCTCTGCGGATCGAGATGGAGGGCCCTGATTCGATCGCCGCAGTCTTCATGGAACCGCTGCAGAACACCGGTGGCGCTTTCGCTCCACCCGAGGGGTACTGGGCACGAATTCGTGAGATCTGCGATCGGTACGGCGTGCTCTTGGTCAGCGACGAGGTGATCTGCGCGTTCGGTCGGCTCGGGCACATGTTCGGCTCCGATCGATATGGCTACCAGCCCGATCTCATCACGTTCGCCAAAGGCGTCACCTCTGGATATGCGCCGCTCGGCGGTGTGATGATTTCGGATCGCATCGCCGAGCCATTCCTCGCCGACCCCAACCTCTTTCTGCACGGCCAGACCTTTGGCGCTCATCCCGTGTGTTGCGCCGTGGCCAACGCCAACCTCGACATCCTCGAACGCGAAGACCTGTGTGGCAACGTGCTGGCCAACGAACCGCGCTTCACGCAACTGCTCGACGGCCTTCGCGACATCCCGCTCGTCGGCGACGTGCGCGGCGACGGCTACTTCAGGGCTATCGAGCTGGTCAGCGATCAAGCCACCAAGGGATCGTTCACACCCGACGAGGCCGAGTGGCTGCTGCGCGGCTACCTGTCGCCGCGGCTCTACGAGGCGGGGCTCATCTGTCGCGCCGACGATCGCGCCGAGCCTGTCATCACGTTGTCGCCGCCATTGATCGCCGGCGACGAGGAACTGTCGTTCATCGCCGAGGCCCTTCGCGCCGTGCTGAGCGATGCATCCGTCGAATTCGCCGCGCGAAAGGGCTGACGTGCGCCGTTCGATCGACGACTACCCGTTCTCGGAAGACGACATGCCCGAAGGGCTCGACGATGCCACCCAGGTGTCATGGGCGGTTGCGATCAGCGACGACTACGACGACACCGAGCCACGAGTGGTGCTGACCGTCGAGGAGGTCGGCCGAGCGGGCGAGGGATTGGTGGCCCATCTCGGTCCTGATCATGCCCGCCGGCTGCGGGTGGCGCTCCGGGACGCCCTTCGCGAGATCGGTGAAGATCCGGGTTCGTGATTGTGGTCGGCGGCCTGAAGCGCTATTGTTGACCTATCCAGTCGGATTTGTCGAGATTGAAGCCGAGATCGTGGAAGGAGGTTGCCAGATGAGCATTGCACCGGTTGTTGCTGCGCCCCGTGATCTCGACGCCGAGCAACAGCGCGACATCGAGCGGTTCGAGCGGGCGATCGCCCAATACCTGGCCGGCGAGATCAGCGAAGATGTGTTCCGCGTGATGCGGCTCAACAACGGCGTGTATGGCCAGCGCCAGGGTGGCACCAACCAGATGGTGCGCATCAAGCTGCCTGCCGGAACCATCACTCCCGAGCAACTCGACCTCATGGGTCACCTCGCCGAGACCTACTCGCGTGGGTGGGGCCACATCACCACTCGCCAGAACGTGCAGATCCACTACGTCGAGCTCACCAAGGTCACCGACGTCATGCGTGCGCTCGGTGCCGTCGGCTTGACCACTCGGGAGGCCTGTGGCGACACCGTTCGCAATGTGATGGCCTGCCATCTCGCCGGCGCCTGCCCGCACGAGTTCCTCGACGTCACGCCGTGGGCCGAGGCCGCGTTCCAGCACTTCGTTCGCAACCCGCTGGGTCAGCGACTGCCGCGCAAGTTCAAGATCAACTTCTCCGGCTGCTCCACCGACTGTGGGCAGGCGATGTTCAACGACGTCGGCGTGATTGCGGCCACGCGCACCCTCGATGACGGGTCGATCGAGGCCGGTTTCCGGGTGTACATCGCCGGCGGCCTTGGTGCCAACCCGCATCCGGCGCTGGCACTCGAGGAGTTCACGTCGCGCGAAGACCTGTTGCCGACCATCGAGTCCGTGTTGCGGGTCTTCGACCAGACAGGCAACCGCGACAACAAGTTGCGGGCCCGCCTGAAATGGGTCGTCGATCAACTCGGCATCGATGAGCTTCGCCGGCGTGTTCTGAAGATGCGCCACACGCTGCCCGCTTCGTCGACGTGGCCTGGCGGGATACCCGAGATCGTCCAGAAGGCGGGAGATGCCCCAGCAGGACGCTCCAGCACGATCGAGGCAACTGCGGTCGGCCAGGGCGTCAGCCCCGAACTGCACAGTGTCACGGTGGCGTTGACGCCGCGTGATCCCTATCAGCGGTGGGTCGCCACAAGCGTCGTGCGCGGCAGTGCCAACGGCGCCGTCTCGGCGGTTGCGTATGCCGCACTTGGCGATGTCACCGCGTCGCAGTTCCGGGCGTTGGCGTCGATCCAGCGCGAACTCGGTGCCGACGTACGGCTCAGCAATCGTCAGAACGTGGTCTTCCGCGGCCTGACCGAGGCCCAGTTGCCGGTGCTCTACGCCCGGCTCGAGGCCATCGAGATGGCCCGTCCCGGAGCCGAACTGGCCCGCGATGTCGTCGCCTGTCCTGGTGCAGACACCTGCAACATCGCTGTCACCCAATCGCGTGGTCTTGCCAAGGCGATCGGCGAGAAGCTCGAAGAAGAGGGCTTGTCCGAGATCGGTGGCGTGCGCGTGAACATCTCCGGCTGCACCAACAGCTGCGGCCAGCATCACACCAGCGACATCGGCTTCTTCGGCGCCGAGCGCCGCGCCCACGGGCGGTCGGCGCCCGGCTATCAGATGCTGCTCGGTGGCTACGTGGGCCAAGAGCAGGTCCATTTCGGCGAGAAAGCCCTACGCCTTCCGGCGAAGGCCGCGCCCGACGCTGCCGTTCGGGTGATCCGCCGGTTCGCCGACGAGCGCACATCCGGCGAGTCATTCCGCGGCTGGATGGATCGGTCGGGTGGCGCCACGGCGATCGCCGAAGGGTTGAAAGACCTCGACTTCTTCCCGTCGCCCGACGAGGCCCCCGAGTTCTACGCCGACTTCGACGAGACGGGCCCATTCGTGGCCGAAATTGGCGAGTCGGAGTGCGCAGTCTGAGCCCTCGGTACGACGCCGGGGTTGCAGCCATCGATGCCGCGAACGCGGCTGACCCCAACAGCGTCGAGGTGCGCGGACAGCAGGTGGCACTCGCCTTGATCCATGGCCGCCTCGCCGCGGAATGGATCGAGCAACTCGTCGACGAACCCGACGAGGCCTTGCTGCTGGCCGCCCGCGCTCATCACCTGCGGCGATGGGAGCTGCGGCGCGATAGCTATCCATCCGGTCGGACGGGGTACCTGCGTTGGCGACGGGACCAGAAGGCTCGGCATGCGACCGACGTCGCCGCGATCCTGGTGTCGTGTGGCTACGAGCCGACCGAGATCGAACGGGTGCAGCGGCTGATCCGACGCGAGTCCATCAATGGCGCCCAGGCGGTGGAGGATGCCGCCTGTCTGGTGTTCATCGAGACGCAGCTGGGTTCGTTCGCATTGCGAACGGATCACGATCTCACCATCGACGTGATCCGCAAGACCGCTCGCAAGATGAGCGAGCGCGCCTTGCAGCTGGTGGCGGAAATACCACTGGGCGAGATGGAGCAGCGACTGCTGAGCGAGGTGCTGTCGGGCGCCTCGCCACCCGAACCGGTGTCGGAAGAATAGGTCGAATGACCTAGTGCGCACCCATTGACACTGAGCGTGGTTACTTGGCAGTGTTACCTCGCACCGCGGCTCCCTCTGCTGGTGTGGTTCGGGGACAAACGTGAATGAACACCGTAGGGTCGAACAAGACGATGGCGAGGTCGGTCGATGACCACCACGCTGGCCTTTGCACTGCGTCCGGCGTTGCCGGCCGACATCGACTTCGAGCACCGACTGTATGCGTCGACTCGCGACGATCTTCGGCCACTCGGGCCAGAGGTCTTCGACGGTCTCGTCGGCATGCAGTTCCGCGCTCAATCGATGTCGCTACGACTCGATCACCCGTTGGCTGATCGCAAGATCGTGATTGTCGAGGACGCCCCAGCCGGGCGCTTGATCGTCGACGGTTCGGGTGAGCACATCGAGGTCATCGACGTCGCTCTCCTTCCCGAGTTTCGCGGGCAGGGCATCGGAACCAGCATTCTGCGTGGAGTGCTGTCCCACGCCGACCGCGTCGGTCAAGCTGTGCGCCTGCATGTCGAAAAGCAGAGCCGAGCCGTCAGGCTGTACGAGCGGTTGGGGTTTGCGATCAGCGACGACGTCGGCATGTACTTCGCGATGTCGCGTGGCCTCGCCAGCGGGTACTGATCAGCCGGCGATGATCGGCAGCAACGTCAACTCGGGTTCGTCGCTTTCCAGTCTCTGCAGCCGGTATCGGTTCTCGAACAGTGCAACCAACGCGCCGTCGCCGCGGGTCAGGATGCGAATCCCTCCGATGCGACGTAGCCGCTCGCTGGACTGCTTGTCGGTCAGCCGGATCGCCTGGTACGGGGCCGACAAGATCTCGGTGGGAGCCCCGAACTCGCTGCCCAGTCGATAGGCGAACACTTCGAATTGCAGTTCGCCGACGGCGGCCAGGATCGTCTCGGAATCTCCGAAGTCGGGGTCACGCAAGACCTGCACCACGCCCTCCTCGTCGAGTTGGGCGAGGCCCTTGCGGAACTGCTTGAAGCGACCATTGTCGAGGGGTCGGGCCTTGGCGAAGACTTCGGGCGAGAACCTCGGGATCGGCGGGAACTCGACGGCCAACCCTGCGTAGCCGGCGTCGTAGAGCGTGTCGCCCAACTGCACGCCGCTGGCATTGACCAGGCCGACGACGTCGCCGGGAAACGCTTCGTCCACCGTTTCGCGATCGGGACCGAACGCTGTCGTCGCGTACTTGGTGGTGATGTCGCGTCCCGTGCGGTGGTTGGTCACGCTCATGCCGCGCTCGAAGCGTCCGGAACAGATGCGGGCGAACGCGATGCGGTCGCGGTGCGACGGGTCCATGTTGGCCTGAACCTTGAAGACGAAGGCCGAGAATGGACTCTCGAGCGCACGTGGCTCGTCGTCGCGGTCGAGGCGGGGCGACGGTGACGGTGCCAGTTCGATCACGGCGTCGAGCAGCAGCCGCACACCGAAGTTGGTCAGTGCGGATCCGACGAACACGGGCGTCGACTGTCCGGCCAGAAACGACGGCAGGTCGACGTCGGCGCCGACGGCGTCGAGCAGGGAACACTCGTCGAGAGCGGCCTTCCAAGCCGAGCCGTACTCGATGCTGCCCGCTGCACTGGCCACATCGAGATCGCTCGTTTCCTCAGCCGCTGCCGACGCGCCACGGGCGGTTCTGGTGAACTTCGTGTAGCGGCCGGTGCGCCGATCGATCAGTCCTTGGAACTCGTCGCCGTCGCCCACCGGCCAGGTCACGGGTGTTGGGCGAAGCTGGATCTGCTTCTCGATCTCGTCGAGCAGTTCGAACGGCTCGCGTCCCGGTCGGTCGTACTTGTTGAGGAAGGTGATCACCGGCAGATTCCGCGAGCGGCAGACCTGGAACAACTTCAACGTCTGGGCCTCGATGCCCTTAGCGGCGTCGAGCACCATCACGACCGCATCGACCGCCGACAGGACGCGGTACGTGTCCTCGGAGAAGTCGCGGTGGCCCGGAGTGTCGAGCAGGTTCATGATGTGATCGCGGTACGGGAACTGCATCACGGTCGAACTGATCGAGATGCCGCGTTGTTGCTCGAGCTCCATCCAGTCGCTGCGCGCCGAACGCCGACCTTGTCGGGCGTGCACCGCGCCGGCTTCTTGCACTGCGCCTGAGTACAGCAGGAACTTCTCCGTCAGCGTCGTCTTTCCGGCGTCGGGGTGGCTGATGATCGCAAAGGTGCGACGGCGCTTGGCCTCGGCGATCTCGTTCATGGCCGTTCGAGGCTACCGGTGTGGTGAGACGGGCAGCGCTGGGCGGTGGAGACCGGGGCGGTGGAGACCGGGGGTGAGACGGTACGGCGAGGGCGGGCGGTGCTGGGTGGTGGAGACCGGGGGTGAGACGGTACGACGAAGGAGTGCCGGCTCACGCGATGTTGCGCCAGGCAGCGAGGCGCTCCGCGCTGTCGTCGCCGGGCACGGGTAACTGGCAGACCACACGCAGCCCCGGCCATTCGCTGGGAGTCAACTGTTGGTATTCGAAGACCAGATTGCCGGCACGAGGGTGGGCGTATCTGCGCAGTCGCGTTTGGAACTGGGCGACGTCGAGTTGCGGCCACCACTCAGCGAATTCCGGGCTGACGGCGACGAGCCGATCGATCAGGTTGACGACCCGGGCGTCGTCGCGAACTGGGGTGGTGCCGGAACGGAACTCGGCCATGATCCGGCGGGCCTGATCCGCCCAATCGGCGAGCAGCCGGCGGGCATGTGGCTCGGCAAACACCACCCACAGCAGGTTGCGTTCGTGGTCGGCCAGCCGATCGATCATCGGGTACAGCAGTGACTGCGGTCGGTTCCATGCCAGGAAATCCCAGCGCGGCCCGAGCACATACGCCGGCGCCGGCTCCATCGAGGTGATCAGCCGTACCAGCGCATCGGGGGCATGCTCGACATGCTCGATCGGCTCGAGCGGCGCACGCGTCGCCAATGCCAGCAAGTGTTGACGCTCGGCATCGTCGAGGCGTAGGGCACGGGCCAGCGCGGACAGCACGTCGACCGACGCGTTGATCGGGCGGCCCTGTTCGAGCCAGGTGTACCAGGTCACCGACACACCGGCGAGCATGGCGATTTCCTCGCGCCGCAGCCCCTTGGTGCGTCGAGCCCGACCGATGGGCAGGCCCACGTCGGTGGGTGCCAGTGCATCGCGGCGAGCGCGCAGGAAGGCGGCGAGCTCGTCACGTCGGATCATTGGGCTATTCGATCACGCCGCAGGCTGCGGCGCGTAGTGGTATCGCTACCCGTCAGCCGCCGTTCGATGCCTTCACCCATGTGCGACACGGTTGGCCGCGCAGCGAACCGCATGCTGGCGGCGCTGCCGACGGAACGTCGACGCCGGCCACTACCGGGAGAGCCAGCCTGGATGGGTGCTCGGCGTCGTTGGCGACGGTCACGGTCTCGCCATCAGAGATCGTGCGGAACTCCCACTCGGGTCGGTTGCCGCCCGGCGCGTCGATCGTCAACCGCAACCGGCTGCCGGCTCGGAATGGGTGGGCGAACGGGAACAGCTCGATCCGCACTTCGGTGAACTCGCCGACGGGTAGGTCCGAAGCCTCGGCCTCGAGGTTGGTGTGAGCGGGCCGCAACGCAGTAGCGCTGTCGGCGAGCGAGCGATGACTCGCACGCAGCCAGCCGCTCTGCACGTAGATCTCCTGTCCGTCGGGACGTACTTCGCTGATCGTCGCTTCGAGATCGGTGTCGGCGGAGGTCGAGGTGATCCACAGATCGACAGATCCCGCTCCGGCGACCACCAGGTTCTGGGCGAGAGGCGAGGTGATGAAGCCGAGCCCGGTGTCGACAGGGATCGGCTGCCAGTCGTACTGCACGTCGGCTTGCCAGATGTCGCCGCCTTCACCGGCGTAGAACGTGGGCGGCAGTGCCGATGGATCAGCGATGTACGTGCTCTCGCCAGGTTGGATCGGTGCGCTCAGCGTCAGCGCGCCGCCACCGTCGAGCAGCCAGGTTGTGGCCGCTGCATCGGGGATCGGCCACGCCGCGAACTCGGCGACGAAGTTCGGTTCGGGCGTGCCTGGGACGTACGCCTCGTTGCCGCCCTGCTCGAACAGGATCCGGATCGGCGGATCGGCCTCGAATGCGGCGAGTGCATCGTCGAAGGTGCCGCCCGCAAACCGATCATCGAACGGCGCAAAGCTGTCGACACCCCAGATCGCCGAACCGAGCACGGGCGCTATCGAGTTGAGGGTGGCCAGGGTAGGGACCTGCTTGGCCACGTACAGCTGCAGGAACTCGATGTAGCGGCCTAGCACCGGTGGGCTCAGCGCCTCGGTGTGCAGACCATTCATCAACGTCACGTAGACATGAGGCGACCCGGTGAACTTGTCGAGCATCGCCGAAAAATGACCACCGGTCTGTTCGTCCTGCCAGGCGCCGGCGATGAACACCGGCACGATGATCTTGTCGACGAACGTGATGGGTGCCAGCGAGTCGCCGAGCTCCGGCGGGTAGTAGGGGTTGTCGTCGATCTCAGCCACGAGATCCGGGTTCTGCAGTCGCAGCTTCTGGTTGTCGGCGCATTCCGTGTCGCCGTCGTCGGCTCGTTGCCGCGTCCATTCCTGCCCGAACGGCTTGGCCTCGTCCACCACTCCCTGCATCCACGTCACGGCGAAGCCGGTATTGAGGATGCCGCCCGGATACAGCGTGGCGCGGAAGCTGTCGTCGATCACCGACAGTGGCGTGATCGAGTTGAGGCTCGGCGGCTTGGCGGCGGCGACGAACAACTGAGTGATGCCCGGATACGAGAGGCCGACCATTCCGACCTCGTTGTCGAGAACCCATGGCTGTGCTGCGATGGTTTCGATGGCGTCGTAGCCATCGAGACTCTGCACCGTCTCGAAGAAGCGATACGAGCCGCCGCTGCACCCCGTACCGCGCATGTTGACGCCGACGTAGGCGAAACCCATCGCGGTGTAGATCTGGGCCAAGTCGGCGCTGTCTGGATCGCTGGGTTGGTATCCGCTGTACTCGACCACGGTCGGGTATGGACCCTGATCGGCCGGACCGGGAAGCAGAACGTTGGCGCTCAACGTGGTGCCGTCGCGAGTGGTGATGTAGTCGAAGCCCTCCGGCAGTTTCGGTTGCGCCGAGTAGAAGTCGGCCGGCGGATTGACAGCCGGGCCGGCGACGGTGACGGTGTCGCTGATCTCGGTGCTGCTGCCGACCGTGTACTCGTCTCCGGCTTCGAGATCTCGGAACAGCAATGAGCCCTGCTCATCGACAGTGCCCTTGGAGATCTCGGCCTCGCCGCGGCGAAGGGTCAGCGTGCCGCCCGGGCTGGCATCGAGAATGGCGATCTGTTCGGTGCCGGGCTGCACGATGAACGAGGCCGGGGAGAGCGTGGTGCTGGTTGCCGGAGTCGTGGCGGCCGGAGTCGTGGCGGACGTGACAGCGCTGCTGGTCGTGCTGGAAGCTGTGTCGCCTGATCCGGAACACGCGGCGATCAGGGCAACGGCCGCGACCAATCCGGAATGTCGCGTTCGCATCGAACGATTGTTCCATGGCTGCGGCAAGTGTCACGTATCCCCGACGTCCAAATTGGATCTGTGTTGCAGGACCGCTCGCTGGAGGGAGGTGCACATGGTGACAATCATCATCGGATCGATGGCATTCAGCATCGGCGGCGCGATCATGGGTATCTCTCGAACGGGTCCACCAAGTTCTGGCCGAACGTGATGATCGCCGCGTGCTTCGTCGTCGGTGCCGGCTTCCTGGCCAGGGCCGTGAATCGGGGCGGGTTGAGCACGACCTTCGTGATCGGTCTCGGCATCGAGGCCGTGCTCTCGGTAGGCATCGGCCTGGCGTTGCTGGGCGAGCGACTGACCGGTGCCCAGACGGCGGGTATTGCGATCATCCTTGTCGGACTGATCACCCTGAAGCAGGGCTAGCACTCCGCTCGGTCGTGGCGTGCTCCCAAGCGTGATCGGATCAGCCACAATGGGCGGGTGCTATCACTCGAGGCAATGCTGGCGGATCTCGAATACCTGGTGTCGATTGAGTCGCCATCGCACGACATCGCCGCGATCACGCGCTCGGCCGGGTCGGTTCGCGACGTCATCGAGCGCCGGCTCGGGCGACATGCCGAACTGATCGACAGCGACGCGGGGCCGCATGTGCACACACGGTTCGGGCAGTCGTCGAAGGTGCTGATAGTCGGCCACCACGACACGGTGTTCCCGCTCGGTGCGCTGGCCGCCAGACCATTCGGCGTCAACGATGGCAAGGCCACCGGACCGGGGGTGTTCGATATGAAGGCGGGGATCGTGCTGGCGATCCATGCCTTATCATTGCTCGACGATCTCGATGGAGTGGAGTTGTTGATCACATCAGACGAGGAGGTGGGCTCGAAAGCGTCGCGGGCATTGATCGAAGAACGGGCATTGACCTGTGGCGCTGTGTTGGTGATGGAACCCAGCGCCGACGGCGGGGCGCTGAAGACTGCGCGCAAAGGGACCGGCACGTTCGAAGTGACCGTTCACGGCCGTGCCGCACATGCCGGTCTGGAACCCGAGAAGGGCATCAACTCGCTGGTTGCCGCGGCCCAGTTGATCAGCAGGATTGCCACGTTCGGCGATCCCGAGAAAGGCACGACGGTGACACCCACCGTCGCCACCGCAGGTACGGCCGACAACGTTGTTCCGGCGATGACGAAAGTTCGCGTCGATGCACGCGTCAATGTCGCGGGGGAGAAGGAACGCGTCGAGCACTTGATGGCGACGCTGTCGAGCGACGTTCCCGGCGCCGGGGTCGAGGTCTCGGGCGGGCTCGACCGGCCACCCATGCAGGAGTCCGCATCGACCAGCCTGTTCGCGATCGCCCAGTCGGCCGCGTCGTTAGCCGGCCTCCCGGCAGTCACAGGTGTCGCCGTCGGCGGTGGAAGCGATGGCAACTTCACGGCCGCGTGCGGCGTGCCGACGCTCGACGGTCTTGGTGCCGTCGGCGGAGGTGCCCACGCCGACCACGAATTCGTGTTGGTCGACACGATGATCGATCGTGCTCGGCTGCTTGCCGCGATCGTGGCCCAGCTGACGAGCTAGTCGGACGAGGGTTCGTTCAACTCCAACAGGCCGCCGCTCGTCAGCGTTCCCGCGTTGCGATACACGTCGAGTTTGCTGCGGCTGTCGTCGATGTCGAGGTTTCGCATGGTCAGTTGGCCGATTCGATCCAAGGGTCCGAACGCCGCATCGTCGACCTTCTCCATGCTCAACCGCTCGGGGGCATACGTGAGGTGCGGCCCGGTGGTGTCGAGGATCGAGTAGTCGTCGCCGCGGCGGAGCCGCAGTGTGACCTCACCCGTCACCGCCGCGCCGACCCAACGCAGGAGCGGGTCGCGCAACATGAGGCTCTGCGGGTCGAACCATCGTCCTTCGTACAGCAGCCGTCCCAGGCGGCGGCCCATCGTGCGGTAGTTCTCGATCGTGTTCTCGTTGTGGATCGCCGTGACCAACCGTTCGTAGCCGATGTGCAGCAGCGCCAGACCCGGGCCCTCGTAGATGCCCCGGCTCTTGGCCTCGATGATCCGGTTCTCGATCTGGTCGCTCATCCCCAGCCCGTGGCGCCCGCCGATGGCGTTGGCTTCTTGCACCAACTCGATCTGTGTCTCGAACTCCTTGCCGTTCAGCGTGACCGGCCAGCCTTCGTGGAAGCCGATCGTGACTGTCTCGCTGGCGATCTCGACGTCGTCGCGATAGTGGGCGACACCCATGATCGGCTCGACGATGTCCATCGACGTGCCGAGCTCCTCGAGCGACTTGGCCTCGTGCGTCGCGCCCCAGATGTTGGCGTCGGTCGAGTACGCCTTCTCGATGCTGTCGCGGTACGGCAGATCGTGGGTGATCAGGAACTCGCTCATCTCCTTGCGGCCACCCAGTTCGGTGACGAAGTCGTTGTCGAGCCATGGCTTGTAGATCCGCAGGTTGGGATTGACCAGCAGGCCGTACCGATAGAACCGCTCGATGTCGTTGCCCTTGTAGGTGCTGCCGTCACCCCAGATGTCGACGCCGTCGTCGTGCATCGCCCGCACCAGCAGCGTGCCCGTGACGGCCCGCCCGAGTGGTGTGGTGTTGAAGTACGTCCGCCCGGCTGTGCTGATGTGAAAGGCGCCGCACTGCAAAGCCATCAGCCCCTCGCGGACGAGTTCGGCGCGGCAATCGATCATCCGTGCCAGTTCTGCGCCATACTGCTTGGCGCGCTCGGGGACACCACTGAGATCAGGCTCGTCGACCTGTCCCAGATCTGCGGTGTACGCGTACGGCAGCGCGCCGTGGTGGCGCATCCAGGCAACGGCGGCCGACGTGTCGAGGCCGCCACTGAAGGCGATCCCGACGCGCTCGCCCTGTGGCAGTGTGGTCAGCACCTTCGACATAGACCCGAGACGCTACCCATCCGAGTGTTTCGAGCCACTCCGGATGTGCTTGAAACACTCCGACAGTGGTTTACGCTGCGCTCGTGAAGGTGATGTTCGCCTCGGCCGAGTTTGCCCCGCTCGCCAGGGTCGGCGGGCTCGCCGCGGCTGCGGCCGGGCTGGTCGCCGAATTGCGTCGCCAGGACGTCGACGTGCAGGTCGTCATTCCCGACTACTTCGCCACCAAGCTCCAACGGGAGACCGTCGTCAAACTCGACGTGCCCGACTGGGCCGGCCCGGCCACGGCCCGCACGGGTACGTTGAAAGGCGTCGGTGAGATCACCCTGATCGATGCGTTCGGCATCGTCAAGACTCATCCCTACCTGCAGCCCGATGGTCATGGATGGCCCGACAACGATCGCCGCTTCATGGCATTCTCGGCCGCGGTTGCGGCCCTCACGAAGACGGCCGCTCCGGATGTCTTGCATCTCAACGATTGGCACACCTGTGCCGCGTTGGCACACCTGGCGAAGCTGCCACCGACGATGTTGACCATCCACACGCTCGGCTATCAGGGACGGACGAACCCGGGTTGGTTGAAGACCCTTCCTCATCACGCAGCAGCTTTCGAACAATGGGGGGACTGCAACCCATTGCTCGGTGGTATTCGACTTGCCGACGTGGTGGTTGCCGTCAGCCCGCACTATGCCGCCGAGATCACGACGCAGCACGGCGGGTTCGGTCTCGATGAACCGCTGCGAGACAAGGGTGATCGACTGGTGGGCATTCTCAACGGCATCGACGCCGACGAGTGGGATCCAGAGACCGACCGTCACCTGCCAGCCACCTATTCGTCGGCTGATGTCGGTGCGAAGGCGGGAATGCGCGCCGAGCTCCTGGCGCGCTATGGCCTGACCGACGGCGGGGGACCGTTGCTGACGATGGTCACGCGGCTCGCCGATCAGAAGGGCGTCGACCTGCTGTTGCCACACACCCCGTTCCTGAAGCATCTCGGCGCCGCGTTGATCGTGCTCGGCGACGGAGAGCAGGGTTTGGCCGATGCGCTGTCTGCCGCGACTGCAGCACACCCGAACCAGGTCGCCTTCGTACGTGGCTACGACGAGGCACTGGCCCACCAGCTGTTTGCCTGTGCAGATGTTTTCACGATGCCGAGCCGGTTCGAACCCTGTGGGCTGGCGCAGATGCAGTCGATGCGCTACGGCACGCTGCCACTGGTCACCGACGTCGGTGGATTGCACGACACCGTCATCGACGTCGACGCTGTGCCCGGTCGCGGCACGGGAGTCGTGGTGCCCGACGCCAGTTCGGTGGCGTTGATGGACGGCCTGCACAGAATGGTCAAGGCCTATTCGCAGCCCCGCCGGCGAGAGGCGATGCAGCGGCGTGGCATGGCCATCGACTGGTCGTGGAAGCGTCCCGCTGCAGCGCACATCGACTGGTATCGCCGCCTGCTCGCCGAGCCGTCGTCGGGGAGCGTCTAACGTGCCGCATCATGGCTGAACCCAAGGTCCTCGTCGTGGTGTTGGCTGGTGGGGAAGGCAGGCGTTTGGCGCCACTGACTGCCGACCGTGCCAAGCCGGCCGTGCCGTTCGGCGGCACGTACCGAATCATCGATTTCGTGCTGTCGAACTTCGCCAACGCCCGGTACCTGAAGATCGTCGTGCTGACGCAGTACAAGAGTCACAGCCTCGACCGTCACATCAGCCAGACCTGGCGGTTCTCGACGTTGCTCGGCAACTACGTCACACCGGTGCCGGCGCAGATGCGGCGCGGCCCGCAGTGGTTCAGCGGATCGGCCGATGCGATCTATCAGAACCTGAACCTCATCAGCGACGAGCGTCCCGATATCGTCTGTGTGTTTGGCGCCGATCACATCTACCACATGGATCCGCGTCAGATGGTCGATCATCACCAGGCGGTTGGCGCCGGTGTCACCGTTGCCGCGATTCCGGTTCCGGTGGCCGAGGGATCGCAGTTCGGCATCATCGAAGCATCGGCCACTGGCAAGATCATCGCCTTCCACGAGAAGCCCGCCAACCCACCGACCATGCCAGGCGACACCTCGCGTGTGCTGGCCTCGATGGGCAACTACGTCTTCGACACCCAAACGCTGATCGACGTGGTCAGCCCGACCGGCACCGACGACATCGCCACCGACATCGGCGGCGATGTCATCCCCATGCTCACCCGTGCCGGCGTGTCGCACATGTACGACTTCTCGACCAACAACATCCCCGGCCAGGCCGAGCACGAGCGCGGATACTGGCGCGACGTCGGGAGTCTCGACGCGTACTACGAAGCCAACATGGACCTCATCGCCCCGGTGCCACCGTTCAGCCTCTACAACCGTGAGTGGCCGGTCTACAGCCTGCAGTTGCCGTTGCCGCCGGCCAAGATCGATCATGGTCCGGGTGGCGAGCGACCTGTCATCGACAACAGCTTGTTGTGCGCCGGTTCGATCGTGTCGGGCGGGACCGTCGAGCGCTCGATCCTGGGGCCGGAGACATATGTCGATGCATCGGCCGTGGTCAGTGAGTCGATCCTGTTCCCTGGCGTACGTGTCGGGCCGGGCGCCAGGTTGCACCGTTGCGTGATCGACAAGAACGTCGACATCCCTGCCGGACGCTCGATCGGTCACGATGCCGAGGCCGACCGCGAAGAGTTCGTCGTCAGCGATCGAGGCGTGGTGGTGGTCGAGAAGGACCGCCGACTCACCTAATGGGTTTGGGCCTAGCTCGGATTTGGCTAGCTGGGAGGGTCACGGGCTGGCAGGGTCACGGTCGAGCGGCGGACGGTACATGCCGACGGTCGATGCGGCGCTGATGCACAGCGCCGCGCCGGCGAGCACCATTTCGACTGTTGCGAGCCATTGCACCCTGCCGAGATCGCCGGCACCGATCGCCGCGCCTGCACATGCAACCACGATGCCGATGTACGGCGCGTATCGCCAGTTCGAGATCGCCGCGACCGCAACCAGGAGCGGCCCATAGAACGGCAGCAGTTGCACGAAGACCAGATTCGGTTGCGAATCGGCGCCGAGCCACCACGTCGACAGCCCGATCACCCGAGACGACTCCCACACCGCTGCCTGCCCGACGATGATCGCGGCCCAACCGAGCCCAAACGCCAAGCGCCAGCCCGGGCTGAGCTGTCCGACACGACGCTGTGGAGGCTCGAGCCACGGCGGCGGCGGCGGAAGTGGGGGCGGCGGAACTGCTGGACCCGGACCTGGCGGTGGCGGTGGCGGTGCGGAGGCTGGACCCTGCGGTGGCGCCATCGGCTGAGCCTGCGTTGATGAGCCCGGATCCATTGGTCGCACCATATCGGGCGATAGGTGAGCGAGAGGTGCGCCCGCTACCGTTGCGGCGATGGCAGCCGAACGGGCGACTCCTTTCACGAAACTGAGCGTCTTCTTCCCGATGTGGAACGAGGAGGCCTACATCGACCGGGCCATCGAGACGGCAACGATCGAGTGTCGATCGTTGATGGATCGCGATGAGATCCTCGACTACGAACTGATCATCGTCGACGATGCCTCGACGGATCACACTGGCAAGCTTGCCGACGAAATGGCTGCCGCCGATCGTCGCATCAGCGTCGTCCATCATCCGGTCAATCGCAAACTCGGTGGCTCGATGAAGACCGGGTTCGCCACCGCTACGGGCGATGTCGTGCTGTACAGCGACGCCGATCTGCCGTTCGACATGGCCGAAGTATCGAGGGCCATTCGGCTCATGCGCTACTACGACGCCGACATTGTCAGCGCGTTCCGGTTCGACCGCACCGGCGAGGGCTCCCTGCGTACCGTCTACACGTTCTTCTACAACTTCTTGATCCGGCGGCTGTTCGGTGTGCGCATGCGCGACATCAACTTTGCGTTCAAGTTGTGCCGC
>JANPBZ010000122.1:0-7245 GCA_031430695.1 Ilumatobacteraceae bacterium
GATCGCGACTCCATCGATCACCGTGTCTTCGGCGACGGCTCGCCACAGCCCTTGCGTCGGGGATTCGATGCGGAGTACTTCCTCGACGAAGTCGGCGATGCGCGTGCGGTCACCAGCAAGCCGGTCGTACAACCCGGGCTCACGCAGCAGGATCCACAGCCCGGACGCCATGGCGAACGTCGTGGTCTCGTTGCCGCCGATGAACAGGTGGTCGACGGTGGTGATGATCTCCTGATCCGTCAGCGATCGTTCGCCGGCGAAACTGGCTTGTGTGAGCGAGGTGATGATGTCGTTGCCGGGATTCGAGCGCCTTTCGGCGATTGCCGCCTTCAGGTAGTCGTAGAACTCGACGACCTGCTCGGCGACCCACACATCCTCGTCGGGTTCGAGTTTGCGGATGAACGGCAACACCCACGCGGAGCTCCAGGCCCGGAGCTGATCGAGGTCCTCGAGCGGCAGCCCGAGCATGTAGGTGATCACGCGAGATGGAAGCTTCGATGAGTACTGCGCGATCCATTCGACGTGTCCGTCACCCTCGAACTCGCTGAACAGCACGTCGATCGATTGCTCGATGAATGGACGCCACTGGTCCAGACCGTCACCGCCGAGGAAGTGATCAACGAGGTCGCGGTAGTGGCGGTGAACGGGCGGATTCGTGCCGAGCGGCGTCATCCGTTCCCACCCGCCCCGGTCGTACACCTGCTGTGCGGCCGGTGACCGACGTTTGCTGGCACCGGTCGGGAAGGTCTTCTGATGCCGCAACACGTGCATGATGTCGTGGTAGCGACTGATCACGTACTCGTTGGTTCCCGGCACCAGGTAGACCGGCTGCTCATCGCGCAGGTATTGGTACGTCGGGTACCAGTCCTCCTGCGTCTCGTCACTGAACAGATCGACGCGCATGGCAAGAACATACCAGTCGGCTAGTTTCTGGAAAATGGTCGTCGTGCTCGCCCACATCACCGTTGCTCCAGGTCGTGAAGCGATGTTCGAACGAGCGGCGCGCGAGCTCGCCGCGGTGACGCTGGAGCGAGAGCCAGGGATCCGCCGGTACGAGTATCTCCGCCTGTCCGACCCGGGGAGCTACCTGGCGACACTCGCGTTCGACGACTACGACGCCTTCGTCGAGCACCAGGCGAGCCAGCATCATTTCGTGATCGCCGGCGCGATGCGCGACTTCATCACCAGCCTTCGTCTGGAACGTGTCGATCCGGTGCCCGGCTGTTCGGAGCTCGCCACGCCCAGCTCGGCCGACGAGACGATCGAACCGACGTCACTCGGCCCGGTCGACGAGTCGGTTCTCACCACCCGACGCGACCACTACCGGGAGCGTTACCCGCTGAACCCGCCGACCTGGTGGGACGCGATGGGATGACCGACGCCGAACTCGCGGCACTGGTCGGGACGCAGTTTCCCGGCGGCGACTACACGATCGCCCATTGGGAGAATGCGTTGCTGACCGATTGCACCGAGCGTCCACCGATGTCCGGCGACCTGGCGCACCCGATCGTGCTCTTCCACGTTCCGATCCAAGGAGTCGGCACGTCGATCGATGCACTCTTCGAACTCGGCGATGGAGATGGTCGCGCGGGTTCGGTGACCCTGCTCGGATACGACTGGGAGTATCTGCGGCCACTGCGCGAGAGCTGCCAATACAACCTTGGAGGCGGCATTGTCAGTGCCGAGCGAACACGCGACGAACAGGGCAACGCGGTGCACGACGACATCGCGTTCTCGATCGAATTGCGCGAGCCCGAGGGCGAGCTCGCTGCTCGAGTCACCAACCGCTGGCGGTTCGTGCGATGAACGCAACACCGCGAGTTGGCGACCGGATCCCGCCGTTTCACATCGGGTCGGTCGACCCGCAGCGGATGAAGACGATGGCGGCGATTCTGCGCGACCCGTACCCGATCCACTGGGATCGCGATGCAACCGCTGCGCTGGGGCTAGGTGGTCGCACGGTCAATCAAGGTCCGCTCAATCTTGGCTACATCGCCAACATGTTGATGGCTTGGGCGGGTGATGATGCGATCCGCCGGCTGACGGTTGAGTTCCACTCCCGAGTGCTCGATGGCGATGCCGTCGTGGCGAACGGTGTTGTCGACTCGGTGACGGCGACAGACTCGGGCTGGACGGCGACGTGCTCGGTGTGGCTCGAGCGCGGACCTGACCGGGTCGTCAGCGGAACCGCCGACGTGGCATCGTGCCACCGCACCGTTCAGTGACCGCGCGGCCGAAGGAGAACATTCGTGAGCAACGACAGCACATGGTTCGGAGATTCGACGCTCGAAGATCGATTTCCGGCATGGACGCGGGGCAACGCCGCCGACGTGTTTCCCGAGCCGTTCAGTCCACTCGGGCAGAGCCTCGTGCTGCGCCAAGGCATGTGCAGAGGCTTGCGCGATGGCTACATCTCGATCGGCGCGCTCGACTATGACGAATTCGTCGACCCGGAGCTTCCCGAGCTCTTCAAGATCTTCGGCGGGTATCCGTACAACCCGCTGTCGATGACCCGGGTTCTCGGCGCCCGCATGCCAGGCGCGTCGCCGGAGATGATCGACAAGGCCTTCTTCGACGAGCGCGACGAGGTCCCGCCCTACGAGCACCAGCCATGGCACGACTCGCCGGCGCACGAGGCCCGGCTGGCGGCCTCGATGGGATGGGCGATGTCGACCGACTCACTTCCCGAGCTCGACGCCGACAAAGCCCTCGCTCGAAGCCTTCGCGAGCAGCGCCCGAATCTGTCTGAGCTCACTGACGCGGCGCTGATCGCCAGGGCACGGTCGATGGTGCCGTACGTGCAGCAGACGTTCGAGAACGCGATGCGCATCTCGTCGCTCTCGCCGCTCGGCACGGGTGCGCTCGCCGCGATTTGCGATGGGCTCGGGGATGCGAGCTTGTCGATCCGCTTACTGGCCGGGATCGACGTCGATTCGGCCGCACCGTCGCACGCGATGTGGGACCTCGGTCGCAACGCTCGCAACTCCGCAGTCGTCAACGCGTCGTTCGAGGCCGGCCCCGACGACGTACTCGATCGCTTGCGCGCGTCCGACGACCCGGCTGCGGCCGCGTTCCTTGCACAGTTCGAGCGGTTCTTGTTCGATCACGGCTCACGGGCGCAGAACGAATACGACCTGCGCTCGGCATCGTGGGAGGTCAGCCCGCGCATCGCGCTCGCTGCGATCAACCTGATGCGCAAGTCGGACGAGTCTGTGTCACCGGCCGCCAGGCACGCGGCATCGGTGACCGAGCGCGATCGCATACTCACCGAGGTGCGCCAGAAGATCGCGGACGATGCCGAGACCGCCGGTCTGTTCGAAGCCGGGCTGCAGTCCGCTCGCATCTTCCTTGCCGGCCGCGAGCGCGCCAAGACCAACGTCGTCCGTGTGATCAACGAAATGCGCGTGGCGCTGAGGGAGTTCGGGACGCGACTCGTCGAACTCGGCGTGATCGACGAAGTCGAACACGTCTTCATGCTGACCGACGCCGAACTCGATCAGATCCGCTTCGAGCCGGAGGCGTTCAAACCGATCATCGCCCAACGGTGGACGCAGTACCAGACGTTGTTCGACTATGAGCCGCTGTTCGTGGTGAACGGACGTGTTCCTCTCCTCAGCGAGATGACGCGCCGCGGCGACAAGCAACTGACCAAGGCCGCATCTGGCACGGTGCTGCACGGCACGGCCGGCTCGGGTGGCGTCGCCACCGGGCGCGCCCGCGTAGTGCTCGATGCCGCCGACCCGCAAGGGCTCGAGCCCGGCGACGTACTGATCGCCCCGCAAACCGATCCGTCATGGGTGCCGCTCTTCGTGCCCGCCGCGGCCGTCGTGGTCAACGTCGGTGCAATGGGCAGCCACGCGATGATCGTGTCGCGCGAGCTGGGCATCCCATGCGTGGCTTCCGTCGCCGATGCCACCGGCATCATCCCCGACGGCGTCATCGTCACCGTCGACGGCAACGCTGGAACCGTCACGATCCACTGACGTTCTGGCCACACTGACGATCAGGCCACACTGACGTTCTGGCCACTGACGTTCTGGCCACTGACGATCAGGCCACACTGACGATCAGGCCACTGACGATCAGGCGTCAGCGCCGGCTACCTCGATCATCCCAGCGGCACTCGTCAAGCGTGTCGACCCACCGTTGACGGTGCGGCCGGCGTCAACGACCAGTGTGTGGCCGTTGACGAACTTGGACTCGTCACTGGCCAGGTACAGGGCCGCGTTGGCGATGTCGCCGACATCGCCAGCAATGCCATATCGGCGGCGTTGATCTGCGGCGACGGCCTCGATGTCGGCTGGCGTGCCGCCAATCGCAACAGCCGTGAGGGGCGTTGGGATCGTGCCGGGAGCGATGGCGTTCGCCCGCACGCCGTGTTGGACGAGTTCGCTGGCGATCGACTTGGTCAGCCCGATCACTGCGCTCTTTGCGGCCGAGTAAGCGTGCGGCCCGAGCCCGCCCATCACCCCAGCAACGCTCGTCGTCGAAATGATCGAGCCGCTCCCCTGCGGCACCATCACGTTGGCGGCGTACTTGCACCCGTAGAACACCGAGTTGAGCAACACGTCGATGGTCGTCTTCCACGCGGCCGGATCGATCTCACCGATCGGACCGATGGCACCGATGATCCCGGCGTTGTTGAACATCACATCGAGCCGACCCCAGGTATCCACCGCCAACTGGATCGCGGCCGCCACCTGAGCCTGATCGGTCACGTCACACGTGATCGCTAGAGCCGAGTCCCCCATCTCGCCGGCGACGACGCGTGCCAGATCCCCTTGGAGGTCGGCGACCACGACACGGGCCCCATGTTCAACGAAGGCTCGAGCGGTCGCTGCCCCAATGCCACTCGCCGCTCCGGTGATGACGGTGACTTTGCCGTTCAAACGATCACCCATAGTGCGCTCCTTCTCTGCAATGTGCCGCAAGCCTCGCGCGAGCCGGCACAATCCGGGTCGTGGTCGTGGATGTCGAGCGCAGCATTGATCAGCCGGGCGTCGGCCGAATCACTCATGCCGCAGATTTCTTGGTGCGCCCGGAGGGACTCGAACCCCCAACCGTCTGATCCGAAGGCTGAACCGGGCACGTCCGACTGGTGCTGATCGATGCCGATTTGTGCCGTCTGAGCTGGAGTTTCGCGATTGGCGTGGATGGAGCAACACGAGCCAACACCGCCACATATCGGACGAATTGATACATCTCCAATACCGATGCGAGGTCATTTCAAGGGTCTGTCCAGCAATCAGATTGGGAACAACTAGCGCCGAGGGAGTTATGTGCTACCCGTAGTGTTCGATGATCTGCTCAGGGCTGAGCGCAATCTCGTCGGGGTCGGCGCGATTGAAGCGGACGACGTCGTCGATAGTCACCGTCGGTTCGCTGGTGCATGTGCTCTTCGACCGCGAAAGTGACTCAGCTTCCTCGTGTAGCAGGGCGTGCTGTTCTGAAGGTTGCTCGATTGGCCTATGCCCGAGGAGGCGGGCTGCGATTGTCGGTGCATCGACGGTTCGTAACCGACTGACGTAGCAGTCGGGTGCAAGCTGAACGACGAGTTCAGCCGTCGCGTGGCACCAACCGGGAGTTCATGGTACGACCCGGTGTCAACTGTGCGCCTCCGCATCACACCCCTCCGGCATGCTGGAGGCATGGCAACTGGCGAAGCCAAGCTCCATCACTTCGTGCCGAGGTTCTACTTGGCGCGCTGGAGCCACGTAGACCTGCTGGACGTGCGGAGACGTGACGGAGGACGCTTTACGGCGAAGCCGACCAAGGTTGCTGCCATCAATGGCTTCTATGACTTCCATGATGACGATGGTGAAGTCAGCAAGGCGGTGGAGAAGTTCCTGGCCGATGAGGTGGAGGCTCCGGCGTCAGAGGCGTTCAGGTCGATCGACGCCAGCGGCAGAGCGCCAGCGCCGCACACCTCGGAACGGCAAGCGATGTGTGCGTTCATCGCCTTTCAAATGACGCGCACTCCCGAGCGTCGAGCCGAGATCATGCTGGCGGAGGCGGTCCGGGCGTTTCTCGACGGTCGTGAGCTGACGGAGCCACTCATGGCGGAGTACCTGGAGTCGGTGCATCTTGGATTCGCGCCCTCTGAGCGCGAAGTGCGGGCGGCAGTGGCGTGGATCGGCTACCAGCTGTATCAACTCGGCACCGGAACACGCGAGGAAGCAATGCGCATCATGCATTCGATCGCGGTCGAGTTCATGCCCAAGCTGGCAGAGATGCACTGGTCGATTGCTGTCGATCGCAAGCAACGGTTCGTGACTGCCGATCAGCCGGTGCTCATCTGGAAACAGCCATCGCCCCGTGACGCGTTCATGGGCGTCGGACTACAGACCGCCGACGAGGTCCGCCTTCCCCTTGACCCGGGCAAAGTGCTGGTCCTACGACACCGGCCGCGCACGGAAACGGTACGGCTCTCGCCAAGCGAGGTGCAGCAGTGCAACCGTGACATCGCCCATCGGTGCCACACGTTCATCGTCGGTTCCCCACGGCAGTCAGCCACCATCGATTCTCTTCCGTTGCGCGCCCGAGGTCCGGCAATGCGGTTCAACGTCGCGAACCGTTGGGACCGAGACGACGACGGGCGGTTGTTCAAGACCGACGAGGAGATTCTGCACACGTGGGTTTCCCGCGACTAGTGCGTATCGACAGTTATGAGCGCTACCGATGCGCCCCTGGAGCGACCTTCTGAGGATCCTGCATCCATGGCTTCGATGTGTCCGAAGGCCCTCAGGCTCGGCGTCATCGTGATCCGTTCTGTTGGGTAGCGTGTCATTTCCCCGGGGTCAGCCGAATCTGCTTCGGAGTAGACGACGATCAACGGGAGAAAATCTCCAGCATCAGCCAACGCGGCGCCGCCTATCGTTGATCGAGTGGCACGAGATGGCATCGCGGAGATTCCTTCACCTGGCCCTACTACTCCGATAAAGGAGCAGATGTACCTCCGCCGCGGCGAGACGGCGGCCATTGCTGCACAAGTTGACTGGACCGTAAGACGGCTTGCCGAGACATTCACTTCATCTTCCCAACCCACTACGGCGCGACGATGGGACGATGTAAAGGAACGACTTCGCTCTCGAGGACTTACCTCGGGACTGCAGCGGGAGCTGCAAGCCGTGGCCGAGTACTTCAGGGTCCGCGAGCTGGCCGTGCACGGAGCGACAATCGTGGTCGGCGTCGCTGAAAGTACTCAGATCTTCAGATTCTTCTACGACGGAAATCAGCACAAGATGG
>JANPBZ010000123.1:0-18972 GCA_031430695.1 Ilumatobacteraceae bacterium
CGTCGCCTCGACGGGATGGTTGGTGTGCATCCTGGCGATGCGAAGAAGATCAAGCGCCTGCTCGGCGAACGCTGAATCAAGAACGATAAGGAGAGAGTGAAATGGCTCGTGTAAAGCGTGCCGTTGGTTCGAAGAAGCACCGCAAGCAGGTGCTCGAGCGGGCCAAGGGCTACTACGGCAACAAGAGTCGCTCGGTGCGGGCGGCGAACGAACAGGTCATGAAGAGCGGGCAGTACGCGTTCCGCGACCGTCGCGCCAAGAAGGGCGAGTTCCGTCGTCTGTGGATTCAGCGAATCAACGCTGCATGCCGTCTCAACGACATCAGCTACAGCCGGTTCATCGCCGGACTCAATGCTGCGGGTATCGAGGTCGACCGCAAGGTGATGGCGGACCTTGCAGTCACCGACGCCGTGGCATTCACGGCGCTGACCGACGCCGCCAAGGCCGCTCTCTGAGCACGCCCCACACTGGCGGTCTCACCTATTCGAGTGAGCGGGTTCAACGACTGCGGCGCCTTCTGGGGCGCCGCAGTTCTCGTTACGAGGAGCGGATGTTCGTCGTCGAAGGGCTCGGCCTGCTCCGCCAGGCGATCGACGCTGGCTGGGATGTCGAGGGTTGTTACGTGGCGCCCGACACCACAGTCGATCTCGATGTCGCCGTCCATGAACTCGCGCCGAATGTGATCGAGCGCGTCGCCTCGACCGAGTCACCGCGGCCGGTGCTCGCCGTGGTGGCGATGCGTTCGATGACGATGCCGACCGATGCAACGTTCGTGCTCGTCGCCGATCGTCTCGCCGACCCTGGCAACGCAGGAACCATCATGCGCTCTGCCGAAGCCGCCGGCGCCGACGCCGTCGTGCTCACACCGGGGTCAGTGGATCCCTACAACCCCAAGGTGGTCAGAGCGAGCGCCGGATCGCTCTTCCGCATCCCGGTCGTGGAGGCAACGCTCGATTCACTCGCTGGGTTCCGTCGGCTAGGTACCTCGTCGCACCGCGGCGACGTGTACACCGATCCGGTGTACCACGGACGGGTCGCCGTCGTCGTCGGCAACGAGGCGCACGGACTCGACGACGATGCCGCCATCGACCAGTGGATCACGATCCCTCACGCCGGCCCAGCCGAAAGCCTCAACGTCGCGATGGCTGCGACCGTGCTGGTATTTGAAGTGGCCCGTCAGCGGAGCACTGTCTAAGATGGCGCAATGGTCGATCGGCGATTTCGGTGCCCCCGGGCGTTGCTCGGGGTTGCGCGCTGACTCGCTAGACGTTCTCGCCGCCTCATCGCTCGGGGGTTTCGTGCCCAATGTCGTGTGATGTCGTGAGGAGAATTAGGAGATGATCGAAGAAGTGAACCGGGCACGAGACGCGTCGCTCGGGCGCGTAGCCGAGGCCAAGACTGCCGATGAAGTCCGTGCCCTCGAGGCGGAGCTACTGGGGAAACGCGGCCCGTTCGCAGCTTTCAAGACGGGCCTTGGTGCGTTGGCGACGGTGGAGGAGAAGAAGGCCGCCGGACAGGCAGTCAACGAGGCAACCGTCGCCGTTGCCGAGGGTCTCGACCAGCGCCGGCGCGAGCTGGCGGCCGCCGAACGAGAGGTGCAGTTGGCCGTCGAGCGGCTCGATCTCACCGAGGTGATGTCGCGTCCGCGTCGAGGTCACGCTCACGTAGTGACACAGGCGTGGGAGCGACTGGAGGACGTGTTCATCGGACTGGGCTTCCAGATCGCAGAGGGGCCGGATGTTGAGACCGACTGGTACAACTTCGAGGCGCTCAACCTGCCACCCGACCATCCGGCGCGCAGCATGCACGACACGTTCTACGTCGAGCACGGCGAGCCCGGATCAACGGTGCTGCGCACGCACACGTCGCCGGTGCAGATCCGGGTGATGCAGACGCTTCCGCCGCCGATCTACACGATCATGCCCGGTCGTGTCTTCCGCAACGAGACGACCGATGCCACCCACCTTGCCGTCTTCCACCAGCTCGAGGGATTGGTGATCGATCGAGGTATCACGCTCGCCGATCTGGCCGGCACGATCGACTCGTTCACCAAAGCGTTCTTCGGCGCCGACTTTGGTTCGCGCTTGAGACCGAGTTACTTCCCTTTTACCGAGCCGTCGGCCGAGTTCGACATTCAGACTCCGTCGGGTCAGTGGCTCGAGCTCGGAGGCTGCGGAATGGTCCATCCCAACGTGCTGCAGGCCGGTGGGCTCGACCCGGAGGAGTGGAGCGGCTTCGCGTTCGGTTTCGGTATTGATCGCATGGCCAAGGAACGTCACGCCATCGGCGATGTGCGCGAGATGTACAGCAACGACCTTCGCTTCGTGGAGCAGTTCTGATGAGGCCTCTCCTATGAAAATAGTTCACTCGTGGCTCAACGAACTCGCTCCGCTCGGTGATGACATCGCCAAGCTTGCCGAGACGATGACTGACCTCGGTTTGGCGGTCGAGGAAATCGTGCACGTCGGCGCCACCGTCGACGGAGTCCTCACGGCGCGCGTGGTGCGCACCGAACGCCACCCGGACGCGGCCAAAGTGCACCGCGTGTACGTCGACACCGGCGACGGCCGCGAGCGGCATGTGTGGTGTGGCGCGTTCAACATGCAAGCGGGTGACATCGTCCCGCTGGCGACGCCCGGCACGACGATGCCCGACGGCCGAGTGATCGAGCCCAAGCCGATCCTCGGCATTCAAAGTGATGGCATGTTGTGCTCCGCACGCGAGTTGGGTTTGGGCGACGACCACGCCGGCATCGTCATCCTTCCCGAGGGCACGCCACTCGGAAAGCCGTACGGCGAAGCCCTCGGACTCGCCCGCGAGACGGTGTACGACCTCGACGTGACGCGCAACTTGCCCGATTGCTTCGGCTACCTCGGTGTGGCTCGCCAGGTTGCAGCACGGCTTGGGGTGCCTCTCGCTGCACGCCCCGCTGCGACCATATCGACCAGTGGTGGCCCAACACGGCAGGCAACCGTCGAGTTGATCGACGGCGATCGATGCGCGCGATTCACCAGCACGGTCATCAGCGGCGTACAAGTCGGTGCCTCCCCGAACTGGATTGGCCAACGCCTTGCTGCGGCGGGAATGCGCTCGATCAACAACGTTGTCGATGTCAGCAACTACGTGATGCTCGAGCTGAACCAGCCGAACCATGCCTACGACCTCGACACACTGGGGGGCGAAGGTTTCCGCGTTCGCCGTGCCGGCGACGGGGAAACGATGGTCACTCTGGATGGGACCGAGCGCACGCTGACGGATGACGATCTGCTGATCTGTGATGCCAACGACACGCCCATCGGCATCGGTGGGATCATGGGTGGCCTCGACAGCGAGATCAGCGAAACAACAACCACGATCGCATTGGAGATCGCTTGGTTCGAGCCGATCGGCATCGCCAAGACGGCGACCCGTCTCGGCATTCGCAGCGAGGCCTCGCTGCGCTTCGATCGCGGGGTTGACCCTGACGGAATGCCCGGGGCGATCGCCAGATTCATCGAGCTCCTCCGCCTCACGTGCCCCGACCTCGCCGTCCACGATGGAATGGTCGATGCCAAGTCTCAATTTCTTCCGGTCGCCCCCGTGATCGATGTTCGAGTGGCCAAGGTCAACGCCCTGCTCGGAACATCGCTGTCGACCACCGACATCAGCAACCTGATCGCGGGACTCGGATTCGCGGCAACCGGCCAAGACAATCTGTCCGTCAGCGTTCCTTCGTGGCGGCCGGATTGCATAGCCGAAGTCGACATCATCGAGGAAGTGGCGCGGCAGTACGGCTACGCCAATGTGGGCAAGACGGTGCCGAAGTCGGCGATGCACGGCCGCCTCTCACCGGTGCAGGCGCGTCGACGACACCTGCGCGGCGTGCTGCTGGGTCTCGGACTCAGTGAGGCGATGCCCAATCCGTTCCTGGCAGACGACGATCTCGTACGGGCCGGTCTGAGCGGACCCGCCGTTCGAATTGTCAACGCACTGGTAGCCGATGAGAGCGTGTTGCGCACCAGCCTTCGTCCCGGCCTGCTGAAGGCTGTTGCGTTCAATGAATCACACCGGCGTGCGGGGGTCAGCCTGTTCGAGATTGGTCATGTGTACCCGCCGGGCGAGGGCGAGCTGCCCGCTGAATACGAGCAGTTGGCCGTCGTGTTGGCCGGACGCGATGCCGTGGTGGCCATGGACACCTGGCGCGAAGTGGCCTCGGCGATGGGCTTCGGGGCCCGCGTCGACCAGTCCAAGCCACCTCCTGGACTGCACCCGACACGATCGGCGACGTTGTCATTCGGACGCGACGCGATCGGTACGGTCGGCGAGGTGCATCCCGATGTGCTCGATGCCTATGGCGTCGACGAGCGCGTTGCGGTGCTTGAGCTCAACCTGTCGGTGCTGTTGGCTACCGAGGCCAAGGTCGCCGTGTGGAAGCCGACGAGTCGGTTCCCTTCCAGCGACCTCGACCTGGCATTCGTCACGCCCGATTCGGTGACCGCCGAGAAGGTCGACAAGGCCATCAAGCAGGCAGCGGGCGCGCTGCTGGTCGACCTCGCCCTGTTCGATGTCTACAACGGCGGTGGCGTACCGGCGGACAGTCGGAGCCTGGCGTATCGGCTGCGCCTGCAGGCTTTCGATCGCACCTTGAGCGACATTGAACTCACCGAGCTGCGCAACAAAGTGATTGCGGGCGTCGCCAAGCTCGGCGCATCGCTTCGCTAGTCCTGACGGCCGAGCTATGCGCGTCTGCTGACTGTTCCGGGACTGTCCCCTCGATCTATGTCAGCACATCGAACGACTGTCGTTGCAGGAGCTGACACTGACGGCCGCTCCGCGCTAGGGCCGCGCGGAAGCAGGTCTCCATGTGTAGCGATCACTGAACGTCGGTTAGTTTCTCAGCTGCTTGTAGAAGACGGTCGTGTCGACGAGGCCTCCCTCTGGCCACAGCGCGTAGCCGGGGATCACGCCGACGCGTTGCCAGCCGAGGCGGCTGTAGACGCGCTCGGCGTCGCCGCTTGCCGTATCGAGCACCAGCAACGTCTTGCCTGCTTCGATCGCCGCTGACTCGGCGGCACGCATCAGGGCTTCGGCGATTCCCCGACGTCGGGCAGTTCGGTGCACCAGCATCTTGGCGATCTCGCCCCGATGAGGCTGATTCTCCGGTGCTGTCATGATCACCTGTACCGTGCCGACAATGACACCGGTGCCGGTTTCCTCGGCGACCAGCACGATGCGCTCGCCGCGCGACGAACTGTCGAGCATGCTCACCCAGAATGCTTCGGCACGCTCGTGTTCGAGCGGCAGCATGAAACCGATCGAAGCGCCGCCTTCGACGCAATCGACGGTCACGTTGGCAAGCGCGCGAGCGAGTCCAGCCTCGGAGCCTGCCCGCCGGATGGCGATCTGATCGCTCACGAGTTGTTTCTAGTTCATCGAAAGGTCATCGGGCGCGTTGGCCAACCACGCCACTCGTCCGCGCTGCCGGCGAAGCACCCGGCGCCACAGGTCTTCTGGAGCATCGTTGAAGACGTCGTCGCGATTTGCGTCGAACACCATCCAGGCGCCTGCGGCAAGTTCTCCGTCGAGTTGGCCGGCGCCCCAACCGGCATAGCCGCGAAACATCCGTACTCGCCCGATCTCGTCGGCCACATCGACCGGGTCCCGTGCAAGATCAACGCTTCCCAGGTCGGGCAGGATCGCGCTCCAGGCGTCCTCCCGAGGTCCGCGCAACTCGGCAATCGCGATGAGAGCGTCGAACTGAACTGGCCCGCCGCTGAACACAACAGTGGGCGGAGCCGACAGATCCATCCACAGGTCCAAGCCGTCGATCGACGTTTCGTCGGTAGGCTGGTTCAGTACCACACCGACGGCGCCGTCATTGCTGTGTTCCATCATGTAGACCACGGATCGGTCGAAGTTGGGGTCGTCGAGCGGCGGTGTCGCCAACAGCAACATGCCTCTCGTCGTCGCGTACATGGAATTCACGGCTCCATTCTGGCGTTGAGACACGGTGATTGGTTCGCCTCGCGAACCGCAAGGAGAAGCAAACCTCAGATGATCAAGAAGTTCACGGGTGCCGTCGCCCTCATTGCCGGTCTTGTCGTTGCTGGAATCGTCGGATTTCAGCTGCTGGATTCCCCGTTCACGACGGTGACCAAAGACCATTCGCCGCCGCCCGTCTTGCTCGAACTCCGCGACCTGGCCGACTTCCACGCCGCACAAGCTCAGTTCGAGGTGACCCTCGACGTCGAGAAGGATGTCAAGTACGTGCCCAGCGCCCTCGCCGGCGAGCGCGTGCAATTCGTCGGTGTCGGCACAGTCGATGCTGTGGTCGATTTCAAGAACCTCGGTGCTGGTGCGGTGCAGGTCAGCGACGATTCGAAGGCGGTCATCGTGACGTTGCCAGGTGCCTATGCGATGGATCCGGTGCTCGACCACGACCTGAGCCACGTCATGAACCGCGACCGTGGCCTCCTGAACCGCATCGGCGGCATGTTCAACGACAACCCGACGAGCGAGGCGACGTTGTACGACGCAGCGATGAACAAGATGGCAGATGCCGCCACCCAGACGGACCTCATCGATCGTGCGCAGGAGCACACCACGTTCGTGCTGACAGGAATGCTGAAGGCCATGGGCTTCGAGCAGATAGACATCGTCTTCCAGGTGACGAGCGCCTCGGTATAGCTCGTTGGCTCGACGACCTGTTGCATGACAATGCGTGATTATGTATAATCATGCGTCATGAAGCGAGTCGGCATCATCGGTGCATCCGGCTATACGGGGGCAGAACTCCTGCGGTTGTGTGCGCAGCATCCTGAGTTCGAGGTGGTGTACGCGACCGGTGACACCCAGGCTGGCACGCTGGCCAGCGTGCTCTACCCGAGCCTTGTGGCCCACTACCCAAACCTGATCTTCGACGAGTTCGACCCTGCCAAGGCCGAGGACCTCGACGTGGTCTTCCTCGGGTTGCCCCACGAAGCATCCATGGCTCTGGCGCCGCAGTTACACGGCAAGGTGGGCTGCCTGGTCGACTTGTCGGCGGCGTTCCGGCTGAAGGATGCGTCGCTCTACCCAACGTGGTACGGGTTCACCCACGATCAACCTGAACTACTGAACGCGGCGGTGTTCGGGCTGCCCGAATTGCATCGGGAGGATCTGAAAGAAGCGACGCTCGTCGCCACCCCAGGATGCCACGTGACCGCGGCGACGCTGGCGCTGGCACCGCTGGTCGAAGCCGGCGTCGTCGAACCAGCGGGAGTGATCGTCAATTCCATCACAGGCGTCAGCGGGGCCGGACGAGCGCTCAAACACACCTCGATGTTCTGCACCGTCGACGAGGATGTCAGTGCGTATGGCCTGCTCGACCATCGTCATACGCCCGAGATCGAGCAGGAGACGGGAGCGCAGGTGTTGTTCACCCCGCACCTCGCCCCGCTCAGTCGCGGACTGCTGGCTACGTGCTACGCCAAGCCCAACGGCAAGGTGACAACGGCCTCGCTGCTGGCGACCCTCGCCGGTCGCTTCAGCGGCGAGCCCTTTGTCGTCGTCCGTCCGGCTTCACCGTCGACCAAGGCAACGATGGGCAGCAACGTCGCCCACATCACGGCGCGCTTCGATGAGCGCACCAACACCGTCATCGCGATATGCGCGATCGACAACCTTGCCAAGGGCGCCTCTGGCGGAGCGGTGCAAGCAGCAAACGTGGCGCTCGGACTCCCAGAGACCGCAGGCCTTGCCACGGTCGGTCTGTATCCGTGAGTACTGCGGCAGCCGACCGGGCTGCGACGCTGGTCGAGGCGCTGCCCTACATCCGCCGATTCGCCGATCAGGTTGTGGTGGTCAAATACGGCGGGAACGCGCTGTCCGGCGCGTCCGACGACGATGCGCTGGCGCTGTTCGCTCAAGACATCGTACTGATGCGCCAGGTTGGGATGCGGCCGGTGGTCGTGCATGGCGGCGGTCCGCAGATCAGCGAGTTGATGGGGCGTCTCGGCAAACAGAGCGAGTTCCGCAATGGCTTGCGCGTGACCGACGGCGAGACCATCAACATCGTTCGCATGGTGTTGATCGGTCAGGTCAACCCGCAGCTCGTTGCCGCGATCAACGTACACGGCCCGCTGGCAGTGGGCGTTTCGGGTGAAGATGCCGGCCTCATCCGCGCAGCAGCGCGCCACGTCGATCTTGGCTTCGTTGGCGATGTCGAGTCCATCAATCCGACCATCCTCAACGCACTGCTCGACGACGAGTTCATCCCGGTCGTCGCCACCATCGGCACCGATGTCGACGGGCAGGCCTACAACATCAATGCCGACACCGTCGCCGGAGCGATCGCCGAAGCCTTGGGCGCCGAGAAGCTGGTCTACCTCACCGACATCGAGGGATTGCGGCGAACGATCGACGACCCGGCGACGCTGATCCGTCAAACCACCCCTGACGAGCTCGATGCCTTGATGGCCGATGGCACGATCGCCGGCGGAATGATCCCAAAGGTCGAGAGCTGCGTACATGCCGTGCGCAGTGGTGTGCGCCGCGCTCACATCCTCGATGGGCGGATCGCCCATGTCTTGCTACTGGAGATATTCACCGACGAGGGGATTGGGACGATGGTCCAGTGAGTACGCACGCATTCGACACCTCTGCAGCGCCGACGGTGTGTCCGTTCATGCCGGTCTTCGGCGCGCCGCAGGTGATGTTCGTCCGTGGCAGCGGCACCGAGTTGTGGGACAGCAATGGCAAGCGATATCTCGACTTCCTCGGTGGCCTCGCTGTGATCGCGCTCGGTCATTCGCACCCGCGCATCACGGACGTCATCTCGCAACAGGCCGGCACCTTGATGCACGTGAGCAACCTGTTCGCCACCGACAAAGTGGCCGAGGCGGCGATCAAGATCAACGCGTTGCTGGTCGAGGCCACCGGCGCGGTGGGCCAGGTGTTCTTCTGCAACAGCGGCGCCGAGGCCAACGAGACTGCACTGAAGCTGGCCCGCAAGTTCGGTGGCCGCGGTCGCCACGGTGTGGTCAGCGCGTTCGGCAGCTTTCACGGGCGCACGCTTGCTGCGTTGGCCGCGACCGGCCAGCCTGCGAAACACGAGCCGTTCTTTCCCATGCCCGACGGGTTTCGTCATGTCGCCTACAACGACATCAACGCACTCGAGGCGGCGATCGACACCACAGTGGCAGCGGTGCTGCTGGAGCCAGTGCAGGGCGAGGGCGGCGTCGTGCCAGCCGACGATCAATATCTGCGCGACGTCCGAACGCTGTGTGACGAGCGCGGGCTACTACTGATGCTCGACGAGATTCAGACGGGGTTCGGCCGCACGGGCGCATGGTTCGGGTTCCAACACGCCGGCGTCGTGCCCGATGTCGTCACGATGGCCAAGGCGATGGGCAATGGATTCCCCGTCGGGGCAACGTGGGCCAAGCACGAAGTCGCCGCCGTCTTCCAGCCGGGAGATCACGGCAGCACGTACAGCGGAACTGCATTGGCGACTGCGGTCGTCAGCGCCGTCATCGATGAGATGCGACGCATTGATGCGCCGGGCCTGGCTGCCAAACGCGGCGAGTACTTCACGACCAGGCTGCTCGAACTCCCTGGCATTTCGAGTGTGCGGGGTCGAGGGCTGCTGCTGGCGGCCGAGCTGTCCGGCGGTGCGGACGCCAAGGCGGTGTACATCGAGTTGTTGGAACGCGGGCTGGTGACCAACGCTGTGACAGCGACCTCGTTGCGGTTTGCTCCACCGCTCAACGTCACCGAGGCCGAACTCGACGAGGCAATCGCCATCATCGCCGAGGTGTTGCAGTGAGGCATCTTCTCAACGTGACCGACCTCACGGCCGAAGAACTCGTCCAGGTACTGCACCTCGCCGAACGAACCGACCTTCGACCCGTGTTGGCCGGGCTCGGAGTCGCCCTGATCTTCGAGAAGCCATCGAATCGCACGCGTCAATCCATGGAGATCGCAGTTGTGCAGCTCGGCGGGCACCCGGTGTACACGCGAGGTGAAGAAGTGGGGTTCGACGTCCGGGAATCGGTCGAAGACGTCACGATGGTGATGGCCGGCTACCACGGCATGCTGGCTGCTCGAGTGTTCGACCACGGGATCGTTCAGCGCATGGTCGCGGTCAGCACGGTGCCGATCGTCAACATGCTCAGCGACTACTCACATCCCTTGCAGGGGCTCGCCGACGTACTGACGATGCAACAGGTGCACGGTCCGCTGGCTGGTCGCACGGTGGCATATGTGGGTGACTACAACAACGTCGCCCGCTCGCTCGCTGAGGCGACCGTGCTGCTCGGAGCCGACGTCGTACTCGGGTGTCCCGTGGGGTACCACGCGCCCGACCACGAGTTGGATCGCCTCAACCGTCTCGGGGAAGGGCGGGTGCGGCAGGTGCATCGCGCCGCCGAAGCCGTCGACGGCGCAATCGCCGTCCACACCGACACGTGGACATCGATGGGCCAGGAGGCGGAGAAAGACAACCGAAAGCAAGCCTTCGAGGGCTACACCGTCACCACCGACATGATGGCGGCTGCCGAAGCGGGCGCCGGTTTCTATCACTGTCTTCCGGCCTACCGTGGCTATGAGGTCGCTGCCGAGGTGATCGACGGCCCGCACAGTCACGTCATTCGTCAATCGCACAACCGGCTGCATGCCGCTCGTGGTGCGCTCGCCTTTCTGATGGGAGTGCGCTGATGGCCAGCAAGGTGCAACGTCAGCAAGTGATCGGCAAGCTGATCGGCAAGCACGCCGTGACGAACCAGCCGCAACTCGTCGATCTGCTTGCCGATGAAGGAATCGCCGCGACACAGGCCACGGTGTCTCGCGATCTCGAAGACCTCGGCGCGGTCAAGGTTCGAGTGCCGGGAGGCGAGACCGTCTATGCAATCCCCGAATACGAGCCGGCGCGCATCGCACCGGAGGATCAACTTCGACGAGTGATGGGGGAGTGGGTTGCCGAAGTCAAGGTGTCGGCAAACCTGGTGGTGTTGCGCACGCCGCCGGGTTGCGCCCATGTCGTCGCCTCGGCCATCGACCGGTCAGGAATGAGTGGATTGATCGGCACAGTCGCCGGCGACGACACGTTGATGTGCGTTGCCGAGGAGTCGTTCGGTGGGCAGGCGTTGGCAGAGCACCTTCGCGAGTTGGCCGGTCTGTCGTGAACGCCGACGGGACACCTGCCGGCAAAGCGCTCTGGCACGGCCGGTTCGAGGGTGGACCGGCAGCAGAACTGATGGCGTTCACCGAGAGCCTGTCGTTCGATCGGCGGCTGTGGCCCGACGATATTGCCGGGTCGGTCGCACATGTTCTCGGCCTCGCACACGCCCAGATCATCTCTGCGGCCGAGGCTGATTCGATCATCGCGGCGCTGGATCAGGTTTCCGACGAGATGGCCGCCGAATCCTTTGTCTTCGTGGGCAGCGATGAGGACATCCACACCGCGATCGAACGTCGGGTCACCGAGCTCGCCGGGGCGGCCGGCGCAAAGCTGCACACCGGGCGAAGTCGAAACGATCAATCGGCAACGGGGGTTCGTCGGTGGATGAAAGGCGAGCTGTTGGCAATCGCCCGACGAGTCGTCGATCTGCAAACGGTGCTGCTCGACCGCGCACGCGCCGCTGGCGAGATCTATCTGCCTGGATACACGCATCTCCAGCGCGCCCAGCCCGTCCTGCTCTCGCACCACCTCCTCGCTCACGGGTGGGCATTCGGCCGCGATGTCGAACGGATCATCGACGCCCTTGATCGGGTCGACGTCTCCCCGTTGGGTGCAGGCGCGTTGGCCGGTTCGTCGCTACCGCTCGACCCGGACTTCACCGCCCGCAAGCTCGGCTTCGCAGCGCGGTTCGAGAATTCGCTCGATGCGGTCGGTTCGCGCGATCACGTCGCCGAAGCGCTCTTCGCCCTGACCATGGTTGCCATCAACCTGTCGCGAATAGGGGAGGAGTTCGTGCTGTGGACGACGGAGGAGTTCGGCTTCGCCCAGCTCGACGACGCCTACGCCACGGGCTCATCGATGCTGCCTCAGAAGAAGAACCCCGACATCGCCGAGCTGGCACGCGGCAAGGCTGGCAGGCTGATCGGCAACCTCACTGGATTCCTGGCAACGATGAAGGGCCTCCCGCTGAGCTACAACCGCGACTATCAGGAGGACAAGGAGCCGCTGTTCGATTCGGTGGACCAGATCCGGCTGGGGCTCGGTGCCGTGACCGGGATGATCGCAAGCGCGATTTGGGTGCCTGCACGCATGCAGGCGGCCGCCGATGCTGAGACCACGTCAGCAACAGATCTCGCCGAGTGGCTGGTGCAGCGGGGAACACCGTTCCGCGAGGCGCACGCCCTCGTCGGCGCCCTCGTGCGTCGGGCGTTGGCAGGCGAGGGATCATTGCGGTCCTTGGTCGAGCGTGCCCCGCTGCTCGGTACCGACGCGGCCGAGCTGGTGGCACCCGGCGTTTCGGTCAAGCGACGGATCACTCCCGGCGGCGCCGGTCCCGCCGCTGTCGCCGAACAGATCGAGCGTTTCGCCGCGCATGTCGATCGGCTGCGTGCCGCACTCGCGTGAAGCGCCTTGGGCCAGGTTTCCTCGGACGGGACGCGCCCGACGTTGCCCCCGAGCTGCTCAACAAGCTGTTCGTCGTTGGCACATCCACCTGCCGGATCGTCGAGGTCGAGGCGTACACGCAAGACGATCCCGCCAGCCACAGCTTTCGAGGGCGCACCCAGCGCAACGCCGTGATGTTCGGCCCGGCCGGGCATCTCTACGTGTACCTCATCTACGGCATGCACCATTGCGTCAATGTCGTGACGGGGCCAGATGGAGATGGGCAGGCTGTGTTGATCCGGGCCGTGACGTGTGATGGTGCCGATCCCCGTTCGACCAATGGACCCGGGAAGCTGTGCCGCCAGCTCGGTATCGACATGGCGCTGAACGGCTCGACGGCGACGCTGTTCGACGACGGTATGTCACCGCCGGCGTCGCTGATCGGCACGTCGCGGATTGGCATCTCAAAGGCGGTCGACTGGCCGCGCCGCTGGCTGGCTGAGCGTTGTTGACTGATGGCTGGTCTGTCGATGGTTGGGTATGCCAATGTGGAAGTGTCACCCCGCCCGCCGACTCTGCTTAGGCAAACCTAACATCTAGTGATAGCGTCCGTTATATGACTCGAACCACTGCACTCCGAACCGGCATCGCCCTGCTCTCAGGCTTCAGCCTCCTCGCAGTGTCGTGCGGCGACGACGAAACTCCATCCGCTGCCAGTGAGGCGGTTGCCGAGGCGGAAGCGGAAGACGGCCACCCGATTGTCGACGATGCCACGGTCACGGCCGGCCTGGCGACGACCGGAGGCATTCTCACCGCCGCGGTGGCCACCCCAGACAACGCGGCGGCCGCCTGGGATCAGGCGCACGAGTCGTGGGAGACGTATGAGGGCACCATCAAGCAGAACCTGCCCGACAGCTATCTCGCCATGGAAGATGCACTGGCCGCCTACGAGACAGCGGCAGAGGCCGGCGATACAGCGGCGCTCGCCGACGCTGCTGCCGACTTCCAGAGTGCGGCTGCGACCTACCTCGCGGCCTATCCGGGCTGAGTGATGCGCCGCCTGCTCGCTCTCGTCGTCGTCGGGCTGGCATTTTTCATGGTGGCCCCATCGATAGCGGGTGCCTCGGCCGGCGGCTCGCGAGACGATGCCATCGAACTGCTCGATCGCACGCGTGCGTCAGTCGACGAAACGCTGGCGCTCATCGAGGCCGGCGACGGTGTTCGCGCCCTGGCCGAGGCTCGCTCCGGCTATCTCTCGCACTTCGAACAGGTCGAGATCCCGTTGCGTATCGCGGACAACGACCTGACCATCGACGTCGAAAATCAGTTCGCCACCATTCGTACGGCGATATCTGATGGCAAGCCCCTCGACGAGATCCGCGACCAGGTCGTGGTGCTTCGAGGCATGCTCGATGATGCCGAACGCAAGCTCACCGAAGCCGGCGTCGGCGCGCCCGCACTCATCACAGGACAGTCGTTTCTGATTCTGTTCAGGGAGGGCTTCGAGGTCGTCCTACTCCTCGCGGTCCTGGTCGGCTATCTCGAGGCGGCACGCAGCCCGCAGTACATCAAGCCGATCCTGGCCGGGGTCGCCCTCGCCGCGATTGCTACGGTCATCACGGTGCTGTTGATGCCCATGCTTTTCCGTTTGTTGCCCGTGGGCAGGGAGGTGTTGGAGGCAGTGGTCGCCCTCGCCGCGGTCGCCGTGTTGTTCTACGTGTCGTTCTGGCTGATCGCCCGGCTGGAGCAGAAACGGTGGATGGAGTTCGTTCGCGCCAGGCTGTGGAGCGCGATCAGCGTGGGGTCCACTGCGTCGTTGGTAGCGGTCGGCTTTACTGCCGTGTACCGCGAGGGTTTCGAGACCGCCCTGTTCTACCAGTCGCTGTTGACGTTCGGCGAGGGACTCGGACGCTACATACTGCTGGGGATTGGGTTGGCGCTCATTGCCCTTGCCGCCGTTGCTCACATCGTGTTCGCGCTCGGGCGCAAACTGCCGGTGCGCAAGTTCATGAACACGGCCGTCGCGCTGGTCATGGCGACATCGGTGGCCTTTCTGGGCAACGCCCTCAACACCTTGCAATCTGCCGACGTGCTCACCTATCGCCGCACGAGTTCACCACGGTTGCCGATCTTTCTGTCGGAAGCAACGGGGATCTGGCCGACCGTTCCGTCGCTCGTCGGCCAGGCCGCGTTGACACTCGTCTACCTGTTCGGGGCTGCGTATGTGTTCGTCGTCAAGCCGCGCCTCGCCCGGCGGGCCTCCACGTCGATGCAGACCGCCACTGCCTGAACGTGGCGTCAATGTTGAGAGTGGGCGTGGATGTCGGTGGGACGTTCACCAAGGCCGTCGCCGTCGACCTCACCACGTTGCAGATCATTGCCTCGTCGGTGGTCCCCACCACCCATGGGGAACATGGCGGTGTTGCCGCGGGAGTCGTGCAGGCCGTGGCTCACATCGCTGCCGGCGTCGGCGCCGACCGAATCGAACTGGTCACCCACTCCACGACGCAGGCGGTGAACGCGCTGCTGGAGGGTGATGCCGGCGTGGTTGGCGTGATTGGAATGGGTCGCCGCCCCGACTTGGCCCGGGTGGAGAAGCGAACGAGGCTGAGCGGCGTCGAACTGTCGGCCGGAAAGCGTCTACGCGTTCGGTATCGCTTCTTCGACGTCACGGACGGATTGCCGGCCGATGCGATCCGCACTGCGCTCGAGGAGTTTCGTTCCGCCGGGGTATCGGCGGTATGTGTTGCCGAGGCGTTCTCGCCCGACGACATGACGAACGAGACGGCCGTTTCAGCCATGGCCCGAGAGGCCGGTCTGCCGGTGTGCGCCTCCACCGACCTCAGCGGGTTGTACGGCCTCGAGCTTCGTACCGTCACAGCTGCTCTCAATGCGTCGATTCTGCCGATCGCAGTCAGCACGGCGTCGTATGTGGACGCAGGTGTTCGTGCCGCTGGTATCGCCGCACCGGTGATGGTCATGCGCAGCGACGGAGGCGCCACAGATCTCGACGGCTTCAGCGCCGCACCTGTTCGCACGCTGTACTCGGGCCCGGCGGCATCGGTCGCCGGTGCGTTGCGCTACACCGGAGTGAAAGATGCCATCGTCATCGAGGTCGGCGGCACCTCGACCAACGTCGCCGCGATCCGAAACGGACACCCCGCACTGTCGTACGTGCGTGTGGCATCACACGCCACAGCCTTGCGCAGTGTTGACGTGCGCGTGATCGGCGTGGCTGGTGGCTCGATGCTACGCACTCGTCGCAATCGGGTCTATGGCGTAGGCCCACGCTCGGCCCACATCGCCGGCCTGGAGTACGCCTGCTACCTCGATCCTGCACTGGTCGCCGCGGCCCACGTCGAGATTCGTTCAGCGATGCTGGATGATCCGGCCGACTATGTCGTGCTGCGCACAGACACAGGGCTATGTGCAGCGTTGACCACAACCTGCGCAGCAAACGCGTTGGAGCTGACCGACGTAGGTGACTACTGCTACGCACCGGCCGGCGCGGCTATGGCGGCCTTCGACACGGTCGGTCGGCAGTTCGGGATCGACGGGCGAGCCATTGCCGAGCAGATGCTGACGGCGGCCAGCGACGCCGTGTGCGAGTTGAGCCTCACTGTCGCCAAGTCATCGAAGCTGACCAACCCGTCGATCGTCGGTGTCGGTGGCGGTGCAGGCGCGCTCGCCCGCCACGTGGCCGCGCGGCTGGGATGGCCGATCGTCATACCCGAGCACGCCGAAGTGATCTCCTCGATCGGCGATGCGCTCTCGTTGATTCGCGCCGAACGCGAGCGCACGGTTGCGAAGCTCGACTCGGCAACACTCGATGCGATGATGGCCGAGGTCGAAGCTGAGGTGATCAACGCCGGTGCGAGCCCGGCCAGTGTCGAGGTACGTGTCGAGGAGGTCGCCGAGCGGTCGACCGTCCGGGCGATAGCGACGGGCGCCGTTGGCCTATCAGCGGGGGCGCTACCCGGGCGTCACGAAGTCGCGGTCGGCGACGTAGCAGCTGACGCGGCCGGCGCACGCGTCGACGCCATTGGTGCCTACTTCGTTATCAGCAACGACACTGCTATCGCGGTGCGCGATCGCTACGGAGACGATGTGATTGCAATCGAGGGCGAACGGGCGGTGGCCGAATCGCTCGCCGAGACAATCGAGCGGCTCACTCGATATCGCGGCCCGGTGACGCTGCGCCCGACCGTGTGGATCATTGATGGCAGCAGATTGATCGAGCTCACTGGTGTTGGAACAAACATGGAGCCCTACGCGGGCCGCAACGACGTGACATTCCTCGTAGGAAGGCAGCGGTCATGACCCTGTACATCTCGGCAGCTCGGCGGCAACGCCGGGCCATAGCCTGGGCGGTGGCAGTCGGACTGGTGACATTTGCCCTTGGCCTGTTGCTGGGCCGTCAACAGATACCGTCGATCGACAAGCGCGTCGCGTCGGTGCAGGCAGCTGCCATCGACATTGCCACCGGCGTCGAACGGCTCGACATCGAGTACGAGCAGGCGCTGGTGGCGAGCGGCGTCGACACGGTGACCGCTGGTGTGGTTGCACCCCTCGACTCTCTCCGCGTCCGCCTACAACGCACCATGGACGACGCTCCGTGGCTTGCAGCGTCGCAACGACAGGCCCTCCTTGACTCGATTGCCGAATTGCGTTCAGGTGCCCTCGACAGGATCTCGCTCGATGACTTCCGTGGTAGGTCAGATGTGACAGGCGAACTCGTGCGCACGTCGTTCGGAGCCGGTTAAGACGCCGACGCCCGAAACTGATGTGCGGTTTCGATTGGGTGAGCTGGCAACATGAACGGCGATGGATCTGCTTTCCGAACTCGACGCCCGCGGCCTCGTTCACGACACCACCGATCGCGCCGCGCTAGCTGCCCGAATCGCCAAGGGCAACCTGGGGTTGTACATCGGGTTCGATCCGACAGCCGACTCGTTGCACGCCGGCCACCTCGTCGGCCAACTGTTCATGCGTCGCTTCCAACTGGCCGGGCACCGCCCGTTTCCGCTGGCCGGTGGCGCTACCGGCATGGTCGGCGATCCCGGAGGGCGAAGCGAGGAACGCAATCTGCTCGACAACGACACCCTTCGTCACAACGTCGAGTGCATCAAGGTGCAACTGACCACGCTGCTCGATTTCGAGCCGGGTCCGTTCCAGGCGACATTGGTGAACAATGCCGACTGGACCCGCCCCATCACGATGCTCGAATTTCTCCGCGACGTCGGCAAGCACTTCACCGTCAATCAGATGATCGCCAAGGATTCGGTGCGGTCGCGCATCGAAAGCGAGCACGGCATCTCGTACACCGAATTCAGCTACATGCTGTTACAGGCCAACGATTACCGCCACCTCTACGAGCATCACGACGTCGAACTGCAGGCCGGCGCCTCCGACCAGTGGGGCAACATCGTTGCCGGGGTCGAACTGATCAGGCGCAAGCTCGGTAGTCAAGCGTTTGCCATGACGCACCCGTTGATGACGCGAAGCGACGGCGCCAAGTTCGGCAAGTCGGTCGGGGGAGCCGTGTGGCTGGACCCGGCACGCACATCGCCGTATCAATTCCGTCAGTTCTGGGTGCAGTGCGACGACAACGTGGTCGGCACCTACCTGAAGATGCTGTCCATGCGTTCACTCGCCGAGATCGACGACGTGATGGCCCAGCAGGCCGCCGCACCCGAGAAGCGGGCCGCTCAACGAGCGCTCGCCGACGAGATGACCACGCTGGTGCACGGCCACGACGCCGCAGCAGCCGCCAGGGGCGCCGCAGAGGTGCTGTTCGGTGCGGATCCGACCGGCGCTTCGCAGGCTGCTCTCGAGACCGTGGCGGCGGAGGTACCGCTGATCGCGCTGCCCGATCCGCTCGAGGGCTCGCGGGTCCACGAGTTGCTCGTTCGAGCCGGCGTTGCCAAGTCCAACAGCGAGGTGTCCCGTCTCCTCGGCCAGGGCGCGGTTCGGGCGGGAAATCGTGTGCTCGACGCCGACGGCCTCCTCAGCACATCGGACCTGCTCAGAGGGCAGTTCCTGCTGCTTCGCAAGGGCAAGCGCGAGTTCGTCGTCGGAAAATCTTTGACAGAAGGTTGACGCTTCCGTCCCTGCTAGATAGTGTTGCTACTCGCCTCGCACGGCCGTTTCGGCCCGCGAGACCAGGCACCAACAGCGGGCTTCGGCTCCTGCGTGCCAGCGCTACGACATCGTACTTCGTGCGGTGTCTCGGCTCCTTGAAAACGGAAGAGAAGACTGAACGCCAATGCGGGCAGCGATGGAACAACCCTGATCCTCGGATTGGGGTTGGACTAGACGCTGTCTTGTCAATTCAAAAGTCGCCCGGGTCCCAACCCGGAGCGCAAATCAAAAAAGTCAGATGAGTGCTATCAACACAGGTTTTTCCCCTGTGATGCGCTCAGCTCAAAACAGATCGCGTCGAGCAAGATCCT